>NZ_JBHLWN010000098.1:0-127618 GCF_042432825.1 Paenibacillus chartarius | reverse complement strand
TCCTGTTAGATTCCATATTGAATTCTCTTAACGGAGATGTCCAGATTTAATTCTAGCAGCATGTTGCCCTCCGGCAGGATTTGGGGCTATAGCGATAACGTCCATTCGGACCTTGCTGCGCCTTGGCAGGGCGTGTGGCAGTAGAATCAACGTCCATTTGGACCTTGTTGATCCACGGCAGGCCATGGGACAGCATTACAACGTCCATTCGGACCTTGCTGCGCCTTGGCAGGGCGTGTGGCAGTAGAATCAACGTCCATTCGGACCTTGTTGATCCCGGCAGGCGATGGTACAGCCGCAGCAACGCCGTTTGGACGATAATATGCCCCGGCGGCCACAGGCCGGCAATAACAACGTTGGTAATCGGTAATAGACAGCACTGCAGCGGATCCGTCAAAACACAGTCACAGTCACACGTCCATACAAAAAAAGGAGGGAACGGTCATAAACAGCAAAGAACGCTTTTCCGATCGCGTCGATGATTATGTAAAATACCGCCCGAGCTATCCGAAGGAAGCGCTTGATTATCTATACGACACCGTGGGCATACGTCCGGAATCCGAAGTGGCCGACATCGGCGCCGGTACGGGCATTTTTACGCAGCTGCTTTTGGAACGGGGGACCGGCGTGATTGCCGTTGAGCCGAACTCGGCCATGCGCGGGGCCGCCGGGCGGATGCTGGCAAATTACGAGAAGCTTCGCCTTGTGCCGGGCTCCGCGGAAGAGACGGGGCTGCCGGACCGATCGGTAGATGCGATCGTATCGGCGCAAGCTTTCCATTGGTTTGATCGAGCCAAGGCCCGCCCCGAGTTCCGCCGCATTCTCCGTCCGACCGGCAAGGTTGCGCTGATCTGGAACGTTCGGCTGGAGGAGGGCACACCGTTTCGGGAACAGTATGAGCAGCTGCTGCGCACGTACGGAACCGATTACGTCATCGTCAGTCAAAGAAATATGGTTCACGAGGAGCTGCGAACCTTCTTCGAAGAAAATACGATGCAGGAAGCGCGATTTGTGATGCAGCAGCAGTTCGATTTTGAAGGACTGAAGGGCCGCCTGCTCTCTTCCTCTTACGCGCCGAAGCCCGGCCATCCCAACCACGAGCCGATGATCGCCGCGCTGCAAAGCATGTTTGAAAAGCACAATGAAGACGGTCAGGTGACAATAGACTATGAAACGGCGATCTACTGGGGCCAAGTATAAAAATATCGACTAACAAGTCAACTATGCAGTGACTAGGGAACGATACAGTATCGACGGCGTCGTACCGGTGACGTGGCTGGGGCAGCCAGCGCCCAAGTGCGAACTGTTGACCGGTCATTTGGAATGAAGGGGCCGCTAATGCTATAATCACTGTCAAAATCAACCACCAAACCGGAGGCGCCTCATGCTTACCTTTGAGCAAAAACTGCAAGTGATCGAATCGTTCCCGGAACTGGAGCGCAAGAACGTGTCGCTCGGACGGGTAAATTTTCATTATGAGGGAAGCTTAACGGACAAGAAAAACGTCGTCTACCATCTTCATCCGAACGGCAACGGCTATGTTTACGTCGGGCAGCTGCCCGGGTACGATACGGATGAGAAGGGGTTCGTAAACATTCGGGACTTCGACGAAGAGCGTCTGCGGGAGGCTGTCGCCGCATCGATCCGCTTGTTGTCGGGCCATCGAGCGGCTGCGGTACAGCCGGCCGCCGTATCGGCTGCCCAAGAAGGCGATGCGCCGGAGAAAGAGCTGTGGACGGATGCGGACAACAATAAGCTGACCGTATTTTTTGATGAAGATTTGTGGTATGTATACGCGGGCGACAATCTCGATTCGGCGTTCGAGACGTATGAGGAACTGGAAGAGTACATGCAAGAGGAAGGCTTCTCCAAGCAAGGCGAATGACCCGAAGGGCTCCCAGCTGACATGTGTGCGGCAGGGGGCCTTTGTACTGTAGTAAGTTACGTCTTTGTAAGTACTTTAAACAAGCCGCTGCGGTATGGTAAGTTATACATGACTCAAAGAAGGATGGTGTTTCCATGACGATTCGAGTGTCGGCGGTTCAGTATCACCTGCATACGATAAGCAGTTTTGATGAATTTGCAGCCCAGGTGGAGCATTATGTGCGGGCGGCGGCGGAGTTCGAGGCCGATTTCGTGCTGTTCCCGGAGCTGTTCACGACGCAGCTGTTGTCGATCGGCGGCGCAGACGGCAAGGCGCTGCCCATCGAAGCGCTGCCGGGCTTCACCGCGGAATACGAAAGGCTGTTCACGCGGCTGGCGCGGGACACCGGGATGCACATCATCGGCGGTACGCATATTATCGAAGAAGACGGACGTTTGTATAACGAGGCATATTTATTTTACCCGGACGAGCGAATCGGGCGGCAGCGCAAGCTGCATATTACCCCGACCGAGGTGAAGGAGTGGCGGATGGCGGCCGGCGGCGAGCTGCAGGTGTTCGATACGGACAAGGGACGCATCGGTCTGCTCGTCTGCTACGACGTGGAGTTTCCGGAGATCGTGCGGATGGCGAAGGCGCGCGGTATCGACGTGCTGTTTTGCCCGTCCTGCACGGACGATCGCCACGGCTTCCACCGCGTCCGGTATTCGTGCCATGCGCGTACGATTGAGAATCAAATCTATGTCGTGACGACGGGGACGGTCGGCTCGCTGCCGACGGTTGATTTCATGCGCGGCAATTTCGGGCAGGCGGCCGTCCTGACGCCGAACGATGTGCCGTTCCCGCCGGGAGGCGTGCTCGCGGCAGGGGAGATCAACGACGATATGATTATTACGGCTGACCTCGATCTGGAGCTTCTGTACAAGGTGAGGGAGAAGGGCTCCGTCACGACGTGGCGCGACCGCCGCACCGATCTGTACACCGACTGGGCATAAGGGGGCGGCGCCGATGGCGAATTTCGGCGGCTATGTGAAGAAGCTGATGGCGTTCGAAGGCGACCGGCCTGTTCCGGTGACGATCCGCCGCTACACGGAGTCGGACTTCGAAGCGCTGATCGATGTGCAGCGGGAAGCGTTCCCGCCGCCGTTCCCCTCCGAGCTGTGGTGGAACCGCGAGCAGCTGTCCCATCATGTGCGGCTGTTTCCGGAAGGGGCGCTCTGCGTGGAGCTGGATGGCAGCGGCGAGATCGTCGGGTCGATGACCGGCCTGATCGTCGGCTTCGATCCGGCCCATCCGCAGCATACGTGGGAGGAAGTGACGGACAGCGGCTACATCCGCAATCACCGGCCTGACGGTGACACGCTGTACGTGGTAGACATCTGTGTGAAGCCGGCTTATCGGAAGCTGGGGTTGGGAAAATGGCTCATGTTCTCCATGTACGAAGTCGTCGTTCAGCTTGGGCTACGGCGGCTGCTCGGCGGCGGGCGGCTGCCGGGCTACGGTAAGGTGGCGGGCGAGATGACGGCGGTGCAATATGTGGAGAAGGTGCTGGCCGGCGAGCTGCGCGATCCGGTCATGACGTTCCTGCTGCGCTGCGGGCGTCTGCCGGTGGCGGTAGTACCGGGCTATTTGGAGGACGAGGAATCGCGGGGGTATGCGGCGCTGATGGAATGGCGCAACCCGTTCGCGGATAGGTTGGGAAAATAATGCGGTTAGAGGAGAGTGCAGAGGTTGGAATACATACGGATTACAAGCATTGAGGATCCCCGCTTTGCACGGATGCACCGCCTGATGGGCGAAGTGTTCCCGGCGGAGGAAGTGCTGGCGTTCGAGCTGTGGAAGGAGCCGCTGGAGGACCCGGGCATCCGCGTGTTCGTGGCGGAGCATGAAGGGGAAATTGTCGGTACGACCGAGTACCGGGTATATGAGGACTACCGCGTGGCGATGACCGACTTTACGATTATCGGCCGTCCGGGCCTCGGCATCGGGCGATTCCTCGCCGAGAATCGCATGGCGGATATCAGGTCGGTAGCGAAGGCGGCCGGAGTTCAGCTGCTCGGCATGTTTGCCGAGATTTACGACCCGTACCGCGCTTCGGAGCACAGCTTCGGCGGCATCAAGCCGATGGATCCGTTCGTGCGCCGCGAGGTGCTGTCGCATCTTGGTTACATGCGGCTCGACTTCCCTTATGTGCACCCGTCCTGGCAAGGTGACGGCGAAGCCGTCGGCGAGCTGGACCTGTGCTTTATGCCGTTCGAGAGCGGTGTGACCGAGCTGCCTGCGGAGCTGGTCGCGAAGTTCCTGCGACGCTACTACGCCGTGCTGCCTAACAAGCCGGAAGCTTGGGAGCGTATGGTGGAAGGACTGGACGCCCGAACAACTGTGCCGCTGCTGCCGCTATAAGGGTTGGACACACGTGCGACCGGCCGCTCTGAGTGCGGAAGCGGGGGTTGTCACGGAACGGGAACATTAATTGCCGGGCAGGGGGGATCCCTGCTCGGCTTGTTCTGGTTGATGGCGACAGCTAACGGATGGCCGCTGCCGGACTGGTTTTCAGCCAATAACAAGGCCCAAACGGACGTTGTTGGTGACGCCGAATGGCGAGTGCGGTCGCAACAAGGCCCGAACGGACGTTGTTGGAGGCGCCGAATGGCGAGTGCAGTCGCAGCAAGGCCCAAACGGACGTTGTTGGAGGCGCCGAATGGCGAGTGCAGTCGCAGCAAGGCCCAAATGGGCGTTGTTGGAGGCCCGAATGGCGAGTGCGGTCGCAACAAGGCCCAAACGGACGTTGTTGGAGGCGCCGAATGGCGAGTGCGGTCGCAACAAGGCCCAAATGGGCGTTGTTGGAGGCGCCGAATGGTGAGTGCAGCCGCAGCAAGGCCCAAATGGGCGTTGTTGGAGGCGCCGAATGGCGAGTGCGGTCGCAGCAAGGCCCAAATGGGCGTTGTTGGAGGCGCCGAATGGTGAGTGCAGTCGCAACAAGGCCCGAACGGACGTTGTTGGAGGCGCCGAATGGCGAGTGCGGTCGCAGTAAGGCCCAAATGGGCGTTGTTGGAGGCGCCGAATGGTGAGTGCAGTCGCAACAAGGCCCGAACGGACGTTGTTGGAGGCGCCGAATGGTGAGTGCGGTCGCAACAAGGCTCAAACGGACGTTGTTGGAGGCGCCGAATGGCGAGTGCGGTCGCAGCAAGGGCCAAACGGACGTTGTTGGAGGCGCCGAATGGCGAGTGCGGTCGCAGCAAGACCCAAATGGGCGTTGTTGGAGGCGCCGATGGTGAGCGCGGTCGCAACAAGGCCCGAATGGGCGTTGTTGGAGCGCGCCAAATGGTGAGTGTGGTCGCAGCAAGGTGGTCGCAGCAAGGCCCAAATGGGCGTTGTTGGAGGCGCCGAATGGTGAGTGCGGTCGCAGCAAGGCCCAAATGGGCGTTGTTGGAGGCGCCGAATGGCGAGTGCGGTCGCAGCAAGGCCCAAATGGGCGTTGTTGGAGGCGCCGAATAGCGAGTGTGGTCGCAGTAAGGCCCAAATGGGCGTTGTTGGAGGCGCCGATGGTGAGTGCGGTCGCAACAAGGCCCGAACGGACGGTGTTAGAGGCGCCGAATGGTGAGTGCGGTCGCAGAAAGGCCCAAACTGACGTTGTTGGAGGCGCAGAATGGCGAGTGCGGTCGCAACAAGGCCCGAATGGGCGTTGTTGGAGCGCGCCAAATGGTGAGTGTGGTCGCAGCAAGGTGGTCGCAGTAAGGCCCAAATGGGCGTTGTTGGAGGCCCGAATGGCGAGTGCGGTCGCAGCAAGGCCCAAATGGGCGTTGTTGGAATCGCCGAATGGTGAGTGCAGTCGCAACAAGGCCCAAATGGGCGTTGTTGGAGGCGCCGAATGGCGAGTGCGGTCGCAACAAGGCCCGAACGGACGTTGTTGGAGGCGCCGAATGGCGAGTGCAGTCGCAGCAAGGCCCAAATGGGCGTTGTTGGAGGCGCCGAATGGTGAGTGTAGTCGCAACAAGGCCCGAACGGACGTTGTTGGAGGCGCCGAATGGCGAGTGCAGTCGCAACAAGGCCCGAACGGACGTTGGTGGAGGCGCCGATGGTGAGTGCGGTCGCAACAAGGCCCAAATGGGCGTTGTTGGAGGCTTGAAAATCAGGGGCGAAAGAGCGCAGAATAGATTGCTTTTGGAATTTCTATCCACTAAAATATGTAGTGTAGCTGCGAAAATGCGGTCAATGGCGTTATGCCTATAAATCATACAGCATAATCGCAATAGTACCAGTGTATCGAATAGACAAGTTTCGGTTGTACAAGCCTGCGAAAGCGCATCCAACACGAATTGGAGAAGTTATTGCGATGCTTGAGACGAAGGCTATGGGGCATATTTTGGAGGAGAAGCAAGCCGGTCGCCATGGAAATATCCGGAATATGTCCGTAGAATAGGACGATATGAAAGTTTTCGGGAAATGGGCGCCATGTTGTCGGATTTTGATTTTTTTTGCACAAACACACTACATCATGTAGTCCCCGCTCGCGCCGTCACGCCTTTGAGTTCATGAAATTTTAAAAGGAGGTGAGCGGCAAGCCTTCAAAGAACGAGACATTTATCGTGAAGCTGAAGCGTTTTCACCATATGTTTCGTTAGAAATTGTTGTGGTACGAACCCGGGGGCATTCGTGACCTTCGGGCAGCAGGATTGGATCAACAACACCAACGTATTGGAGGGCAAGCGATGAAAGGGAAAAAACGGTTAGCTGTTGCAGCCGCAGTGACTTGCAGTTTGTTACTGTCTTCGTCGGTTGGGTTTGCGGCGGATTCGATCAAATCGTATATGTCGGTGAAGATTGATGGGAAGGATGCCTTGTTCGCGAGTCAAAGCGTATTGGTGGACAGCAGCCTATATGCTCCGTATGAGGCGGTGGCGAAGCAGCTTGGAGCGGAAGCCAAATGGAACAGCGGGACAAGCACGTTAACGATTCAGAAGGAGAGCGATGTATTGGAGCTTGCGGCTGACGCGAGCACGTACCGGGTGAACGGTTTGGAAAGGCCGGCCGCTACACCGCTGCAGGTCATCGACGGAGCTGTTCTTGTTCCCGTGCGCCTTGTGTTTGAAGCGTTTGACTATCAAATCGGTTACGAGGAGAAGACGAAGCTGGTCCAGCTGAATCCTGGAACCGGCTCCAAACCGGCGATCAAGGTGCACGGCATTACGCCCGGCGGATATGTGGTCGGTAACGAGCTGAAGATATCGGTGTTTGCTTTTAACCACCTCTTGAAGGATTTCAACTCCTCCAAGGATGCTAAGGCGGGAGAGGGTCATATTCACTTGTGGCTCGATGCCGATAAGCTGGATTCGGCTGCCGCGGTGAAAGTTTTTAAGAATGAAGCCGTCGTCTTTAAAGATTTGAAGCCGGGAGAGCATACCTTGACCGTCCAGCTCGTCGGAAACGACCATCAGCCGATTCAGCCGGAAGTGAAGCAGGAGATCAAGTTCAGCTCGGTTGAGATGTCCATTCTGGCGGACCTTGATCCGGAGAAGGCGACCGGACTGCGGATCGAAGGGGTCATTGCCGATGCCGGGCATCGCGTCTTCACCGTAGAGATGGACTCAAAGAAGCTGTACCGCATTATGGGAGACAGCGGGAAACAAGAGGTGTTGACGGTACTGCCTAGATCGGCGACAGGCATGGCTTTCGACGCGGCGGGCAATTTGTACATAGCGAGCGGCGGTGCGGAGGGCGTTATTTTCAAAATCAATAAAGCGGACCTCGAAGGCGGCGCGTTCGACACGTCCAAAGTGGAAACGTACGCGAGCGGGGTACAGGGCGCTAACGGGTTAACCTTCGATGCCAAAGGGAACTTGTATGTGAGCGGCGGAGCAAACGGGAATATTTATATGGTTACACCGGACGGCAAGGTCAGCACGTATCCAAGCGGCATGAAAGCGGCGCGTTCCACTCAGTTGATTACGGTGAACGGCGTTGGGGTCGGCAAAGACGGCAAGCTGTACGTGGCCAATACGAGCTCGGGCGAAGTAAACCGCTTCTCGATCAACGAAGACGGCTCCTTGGGGCCATGGGAATTGGTTGCTCAAAGCGAGCTGCTGTATGGTGCGGACGGACTTACGATCGGTCCGGATGGCGACGTGTACATTGCGGCTAACGAACGGAACGCGATTGTCCGCGTTTCGCTTGACGGACGGGTAACGGAAGTGGCCAAGAACGGTAATACCGGTCCGCTGGAGTTCCCGGCGAGCTTGTATTTTGCAGGATCGACGATGTACATCAGCAACTTCGATCTGCCTCGCGGCGACAACCTGCCCAACGAACCGGGGATCGGGGCATCCGTTGCCAAGATTGAATTCGGCGGCGAATAAAATGATGGACTAGAGTCACAAAGCAGAGTACCGGACCTCTATGTTGCGTATGCGGCCTAGGGGTCCTTTGTTTTCTCGCCGCAGGCCCGGAGATCGTCATTCCCGAAAGGGGATGAATTTCAAGAACCGCAAGGCGCTGCGCTTATAGCCCGCTTCCGGCGCCTAACGCCGTCTCCATCTCCATCGTTTATACACTTTCCGCACCAGCAGCAGGTAAAATATAGTCGGCAGCGGTGCTTGAATGAGCCCGATTATGCCCCAGAACCAGGCGTTCGCCCCGCGCTTACGGGCATCGAGGAAGAGCAGCGTGCTCTGAGTCAGCAGGATGACGGCGACCGGTACGAGAATCCATATGGACGGTTCTCCTGCCCCGGGTGTTTGCACAGCTGCCCAAGCAACGCTATTCCATCCCATGACGAGCCTCCTCTCCTCTTCCGCCGCGTCGCAGCAGCGCAAGCAGCAGCGGCGCAAGCCCGGCAGCCCCTTGCAGCGCAACAAAAGCAACCGGAGCACGGTTTATCAGCAAATAAAGTACGCCGAGCAATAGCAGCCCTGCCGACCATAGCAGCGCAAGGTCACGCAGCAGCCGGCTTCGTCGCCGCCTCCGGGCATCTCGGACTTGCGTCTCAAACCAGTCGAGCGGAGGAGTGAATGTCGGCTCGATTCGCTCCAGACTGGCCAGGCCTTCGCGCAACCGCTGTATAACCTCTTCTTCCTGAGCGAGTTTGTCATTGCCGTCAGGCGTCATGCTCATCCGAAGCCAGCTCCTTCCTTAATTGCTTGATGCCGTTATGTACACGGGATTTGACGGTGCCTGCAGGTACGTCCGTCATTTCGCCGATCTCCTCGTAGGAATAGCCATAGTAATGCTTCAACACGATTGCAGTGCGCACATCCTCCGTCAAGACGCCGAGCGCATCGAGAGCATCGCTCCACGGTTGCTGCCGAATGCCCGCCTGCCAGCGCAGCTTTCGCAGCGATAACTCCTGCTCCTGCCACAGCCGCTCGCGCTTCCGCCTGCGTTGATGGTCGATGAAGAGACGGGTTGCAATGGTGATGAGCCACGACGAAAATTTGGACTGCCCGTTGTACAGGCCGATCCGATCCATTACCCGCAGCATCGTTTCCTGTGTCAGGTCTTCGGCAAGCTGCGTATGCAGGGTGATCGACAGCAAATAGCTGCGGAGCAGCCCGTAATGTTTCTGCAGCAGCTTGGACAGCGCCAAGGCATCGCCCTGCTGCGCATCGCGTATCCAAGCTTGTTCTTCCATATCCATGACGCGATTGTCCTCTCCCGGGGCGTTTCGACAAGTAATACGACCGGCGGCGGCGGAACGTTCAGCTGGCAGATGGAAAATATCCATATAAGCTAATATTTCCATACCGCCAAAGGAGGCCGCCAAGGTAAAATGGAAGGCAGCATAATCCCAATGCCATAAGGTCAGGTGACGATTATCGACAAAGTAACATATAACGGGCTCGTGCTCAAGCGTGGATTCAGCGAACGGGAGCTGAACGATATTCGAGCTTTGCAGCAAGCATGCGAGGTGTATGACGGCATTCGGCTGAAGCTGAATTGGAGCTTGCTGCAGAAGCGGGGCGCCGAAGCGCCGGGCGATGCTTTATTTTACGAACAAGGGAAACTAATCGGATTTGCGGCACTTTACGCCTTCTATTCGCACGAAGCGGAGCTAACCGGGATGGTGCATCCGGAGAAGCGGCGGAGGGGGATATTCGGCCAATTGGCCGGAACGTTGGAGAATGCTGCGCTTGAACAGGGCTTCCGGGATTTGATCTGGTTTTGCCCGCGCGCATCGGCAGCCGGCCGGCGATTTCTTGAAGCGAAGGGGGTTCCTTACGTTTACTCGGAATACGTGATGGAGCGGGGGGAAGATGCGGGGACCGCTGCTCCGGCGGCTGTGCTGCAGTTGCGTCAAGCCGGTCATTCGGATCTCGCGCTGCTTGCCAAGCTGAACAGCAGCGGCTTCGAGATGACGATGGAAGAAGGGCTTGAGCTTGCACTCAAGTCGATGTCGGACATGGAGCGCTGTTATATAGCGGAGGTTGACGGCGAGGCGGTCGGGAAAATCAATGTCCTGTGCGAGGCGGGCCGCGCGCACTTATTTGCTTTCGTCGTCAGCGCGGAGAAACGGGGCATGGGCTACGGCCGGGCGATGCTGTCGAGTGTCATCGAATTGATGCAAACGGAGCGCGGGCTACGCCGATTCTCCCTTGAAGTTGCTGCGAGCAACGAGCGCGCTTTGGGGCTGTACCGGTCGTGCGGCTTCGAAACGGTCAGTATTATGGACTATTACAAGAGTCCGCTCAAATAGAAGCGAGCCGCGATCGTGCAGATCGGGCTCGCTTCTTTTGTGGGAAGGCGGGATTACTCGTTTGGATGAACGGCGTTATCGAGCGAAGCCGTATCCACTCCGGTGAGCAGCTGCTTGTTTTTGACCAGGCTGTGCTCGACCGCATCCTCCAGCGTATCGTTCACGAACGCCATGTCTTGATTTTCCGCGTTCATATTCGTCGTGCCGGTGTAATTGCCGCGGTGAGTGTTGTTCTCCATGCCGGGAAAGCCTCCTTGGTACGATTTAGTGTGGTAACAGCTTAACGTACTATGCGCGTAGCCGGGCCGATTTATTCATAGTGGCCGGAACCCGGGGATGATGATTGCAGGCCTGCCGCCGAACCGGCAGCGAACCCGGTCCATTCGTCCCCTCCGGCCTGCTTTCGAACCAACGGACAAACGGCCGAGCTTGAGCTCGGCCGTCTTCGATACAGCTTATTTACGACCATCATCCTTCGGCGCAACATCCACCACCAGCATATCCTTGTCCACTTTGATGTCCTGAACCTTAATCCCGTTTCGCTGCAGCGACGATGTGACCGCATTCTGGTCCTGGGCGGGAAACACGTACACCGGCTTGCCGCCCGCTTCCAGCAGGCTAATCACGACCTGCAGCAGCCGCTCCATCGTAAACGGCTTCTTCAAATACCGCTCGATTTCCTTCTCGCGATACGTGGAAGGCTGGTCCATGGCGGTGGAGACGATGATCGGAATCCGGTTGTATGCCTCGCTGGCGTAAACGTAGGACATGAACTCCCAGCCTGTCTTCGCGTCGTCCAAATAAATGTCGACGATGAACAGCAGCGGGGGGCCGCTGCCGGCGCGCTCCAGCAGCAGGATTCCTTCCTCGGCCGAGCGCAGCTGCACGGTCGGCAGATTCAGCTGGCTGAGCGCGACCTGCATCAGCTTGGCCAAATTGTCGTCATCCTCGAGGATGACGATCCGATGCTCGAGCGGCTGCGACGCGAAGAGCTCGAATTCCAGCCGGAACGTCGTGCCTTCTCTCATGTTCGATTCGAAGCTGATGCCGCCTTGATGAGCCTCCATGATCTCCTTGACGATGGCCAGGCCAAGACCGGTGCCGCCGATTTGCCGCCGGTCCGTATTGTCCACTCGATAAAATTTGGTGAACAAGCTGATCTTAGCCTCGGGAGGAATGCCAAGCCCGTAATCCTGGACCTCGATGACCGCGCGCCCCGCCGATTCCGATAGCCGGATGTCGACCCGGTCCGCGTCCGGCGAATACTTGATCGCATTGCTCACAAGGTTATGCAGCACCTGCCGCAGGCGGTCGGCGTCGGCCTTCAGCCACAGCTCCGCCGCCGAGGCGTGCAGATGAATCCGGTGCCCGCTCTTGCCCTGCCACTGCTCGATGACCTCGCGCACGACCGCTGTCGCTTCCACCGGCGTGATGTGGTACACCTGCTTGCCGGACTCCATTCGCTGCAAATCGAGAAAATCGTTAATCAGAGTTGACAGCCGCGTCGCTTCGCGATAGATGGTCTCCATATATTTCTTCTGTTTGTCGGAAGGCAAGTCGCGGTTCAGCAAGATCTCCACGAACCCCAGTACGCTGGCCAGCGGCGTGCGCAGCTCGTGCGAAACGATGCTGACGAACTCGTTCTTCATCTCGTCGATCCGCTCTTCCTCCGTACGGTCGCGGAACACGATCAGGTAGCCGTTATCGGCGGCCCCGACGTTGTCGCCGACCGGTACGGCGTACATCTCGATATGCTGCTCTTGCGGTTCGCCCGGACGCAAGGTGAAACGCTCCGTCAGCGAACGCTGTCCGCCGCCCAGCAGCGCCTGCGCCGCCTCGCGGACCGGACCGTACCCCGGAATCGTTTGCTCCAGCTCCATACAGCAGGCGACCAGCGAATGCCCCTCGAGCGCCTCTCTCGAAAAATAATGCCGCATCTGCTGATTCGCAAACTGAATGCGTCCGTCAGCGCCGCAAAGCATCATGCCGTCATGTGCCGCCGTCAGGATGCGCCCGATCAAGTCGCGGTGCTCCTCGATCATTTGCTTCTCGGCCAGCAGCTGATCGTTTAACAGCGCCAAACGGGCCGCCTGCTTGCGTCGTTCTTCATTCACGAGCTGGGCGTAGAAGGCAAGGCCGAACTGCTTCGTGAGCCCGCGCGTCAGCATCAATTTGCTCTCGGGGGTGTCGTGCATGTTGTAGAAGGTCAACAGCAGCGCACCGTACACTTCGCCCTTGTCGTCGAGAAGCGGATAATACTGGTCGATAGCGGACGAGATGCCCTCGTGCAAGCCGCTTTCCCCTTTGGAGACGCTGCGCTGATGGGTGATCGGCTTCTTCTCGTCGAACGCGCGCTTGGCCGGTCCGAACAGCTCTTCGACGATCCGGGCCGTATGCGAGGAAGGATAGCCGCTCGAATAGACGACCTCGAACGAATCCGCCGCCTCGGAGCGCCGGACGATGACCAGCGCGGCGTCCGCATGCAGCGAATCGAGCAGAGAAGGGACCGAAACGTTCAGAAAATCCTGCAATCGGAGCTGTCCCGTCAATTTTTCCTGATACGTAGCGATCGTCTCCAGCTCCAGCTCCCGCTGCGACAGCTTGACGAGAGTGCGTTCCTGTTCCTCCTGCTGGACGCTGATCTCCTCGTTCTGCGCCTCCAGGCTCTCGGCCATAATCCGGTACGTTTCCTCGCTCTTGCGCAGAGCGTCTTCGGCACGGTTCGTGCGCACCGTCAAGATCGTCGAGAGCACGGCGATGATGAAGGCGAAGAGGCTGCCCAGCACCGTGATGTAGCGAGACCATTTTCCGGCCCGCATGGAAGCTTGGTAGGCATCGTTCGTGATTACGCCGATTTGGCCCAGGACACGATTGTGCATGGCCCGAAATTGATCCATATTCTGCTTGCCGTTAGCGGCCCGGGAGCGGGCCTCTTCCAGCTGTCCGGCTTGGACCAGACTGATTTGGCTGTCGTGATAAGCTTGAATGCGCTGGATTTGCGGCAAAATTTCCGCCTCAATCAGCGCATGGACCTCCGGAAATTTCGTATCGAATCGGTGAATGACGCTCAAATCTTGTTCGAGCTGCGCCCGGCCTACATGGAACGGCTCCAGAAATTTCGAATCGGCGCTGATCAGATAGCCGCGTATGCCCGTTTCCTGATTGACCAGGTCAGTCAGCAGTCGGTTCGCCGCATCGGAGTACGGAATGGCCTCGGATACGATGGCGGCGCTCTGTTTGTTCATGCTGAGCGACGCGAGGAAGCTGGAGGCGCTGATCATCACGAGCAGGACAATAATGGCGGTAACATATAGCAGGGACGCACGGGACCGAGACATCGGCATGGGAGCTCACCTTTTCAGGAAAGTAGGATCGAATGATGCGGTAATGATTCTATCGACATTTTGCTTCGTAAACTGAACAGTCCGATGAATCTAAGATGATTATACCAGACTCATCATGAACCGGGGGTCATCTTTGAAAAATGAGCATTGCAAATCGTGGAAGAGTCCATTACAATTCGTAACATATAATAACACTTATGTAACATTAAATATTAGGTTATATGACATGAATGGGGGCGTCATGATGGCATTGCAGAACATAAAGCTCCCCGCTTTATCTGAGGTTGTCCCCTATTACCAGCCGATCGTTTCCTTGCAAACACTTCGCGTATACGGCTATGAGGCATTGGGGCGGTGGCTTGCGGACGGCGAACGCGTACAAAGCCTTGGGCCGTTCTTTGCCAATCCTCATGTCAGGGATAACGAGCATATTCAGATCGACCGGCATCTGCGGCAGCTGGCCATGTCACATTTGGTTGCAGCGGGCGGGGAAGAACGGCTGTTTCTAAATTTGAAGCCGTCCTGGATTTACCGTACCTTCCGGGAACGGGGCCGGCTGGAGACGCTGGACATCATCGACCGCGCCGGCATCGATCCGCAGCGGATCGTTATCGAGATCACGGAGGAGGAGTTCACCTCGCCGCTGCAGGAGCTGACCGAGATTGTAGAGCTGTACAGGGAGCGCGGCTGTGCCATTGCGATCGACGACATCGGCAGCGGATCGAGCAATTTCGATCGGATTGCGCTGCTGCGCCCGCAGATCATGAAGGTAGATCTCACTATCATGAAGAAGAGCGGCACCCATGCCGGCTATCGCTCGCTGCTGCAGTCCTTCTCCATTCTGGCCGAGCGGGTCGGGGCGTCGCTGCTGATTGAGGGCATTGAGACGCAGGACGATTTGCGCGGAGCGCTGCAGGCCGGGGCTAGGTATTTGCAAGGGTATCTGTTCGCCCGCGCCGAGCCGGAGCTGCAGCCGGCCGGCGCATATGCCGGCTTGCTGCGGGAGGAAATCAAGCGCTTCGCGAACCGGGCGATCCGGCAGCAGGAGCGGCTGCAGGCGCTGCAGGAGCAGCTTCATGCAGCGCTGCATCAGGCGGGGGCGGATGGGGGAGACGCACCCGAGCGCGGATTCGACGCAGCGGATGAGGCTTTGGCGGAGCTGCTCGCAGAGCTGCCGCCGATCACGCAGCGCGTCTATTTGTGCAGAGAAGACGGTTATCAAGTATCCTCCAACTTCAGCCGCCGCAATGGGGGATGGGTGCGGGAGGAGCGATACCGGGGCTCGAACTGGAGCTGGCGTCCCTATTTCATCAGCAATATCGTGATGCTGAAGCGCCAGCGGCAGGGAACACTGTCGCAGGTATACACGGACCTTGACACGTCGCTGCCGATCCAGACGTTCTCTTGTCCGTACGGGGACAAGTTTTATTTGTTCGTGGATGTCGGGCTGGAAGCGGAAGGGTGAACCGCAGTGCGGTTAGCTCTTTTAACGTGCGATTTCAGCGGATGCGGATTGAGCTATGAATCAGACTCGAGGCGGTAGCCTCGGTCATGACGGGATTCATATTTATGTATCGCCCGGCGGCGAATCGGCAGTCCTTGGCCTTTGGGTCCGGAGCTGCCGATGTTTCTAAATTCGAGACCGAATTAAAATAGCTTCAGCGGCTTGCCCGACTTCATATAGATTTGATGAATCAGATCGGTAGCTTTGGCTGCCTCTTCACCGCTGATGGCGGGAGGCCGTTCTTGCTCGATGGCAGCAAGGAAATCTTCCGCCAGTTTTACAAACAATACGTCGTTATGAGCGCTGGCCGGGTCGAAATCGGGCTTCTCGACGCCCGGAACCTCGAACGTGAGAAAACCTTTGTAATCGGCGCTTACGCTGCCTAAAGTACCGGATATTTCGATCCGTTCCTGCTCCATGCCAACGCTGGCGGTGGAAGCTTGGATCATTCCGACCGCTCCGTTGCGGTAGCGAATGACGGCGTAGCCATGGTCCTCGGTTTCGATATCGTGATATACCTGGAAAAGCTTGGCGTCCAGCACCTCCTGCGCGCCTCCGCACAACCACTGGACCATATCGATCAGATGGCTGCCCTGCTGCATGAAAGGACCGCCTCCGTCCTGTTCGTAAGTCCCGTGCCATGAATCGTAGTAAGCCTTCGCCCGGAAGTGCTTCATCGTTACGTCAGCCACGGTAATTCGTCCGAGCTTGCCGGACTCCATGAGCTCCTTCAGCCACTCGATGTGGGGAATGAATCTGCGCATATAAGAAACGCCTAAACGGACGTTATGCTCGCTGCAGCGCCGGATCATTTCTTGCTGCTTAGCCGGATCGATGTGGAGCGGTTTCTCGCACAGGCAGTGCAGGCCAAGCTCTGCGGCGGCGAGTACATGGCCGTAGTGCGCCGCATTCGGCGTGCATATAATGACGGCCGTCGCTTCGGCTTCGGCCGCAACCTTGGCAAGATCGGTGCCGTAGAAACGGAGCCGATGCGTTTCCGCGAACAGCTTGACCTTCTCTTCGGTTCGTCCGACGACGCCGACGATTTCCGCCCGCTCCAGCTTCGCGAATGCAGACATATACGATCGGCTGATATTGCCATGGCCAATAATGATGAAACGATGTTTCCTCATGATGATTGCCCGTCCCTCTTTCCATTGGAGGTATTATCAACCATTATATATGAAACAAGCCCCCTCATGCCCCATAAAAATTGAACGGCTGCAGAAAAACTCGACGCCCCGCCAACACAAAGGGCAAGCCCGACGCGAAGAGCGTCAAGCTTGCCCCGAATCCTACCACTCCACCCACTCGCGGCGCAGGGTGAACAGCTCCCGCAGCTCTTCGGTGGACAGCTCCGTAATCCAGTTCTCGCCGCCGCCGACGATTTGCTGGCTGAGCCCGGCTTTGCGTTCGATCAGCTCGTCGATGCGCTCCTCCAGCGTGCCCAGCGTGACGAACTTGTGCACCTGCACATGGCGCGTTTGGCCGATGCGGAAGGCACGGTCGGTCGCTTGATTTTCCACGGCGGGGTTCCACCAGCGGTCGAAGTGAAACACATGGTTCGCCGCGGTCAAATTCAATCCCGTACCGCCCGCCTTTAAGGACAGCAGGAAGATCGCCCCGGTTTCCTCGACAGGCGCCTTGTCGTCCTGGAAGCCGGCGATCATTTGATCGCGGACTGCCTTCGGCGTACCGCCGTGCAGGAACAGCACCTTCTCGCCGAGCTCCTGTTCCAGGATGCGCTGCAGCAGATGGCCGGTTTCGACGAACTGGGTGAAGACGAGGCACTTGTCGCCCTCCTGACGCAGCTCCTGCACCATCTCGAGCAGGCGCTCCACCTTGTTCGAACGGCCCTGCCACGGCGCGCCGGGAGGCTCCTTCAACAGCAGCGAAGGGTGATTGCACAGCTGCTTCAGACGCGTCAGCGCCGACAAAATCAACCCGCGCCGCTGCATGACCGGCAGCTTATCCAGCCGCTCGAACATGTCGCGGATAAAGTTCTCGTACAGGGAGCCCTGCTCCGCCGTCAGCGAGACGAACGTCTTCGACTCGTTCTTCTCAGGCAGGTCCAGCTGAATCGCCGGATCCTTCTTCAGGCGCCGCAGCAGGAACGGCCGGATGAGTCTTTGCACCTGCCCCATGAGCTCGGGGTCGCGCGTCTTCTCAATCGCCGTCACGTAGCGGTGCGTAAACTCCCGAACCGAGCCTAAATAGCCCGGATTAATAAAATCGAAAATCGACCACAGCTCCGTGAGCCGGTTCTCAATCGGCGTTCCCGTCAGCGCGATGCGGTGAAAGCCTTTCAGCCGCCGGATGGCCGACGCCTGCTTCGTATAGGCATTCTTGATGTTCTGCGCCTCGTCGAGACAGATGGAGCTCCACTCCACGGAACCGAGCTCCGTTTCGTCCAGATGGGACAGCGTATACGACGTCAGCACGAGATCCGCCTCTCCCGCGGCTATGGCGAACGCCTCGCCTTTAAGCCGCTGCGGCCCGTAATGCAGGTGCACGCGAAGCGTCGGGGCGAAGCGCTTCAGCTCCATCTGCCAGTTGCCGAGCACCGAGGTCGGGCAAATCAGCAGCGATGGCGCAGGCTCTATGTCCGGAGACATCGCTTGCTGCCTTTTGACATGCAGCAAATAGGTGATCCACTGGATCGTCTTGCCGAGCCCCATATCGTCGGCCAGGCAGCCGCCGAGGCCGAACCGGCGCAGGAACAGCAGCCAAGAAATGCCCTCGATTTGATAGTGGCGCAGCGAGCCCTGGAACGAAGGAGGCGGCTCCATCAGCGGTATCGAGGACAAGGACGTCAGCTGGTCGACCATGTGGCGCAGGTGATCGTTAAGCTCGACCTCCAGTTTGAGCATACGCGACAAGTCTTCATCCAGCATGTCGTCGTCCGGCAGTCCTTCGACGGCTTCCTGTCCCCCGGAAAAATGCAATGCGAGCACTTCCCGCAGCGACATGCCGTTCTTCTTGCTCACCTGCTTGAGAGCCTGCTCCAGCTGGGCCAGCGTCTCCGCGTCAAGCTGGATCCATTGGCCGCGAATGCGCACGAGCTGCTTCTTCTCGGTCAGCAGCTTGCGGAATTCGTCCTCGGTCAGCTCCATATCGCCAATCGCGAGCTTCCAGTCAAACTGCATAATCTGCTGCAGGCCGAACATGGCGTCATTGGTGCTGCCCACGGAGGTGCGCAGCTTGGCGCGAAGGCGCGGACGCTGCTTGCGGATGCGTTCCCACCACGCCGGCAGGAATACGGTACAGCCAGCCTCGGCCAGCCGTACGCTGCCTTCGGCGAGGAAGCGCCAGGCCTCGTCGAGCGTAAGCTCCTCCTTCAGCTCGGGCTCCTCCGGCTCCGGTAGGACGCCGCCCTCGCGCGTTACCTCGTCGGAGGCGTCAAGCAGCAGCCGGAAATCGCCGCTCCGCACAGCCGCGAGCCCGGTATCGTCTTCGGCCAGCCACGGAACGAGCCGCAGCCACTTCGATACGTCGCGCTGCACCCGGCCGATCTCGTCAAGCCAGGCTTCCGGCAAAGGCGCTTCGCCCGGCACCGGCGTGCCATAGCGGTCTGCGACGACGCGCAGCACATCCTTGCGTTCGCGGTCCTGCAGCACAAGCTGCAGCCGCCACAAGCCGTCGTCCTCTGGCTCAATAAGCTGCAGGCAGGTGCGGAACGGCGCCGGATCGTGCTGCCAGCCGATCGCGACGAGCCAGTCGTCTTCGTCGAGCCACAGGTCGGCTTCGCCGCGCTGCACCATCGGGATCGCCGCCTCGAGCCGGCGCAGGCTCGCCTTCTGCGTGCCGTCCTCGTCGACCCAGGACGGAATCAGGCTGTCGAGCCAGCCCTGCACCTCCGGGGTCACGAGCGGCCGAAGCTCCTCCTCCAGCTGGAGCTTCCAGCCGATCTCGCCGGCGCGCCACTTCGCGTAGTCGGGCATGAACCGCCCTTCCGCGAGCGCCCGCCGTACCGGCTGGGCCAGCTGCCGCAGCGCCGCCGCCTCGCGGCTCCAGGCGATGCCGGCGTGCTGGGCGGGCGTCGGCTCGGCAAAGTAGTCCAGCGCCTCCGTCGCCGGCAGCTCGATTCCTTCGCGGGAGCGCCATTCGCCCGTCTCCACGAACGTGCCGTAGAATGACGGCACATGCCAGGCGAACAGCAGCTGCTTAAGCTCCATCGCGTCCCAAACGCCGCCCGTGCTCCGCGCGCCCCACAGAAATATAGAGCCGCCCGGCTTCCATTCGACATTCACGGTCAGCACAGCGGTATCGATCATGCAGGTACAGCTCCTTCGCATTCATTCATAGTCGGCCTTGCCGGACGATCAGTCCGTACCCGCTTTGGTCTGATCGCCCATTCCGTCTCCGTTATCCGGCTCAGCCTGAGCAATCCGTCCATCCGCGTCCCCGGTTCCCGCGCCGAACGGCAGCGTCTGCGCCGCATACCCGGTTCGCTTCAGCTCCTCCTGAAACGCCCGCAGCCGCGCGAACTTCACCGCCAGCCGGTTCACATACCGCTCCCAGTCGGCTTCCCGGTCCAGCTTCTTGTAGTAGGTATGAAGCTTCTTCAGCAGCTTGACGGCGGTTTTGTAGGACGTACGATTTTTCTCCAGCACCGAACGCTCGACCGCCTGCGTAAACAGCGGGAGCAGCAGCGCCGGGTCGTTCTTCTCCACATCCTTCAGCTCCGCGGCGTACAGATTGAGCGGCGAGATCCGGTTGGCCAGCTGCAGGTCGACCCATTGCCGGTATCGCTTCGTCTGGAGCAAATAACCCGTGTAATAGTTATAGGATCGGGGGAGCAGCGCTTCCATCACGCCGACCCATTCCGCATCGTTGTCGATATGCTTCACTACATCCGTCCAATACTGGCAAAGCGTCCGGAATTCGTCGTGCGTTGCCGTCGCCATCGCCGGCTTCAGCCACCGGAGCCAGCGCAGCAGAGACAAAGCATCCCCGTGCTGATGCGCTTCCTGCAAGTACAGGAAGAAGTCGCCCGGACGCTTGGCCGTCAGCTTCTCCAGCCGCTTCGGCAGCTCGCCGGTCGATTCGCCCAGCAGCACGTCGAAGTGCGCTCTGGCTAACGTCAGCACGGTGTGCAGGCGCCCCGAAGCGCCTTCCTTCGCCAGCAGCGCATCGAGCCGCTCCGATTCCTCAAGCCGCCATTTGGCGACCGGTACGTGGGACCAGATGAACCGGTACACGAACAGCCAGTCGATAGGCGACTCCCGCCCCTGCAGCGCCCACTCGCCGAGCATCGCCAGCGTTTCCCGCCAGAGGGAATGCCTGCTTTGAAACACGGCGTCCGGCAGCTTCTCCACGGTTTCCTTCAGCTTCTCGATACAGAGCGCCGCGCCTTGCTTGGAGCCGGTCTCGTGATGGTACGACAAGTACGACGCCTTCGTATCGAGATAGAAATGCTCGATCTTTCGCAGCATGAACAGCACGACGTGCAACCGGTACAAGCCGCGAACCGCCTCATCCCAATCCTGGGCGAACGCGTTCAGCGACTCCCAGGCCGCATCGCGGAACGTATCGATCGAATGCTGATGCGACAGCGAATAGCCGTAGAACCGCTGGTCGAAGAAGCGCTGCCACTCCGCAGCCGGCCCTACCGGTTCGGGCGCCAGGACGCGCGTTTCGGTCTTCTCCGTGCGCGCCGCAGCCGCTCTCATGCGCGAGCGCTGCAGGACCGCCTGCTTCAGCTCCTGCAGCAGCAGCTCCGGCCGTCCGTACGGCGCGTACAAATGGAACACCAGCGCCGCGATATGCGCGCACATCCCGTCGTCAGGGCAAGAGCATTCGCTGTTCTCGAACGACTCGATGTCGATCGTCACCTCGCATGCCCGCCGTTCCGGGTTTTGCACCGTCGCATAAATAAGCGTCCCGAATTTCAGTTCCACCTGCGCAATCAAATTTTTATGATAATACTCCCAACCGCGCTCCAGTATGGCGGCATCAAACCGTTTCGGCGCTTGCTGGAGCAAGTATTGAATGCGATTTTTCGGAAGCTGCAGCTTCAACATGTTGACCGGATCACCTCCGTTTCGCGCATGGCGCAGCCCGATACCCGGCAGCACCCTTCATAAGCTCTTCCCCTCAGTTTACCACGCCCGGCAAGATTTTGCCTACGTATTAGCTTCGGCCGGAGGGGCCTGAATTAAACGGCTTGTCCGCAAATCCGGCAAAAAGGAAAAGGAGCTTTCCGGACTTGGCCGGAAAGCTCCTCGCCATGACAGGGACTACCGATTAGACTACACCAGGAAAGCGCGGCTAACGATAACCAGCAGAATGAAGAGAACCAGAATCACACCTGTGCTAGTCCAGAGACCACCGCCGAAACCACCGCCGAAACCAGCGCCTGCGCCTGCAGTTGCAGTTGCGAATGCCATGTTGAAGTCCCTCCTTTGCTTTCGATCTAGTGTATCATATGCGGGATGGGTATGTCGGAGTGGACTCCTGCCCGTTCCTGGCGCCCAATCCGCGTCCTGACCCTGCATTCGACCCTTCAGGCAAAATGTACCCCTTCTCCCGCCGCCCGCATCCGTTCCCCCTTCCCGCGCTTCGTGCTATGATACAAGTACCGAAATACCCGCATGTGCAAAAAGGAGTTCTTATCGATGCTTACGCAAGCCCAGCAATTGCTGAAACAATATTACGGTTATTCCTCGTTCCGTCCCGGTCAAGAACAGATCATCCGCTCGATTCTTGCAGGACGCGACACGCTCGGCATCATGCCGACCGGCGGCGGCAAATCGATCTGCTACCAAGTGCCGGCGCTGCTGCATCAAGGGCTGACGCTGGTCGTCTCGCCGCTCATCTCGCTGATGAAGGACCAGGTCGACGCGCTGGGCGCGCTGGGCATTCCCGCCGCCTCAATCAACTCGACGCTGACCGGCACGGAGGTCGGGCGCACGCTGCGCGACGCCGAGAACGGCCGCTTGCGCCTCTTGTACGTCGCTCCGGAGCGGCTCGAGTCGGAGTGGTTCCGGGAGCGCGTGCGCGAGCTGAACGTGGCGATGGTAGCCGTCGACGAAGCGCACTGCGTGTCGCAGTGGGGGCACGATTTTCGCCCGAGTTATACCGCCATTGCGCCTTTCCTGCGCTCCTTGCCGAAGCGGCCGATCGTGGCGGCCTTCACCGCAACGGCGACGCCGGAGGTTAAGCACGACATTGCCGGGCTGCTTGAGCTGGAGCGTCCGGAGATCGTCATCACCGGCTTCGCCCGCGACAATCTGGGGCTGCACATCCTGCGCGGCGAGAACAAACGCGACTATATTACGCGCTATGTGCAGGCGCATACCCACCAGCCCGGCATCATCTATGCGGCGACGCGGCGCGAGGTGGAAGACGTCTATGAGATGCTGCGCAAGAAAGGCGTCGCCGTGGGCAAGTACCATGCCGGAATGACCGATGACGAGCGTTCCGCTGCGCAGGAGGCGTTCCTGTACGACGACATTCGGGTCATGGTCGCGACGAATGCGTTCGGGATGGGCATCGACAAGTCGAACGTGCGCTACGTAATCCATCACAACATGCCGAAAAATATGGAAGCCTACTACCAGGAAGCCGGCCGGGCCGGCCGCGACGGGGAGCCGGGCGAGTGCATTCTGCTGTTCGGGGCGCAGGACATCTTGACGCAGAAATTTTTCATCGAGCAGAGCCAGCTGTCGCCGGAGCGCAAGTCGAACGAATATAAGAAGCTGCAGTCGATGGTGGACTTCTGCTACACGCCGAAATGTTTGCGGAGCGCGATCCTGCAATATTTTGGCGATGTGGAGGGGGAGGAGCCGTGCGGCACGTGCTCGTCGTGCAAGGATGACCGGGAGACGGTCGACATTACGATCGAGGCGCAAAAAATATTTTCCTGCATCAAGCGCATGCGCGAGAGGTTCGGCATCTCGACGGTGGCGGGCGTGCTGAAGGGCTCTGCGGCGAAGAAAATATTGGAGTACCGTTTCAACGAGCTGCCGACCTACGGCGTCATGCGGAATCAGACGGAGAAGGAGATCGCCGACCTGATCAACGTGCTCGTGGCCGAAGGCTATCTCGGCTTGTCCGAGGGACAGTATCCGACCGTGAAGCTGCAGGAGGGAGCGCTCGAGGTGCTGCAGGGCCGCGTGAGCGTGTACCAGAAGGTGTCGCGCAAGCCGCTGGCGGTGTCCGTAGGCGACGACGGCTTGTTCGAGCGGCTGCGTCTCTTGCGCAAGGAGCTGGCGTCGCGGGACAAGGTGCCGCCGTACATCGTCTTCTCCGACAGCACGCTGCGCGAGATGAGCGAGCAGCGCCCGATTACGGCGGCCGAGATGCTGAATGTCAAAGGGGTCGGCGAGGCCAAGTTCCGCTCCTACGGCGCGGATTTCCTCGATGCGATTCAGCGCTGGGTAGGTGGCGAGCGGTCCGCGGGCTCGGTGGTGTGAGGGTTGTTAAGCAAAGGAAGCCCGGGGATGCTTTCCCACGGGCTGCTTCTGCACCGTAATTTGTTCGATGCCATATACGGGAAGCCGCCACAGTAAAAAAAGCTACCGCTCGGCGAGGCGCGTTCCCCCGCTAAGAAGATAGCTCCGTTTCATGACGAGAATAAGAGGTTTACGAAGGGAGGCTCAGCGCCGTCTGGATGTTCTGCAGATCGATCTTCCGCTGCTCCTGCGGATTCCACGGATGGTAAAGGCCTTTCTCCATCAAATATGTAGTAATCTGCTCGTGCATGTCGATCGCTTCGTCGAGATGCCGCGCGAGAACCGCCTTGACCTCCGGCGTTCCCGCCTCAGTGAGGGCCATCGCATAATTGCGTACCCCCGACTTGGCGGCAATCAGAAAATCCATGGCGATGACCTGGTCGGTCAGCACGTGCATGCCGGTGAGATGTTCCAATATCGTGTTCATGCCAACAACCTCCTACTGTTTCGTATTGGACAGGATGGCGCCGAGCTCCTGCAGCTGCCTGGTCGAGATGTCCACGTCCCGTTGTAAAATTTGCTTTAAAGCCGGGTCCGACACCAGCGCCCGCATCGTCTTGGATTTGGTCAGGCAGACGGTTTTGAATGCGGCGATTTCATGGACCTCGAGCGTTTCGTGCAATGCGTATACCATACGATAGTTTCCTCCCTGTCGCTTGAACGGTTACGGCTTGAGAACGACCTTGATGCAGTTGTCCTGCCGTGTATCGAATATGTCATACCCATGCTTCGCTTCGCTGAGCGGCATGACGTGCGTCACCACATCGCCCGGATCGACTTTGCCGGTATCGATCAGCTCGTACATATACGGCATGTAATGGATGACCGGAGCTTGCCCCGCCTTCACCGTAATATTGCGCTGGAAAATGTCGCCGAACGGAAATGCGTTATACCGTCCGCCGTATACGCCGGTCACCTGGATCGTGCCGCCCTTGCGCACGCTTTGGGAAGCGATCACGAGCCCGCCCATGGCGCCGGCCTGCAGCTTGAGGCCCGCGGCCAGCGACTCCAGCGGGGTCATCTTGCCGCTCATCCCCGAGCAATCGATGACGACGTCCGCGCCGCCCTTCGTGATCTCCTTCAGATGCATGCCGACGTTCTCGTAGTGCTCGACGTTCACGGTCTCCACGCGGTTGGTCCGCTTGGCATGCTCCAGCCGATAGTCGAGGTAATCAGCGGCGATGACCCGTTTCGCTCCTTTGAGCCAGCAAAACTTCTGGGCAAGCAAGCCTACCGGGCCGCATCCGATCACAATGACCGTGTCGCCGTCCTTGACGCCGGCGTTATCCACACTCCAGAAGGCGGTCGGCATCGCGTCCGCGAGCAGAACGAGCTTCTCGTCGGAATGCTCGGAGCTTTCGGGGATTTTGAAATGCGTAAAGTTCGCGAACGGCACCCGCAAGTATTCGGCTTGTCCGCCCGGGTGCCCGCCTGTAGTCCCCGAATAGCCGAAGAAGCCGCCCATATCCCCATGCTCGTTTGAGTTGTCGCACTGGCTTTCCAGGTGGTTCTGGCAGTACCAGCACTGCCCGCAGCTGATGTTGAACGGGATGATTACGCGATCGCCTTTCTTCAGCTTGGTTACGCCGGTGCCTGTTTCCTCAACAATTCCCATCGGTTCATGGCCGACAACATAGTCTTCCTGCATGTTAGGAATCATGCCGTGAAACAGATGCAGGTCGGAGCCGCAAATCGCGGTCGACGTCAGCCGGATGATCATATCGTCCGGCTTTTCGATTCTCGGATCGGGTACCTCTTTCACTACGACGTTCTTGATTCCTTGATAGGTGACGGCCTTCATGCCTGGTGCCCTCCCATGTGCTCATCCGGTGTACGGTCGAACATGCCTTTGCGTCTCGTGTCGTCGGGGAACAGCTTCATCTGGGCGATTTGGACCGTTTGCTCCGCGCCGAGTATATCGAGCTGGTACTGTTCCTGTAATTCGTAAGGGTGGAACCACTTCTTGCGAATCATCAGCTCGGCGATTTCCTGGTGCAGGGCGATAGCTTGGTGGAGCTGCGTACGGAGCAGCGCCCGGGCATCGGGGGACGCCGTCTCGGTCAGAGCGATTGCCAGGTTGCGGACCCCTTCCTTCGCGCGAATGAGAAAATCCATGGCGAATGTCATGTCCGCCATCTCCGGCATATTCAGCGAGTTGGCGGGGTCCAGGTAATCCATTTTCATCGATCAGGTTCACCTCAATTCAGTATGGGAGTAGGACGGCGGTCCGGTACCGGGGCGCTGAACGGCGCTTTGTTGTAGAGAGCTTGCAGATCGGCGAGAGCCTGGATGGACTGCTCGACGTCCTTTTGCAGCAAATCCTTCAGCTCCTGATCGAATACGAGCCCTTGCATCAGCTTCGATTTGGCCAGGCACAACGTCTTAAAGTTGATGGCCTCATGGATTTCCAGCGCTTCGTGCGGCGCTAATGTCATCATTGTCGTCACCTCCTGTTGCTGCTTCGAACGAGGCTATTTTTACCTAAAGCCTAGACGATATTCCGCAAGGTTCGAATAAATGTACGGATGAAATATTTACCTTCCCATATTCGGACATAACGGAACGGAAGCTGGAAGAGGAGCCGCTCTAGAGATCGAGGAGGGGTTTCGGTGGAACGGGTTTGCTTAGCATCACACGAAAAAAACGCCCTCCCGCACCGAAGCGGAAGAACGTTCTTATTTCGTTAGCACCGGTATCGAATTAATATTTGGTATTGCCGGATTGTGAAGTATTGCCGGATGCAAAGCCCTTGAACAGCGTCGGTACGTTCGAATAGCGCGTATTGGTGATTTTGCCTGTGCTGGTGGAGCTATCGGTCCGAAGGATGGAATCCTTCACATTAGAGATGTCGCTGCTGTCGACCGTCATGACGACCTTGTAGGTGGTGCCGCCGTTCTGCCGGACCAGCTTACCGATATCGTCCGCTCTGAAGTTCTTGATGTTGATCGTGCCTGCCGCGTTCATCTGAAACACCTTGTCATAAGCCTTGTAGGCAGCTCCGCCCGTAATATTCACGGTACCGGACGACTTCAGGGTCAAGGCATCCTCGCCGACATCCTGCCACGTTACATTTTGAATGTTGCAGTTGCCGTAGCAATGTACGCCGTCCGCCGCCGGAGCGCCGATAATGACGTTCTTCAGCGTAGCACCCGCTTCCAGCCGGAATACGGGCTTCTGGCCTTCAGCCTGGCTGCCGTCGCCGAGCGTGCTGGGGTTCGCCACATACGTCTGGCCTTTGCCGTCGAAGGTTTGGCCCGCAGCGACAACGATGGTGGAGTTGACTACAGTAGCCGCCATAGCAGGCTGAACCGCAGCAAACATCGAAAATACCAAGCCAAGGGAAAGTACGCCACTAAGCAATTTTTTGTTTTTGTTCATTATCATGATCATCCTTTCGAGATTTGAATTGGTTATCGGTGGAGAATTCTTCATGCGTTCATGCTGTACGCATCAAGCGAGTGGTCCTTGTTGCTAGCCGATGATGGAAGTCTGGTAGCCGCCTCACCGCCCTTCATATTTTTATTTACTGGATAAAATGGAAGATAATATAATGATATCGTTACCATTACCTTCCTGTTGATAATATAGCACGGTTTACTATCCAAAACTTTACACTGGATTGCTTGGTTGCTCCTGAAGTTTGCTTTATTTGCTATGATGTGCGGAAGGTCAATAAGGAAAATGTAACCGCTGCCATGAACGGAGCCGATAGATCACTCGATGAATGAAGGGAGAGTGCCCGATTGCAGGAAGCCGCTGCTAGTCCCGACAAGTATTATCTTTCCGACCAATCGTTCAGCATCCAGCATCTCCATAGAAGAGAGCCGTACAGTATGGAGGCCGCCCATTTTCACCCGTTCTATGAAATTTATTATTTGCTCAGGGGGGAACGAATCTATTTCATTAACGATAAGGTGTATTCGGTTAGCAAAGGCGATCTGATCATTCTAAACCCCTATGATATGCACAGGACTGACGGACCTAACGGCGATTCGCAGGGCTTCGAGCGGATTCTGGTCAACTTCACGCACGAATTCATGCAGCCGGTTGCGGAAGGGAAGCTGCGGCTGCTTCCCTTCACCCAGGATGCGCATCTCATCCGCTTCCCGCTTAAGGAGCAGCCTGTGATCGAAGGCCTGCTGTGGGGGCTGCTCGGGGAATGCAGGCAGCGGCAAGCCGGTCATGAGCAAGGCGTGCAGGCGCTTCTATTGCTGCTGCTCATCCGTATTCAACGCGCCGTGCTGCAGACGAACGACAGAGTCGAGCATTCCGTTCATCCTATGCATCAGAAAATATCGGAGATCGCCTCGTACCTTTCGGCGGAATGTCATCAGAGGCCGACTCTGGAGCAGGTAGCACAGCGATTCTTCATCAGCCCTTCGCATCTGAGCCGCGTCTTCAAAAGCATTACCGGGTTGAATTTCCGCGATTATATGCTGCTGCTTCGGATGAAGGAAGCGCAGCGGATGCTGAGAGAGACGAATAAGAAGGTGCAGCTGATCTCGGAGGAATGCGGCTTCGTGAACATTGCCCACTTCAACAAAGCCTTCAAGAAAATCGTCGGCGTGTCGCCGCTTCAATATCGTAAACTGAGCAATGGGAAGGGGAGGGGACGTAACGGGTAAGAAGCATGGCTTGACCATAGGGGGAAAGCGAATGATTCTGCCGTCGCATTCTCCCCGTACGGAGGCTGCGACGGCAGTTGGATTACATGACTACTCCGTCAACCGGTCCGGGTGCTGAGGCACCTCGAAAGAGGTTGTATCGACGTAGCTTTCACCTTTGTTGCGGTAATTGCTCGGGACATCCTGGCGCACGCTGCCCGGCTCACTGTTGGAGCTTTGCTCTTCTCCCGCAAGCACAGCGGCTTCTCCCGGCGTCGCATTCGTATCGGCGACTTCTTCCCAGCTTGCCTTCAGACCTTCCTGCTTCTCGTTTACATTGCGGTCGTTCGATGGCTTCATGACGGGACCTCCTTCACCTTCTTGGGTATAGAGATGGTTTCACCGTATTCCGCCAAAATTATGCAGTGGGGACACCATACAATGAAACTCTGCCGGGCCGGTTGGTGTATCGCGTACATAGGTGTCGCTTATGCGAAAGCCGGCCTTTTCGTAGGCGCGGGTCGCCCGTATGTTCCACGTGAGCACCTCCAGGTCGACGGTGCAGCCGGGGCTGCGGCGCCGCGCCTCGAGGACGAGCAACCGCGTAAGTTCCACGCCCCGTCCGCCGCCGCACAAGTCCGGACGCAGCCCGAGGCCAAGCCGGACAATCGGCGTGCCGGACTCGCTCACGAGCGGGAACAGCTGGCCGAAGCCGACGAGCACGCCGTCGGCATCGACCGCGGCAACATATTGATGTCTGCGCAGCTCTTCGTCGGCGAATTCGTCCCCGCGACGGACCAGCTCTGTCCAATCGGGCCAATCATATACGTTGTAGGGGGCCGGGTAGCGCCAGCCGCAGACGAGCGGACCGTGCTCTTCCGAGAAGGGGACGAGGCGCCAGGACGGGGCGGGGGAGTTATTTTCGCCGGGGGGTTGTGGTATCATGGAAAGCATTCACATCCTAGTTGATCTGATGGAGGAGCGATTCATCAAGTATGGCTAATGACTATCGCGTTCGAGCGGCGGAACCGGGCGACCGGGCACCGCTGAAGGAGCTTATGCTTGCATATATCGTCGATTTCTATGGAAGCCCGAGGCCGGCCGATGAGAAGCTGGACGCTTTAATGGACGAGCTGCTGCAGGGCCGGATCGGGCGCCAGTGGGTCGCGGAGGACACCGCGGGTCGGCTGGTCGGGTTCGTTACTCTTTATTATACGTACAGCACGCTCCGCGCTCAAAAGGCCGCGATCATGAACGATTTGTACGTGTCGGCGGATTACCGCAGGGCCGGTGTGGCCGCCGATCTGTTCGCTGCGATCCGCAGCTTCGCCAGAGCGGACGGCTGTGCGTATTTAGGCTGGGAGACAGGGGCGGATAACGTAAGAGCCCAGCGCTTCTATGAGAAAATGGGCGGCGAACGCGGGACCTGGCTCACCTATTCGATTGATCTGTAACCTGCTATACTGGGGACAGTTGGAATTTTGTCTAAGGAGCGGTGGTATCATGCGCAATGTAGTAGATGTAGCGTGGCTGGCTGACCATTACGAGCGGCGGGATGTCGTCGTGGTCGACTGCCGGTTTGCGCTGGGCAAGCCGGAGTCGGGACAGGCCGAATATGCGGAGGATCACATTCCCGGTGCATATTACCTGGACTTGGAGCGGGATTTGTCCGGTCCGGTTATGGAGCATGGCGGGCGGCACCCGCTGCCGGACCTTGGCGCCTTGTCGCTGAAGGTCGGCGAGATCGGCGTGGAAGCCGGCGTGACGGTCGTCGCATACGACGATCAAGGCGGGGCGATGGCGTCCCGGCTGTGGTGGCTGCTGCGTTTTCTCGGTCATGGGCAGGTCGCGGTGCTGGACGGCGGGTACAAGGCGTGGAAGGAAGCGGGTCTGCCGGTGACGGACGAGCTGCCGCATCCGCGCCAGGCGACGTTCTCGCCGAAGGTGCAGCGGCACATGATGATCGCCATTCAGGAGCTGAAGGAGCGGAAGGACTCGCCGGACGTCGTGCTCATCGACTCGCGGGAGCCGCGGCGTTATCTGGGTCTGGAAGAGCCTATCGACAAGGTGGCCGGGCACATTCCGGGCGCGCGCAACTACTTCTGGAAGGGCAGTCTTGGGGAGGACGGCCGCTGGCTGTCCCCGGAAGCGCAGCAGGAGCGCTTCGGCGAGCTGTACCCGAACGATGAGCTGATCGTGTACTGCGGTTCCGGCGTGACGGCGTGCCCGAACGTGCTGGCATTAGAGGAAGCGGGCTTCAAGAAGGTGCGGCTGTATGCGGGAAGCTGGAGCGATTGGATCTCGTATGAGGAGAATCCGATAGCTGTTGGCGAGGAGTAAGAGCGGCGAATCCGCGTCGGACGCGGGGTGGAGGGCTGTGGCGGGTTGCCGGGAGGCGGTCTGCTGCGGTCCTTTTTGCTGTTTTTCGTTTAATAGCTTGTTAACAGGCGAGGAAAGAAGTATCTTTGATAAGGTCTTGTGTATCCAGGAGAGCAGCGCTTGAACTCACTTGTTGAAACTTTTGCACTTATGATAGAAACCCAATAGTAAGACCAAGTTCAAGTTATGAATGGCACAATAAAACCTCCCTCGGCGGTCACCTAAGGGCGGGTTTTTACTTTTTCTTGAAGTTATTCGTGATGTATGTCAGAAGAGCAACAACAAAGGTTGAAAAATCGATCATGAAGAGGATAGCATCTTTAACTTCCGTGGCTCCACCTCCTTTTGAAGGGAAACCATGCCACCACAAATATGTGTAATGATTAAATCAATATAGCAAATTCAAGTAAATTCCTAAAAGGCCAAAAAGCCGCCAAATCGGCGGCCTATTTATAGATTGATTATCTTCTTAATGACATCGCGTATCCTTGATCATGCTTGAGAGCAAAGCTCTCATCCGAATTTACCAAGTAAATAATGCCCTCGATAAATCCAATAATGGTTGGGATCCAAGTCCAGCAGAAAATGAGGTAAACAATCCCTAATCCTATTTTGCCTAGGTAAAACTTATGTGCACCAAGGCCGCCAAGAAGCAATGCTAAAATGGCTGCGGTAATTCGATTCTTGGTGTAGATTGGCACTGCCAGGCCGCTTCCGCCAGCCGCGGCGCTTGAACTGCTTGAACTTGAGGAAGCCCCTCCTCCACCTGCATTCATAAACACCATAGGTTGTTGTTTATCTTCCAAACGCTCTATTTTTCTTTTGTTCTCCGCAACTAAATCATTCACACAATTTTTGCAATAATTTTTACGTTCGAGTTCTGTATTGCATTCATTACAAATAAATTTGCCGCATCCGACACAAGTGCCAATCGAAGGGGATTCGGCATGGAGATAACAATTCATTAGGACTCGCTCCTTGTAATGGGAATATAAGTACTACAATTCGACATTACACTTATTTTTCCTTCATAATTTTCCATTAAAGCAGTCAAAAAATATACCGGTGGTAGGGGGTTAGATAGAGTTTCACATGTCAAGCCATGACTTTGCGACTACATTCCTTCTGTGCCCGGATTGTCAAGTCTGAAATAGAAATTTCTGAACGATCGTCGAGGATAATGGAATGTTTATCCGGAAATTGCATTGACGATTAGTGAAATGAAACAAAACGCTCTTGTCGGTGATACGACAAGGGAACTGGACGAAATTGGGGGAAGGTTTTTGAAAGGGCATGGGGCTGTACCGGCACCCAAAAAAACATACAATTTCTCAGGCAACACCTGTATAAGCATTAACAATGAAGGACATTCTTTTCCGATACATCCATTCAACCCATCATTACTGCGTCTCTGTCGATACACACACAATACGATGATGAAAGTAATCTCTTCCCTTAATCATGGAGTAAGATTGAACGAAATCGGAAGGATTATTGAAATCGAGGCTAATAAAGGCGGCTATAATGTTATTAAGAATCTGTGCAGTCACGGTATTGGGAAATCCCTGCACGAGGGTCTGGTTATTACAATCGGGCCCTTTTTATCTACAGGTGCAGGGTATGTCGTTGAGCAACCGGTCACAGGGAGCTAGAAACGAGTTGATTCATATATTTTTTGAGTTCGTTGGAGGAGTATTATGGGAATTGTCGAATAATCATCATTAATTTTTGCTATGGAGATAATTGGGGGCCAATTAATCGTGAGGAAAAAGCTGCTTTATTCACTAGCATTAAGCGGGATCACCACTCTGTCTTTTGCGGGCGGTATTTATGCCGGATCTGCAGTTGAGTCAATTCAAGCTTATCTGAATAAGGACATCAAATTTACCATCGATAAAGCCGCTTGGGTGCCGAAAGATCCAGACGGACAAATCTTGGCGCCGATTGTATATGGTGGTTCTTCCTATCTACCTGTACGGGCGTTGGCCGAAGCAACGGGAATGGAAATTGACTGGGATGCTGCAACAAACACGATCCAGATTGAAACAAAGCGGACTGAATCTTCTGTTTTGCCAAACAACAATGTTCCCAATATGAATCCAGCTTCAGACGTACCCAATTCAATTGTAAATTTTATGCTGAAGGACGAGAACAAGTTAAACTTTTATGATTACGTTCAAAAAGTGTTTTGGTTAAAAACTGAGAACCCTGGTCAAGGAATCGTTGAGAATCAAAAGTTAGTATTTGACGTCGGCAAGCAGGATTTCAAGACCATGGTTATCCGTTATCTGGCAAATGAAAGCGACGGCTGGCACACATATCATGTTAAGGATCAAGACGGAAACGAGTATCCCATCGAGAACGCCAGCCAGTCCTATACCTATCAAGGTAATGCGGGGAATTTTCCTCCGGTAACCATAAATGCGTGGCAAGGTACCGTACGTTTCAACAAAGGACCGGTAACCCGAGTCTACCTGTACTATGCGCCGTTAAGTGAGAAACATAGCCAAGAAGGACTGCTTGCCGATTCCTATTTCAGCAAGTAGGTTTATGACATCACTTGGAGCGTACCGAAGCAGTATGCGAACCGATCCGTTTTGCACGTTTAGGTAAATACAGCGAAAGAAGCAGCATCCAACTCGTAGGAACGGAATGCTGCTTTCTTGTGTGACTCCTCTCCAATTCGAAAGGAAGCGGGCATTCTTTGCCGCATGGTTCAATATATCCATAGTTCGCCACAAACGGGGAAAGGATGCAAGGCGGCGGAACAACAATCAAAACACGAATGAACGGTGTTCGGGGCCGCATGGGTTGGAACATCCAATGAGCCGATTTGGAGGTAGTGTCCTTTTCGACGAATCCGGACTTCGAAACAAAAAGGAGCCCGCAGGCTCCCTTTCAAAGATTAATGCGACGGATGCATCGCCCGGTGCTGAACGACGACGCGGCGGATGAAGAACGCCAGTGCCAGACCGATCAGCGTGACGATCATGGCGAACAAGAACACGTGCTGCGAGCCGAAGGTCATCGCTTTGGCGATCTCGTTCATCTCGTTCGGCGCAGGAGAGCTGTGCAAATACTTCTCCATGCCGCTTGTCAGGATGCTGATCGCAACCGCCGTGCCGATCGCGCCCGCAACCTGCTGCAGCGTGTTCATTACCGCTGTCCCGTGCGGGTACAGCTCCGGCGGCAGCTGGTTCAGGCCGTTCGTCTGCGCCGGCATCCACACCATGGAGATGCCGACCATGAGTCCGATATGCAGGGCGACGATGAAGGCGATCGAAGATGCCGGCGTAATGCCGGAGAAGAACCACAGCATCGCTCCGACAATGGCGAGGCCCGGAATGACGAGCCACTTCGGACCGTACTTGTCGAACAGGCGGCCCATCCGCGGCGACAAAATGCCGTTCAGCGCGCTGCCCGGCAGCAGCATAAGTCCGGCGGTGAATGCGGACAGCTTCATGCCATTCTGGAGATACATCGGCAAAATAATCATGCTCGACAAAATGATCATCATGCAAGACAGCACCAGCAGGAGACCCATGATGAACATCGGGTACTTGAAGACGCGAAGGTTCATCATCGGTTCGCGCATCGACAGCTGCCGCAGCGCAAACAGCAGGATCGCAATCAGCCCAATGACGATACAAGCGATCACAACCGGGCTGGTCCAGCCTCCGTCGCCTTCACCCGCTTTGCTGAAGCCGAATACGACGCCGCCGAAGCCGATCGTCGACAATACGACGGACAGCACATCGATGCGGGGCTTCGTTACCTCGGTGACGTTCTCCAGGAACTTCAGACCTACCAGCAGCCCAATAATCAGGAACGGAAGCGACAGCCAGAAAATATAGTTCCATGCCAAATATTCAATCAGGAGACCGGCCACAGTCGGGCCGATCGCCGGTGCGAACATGATGACGAGACCGACGAAGCCCATCGCCGCTCCGCGCTTATCCGGCGGATAGACGACGAGGATCGTATTGAACATAAGCGGGATTAAGAGGCCCATACCGGCTGCCTGCAGAACGCGCGCGACCATCAGCATTTCAAAATTGAACGCCAGCGCTCCGACCAAAGTGCCGACAATCGAGCTGGCGAGCGAGAAGACGAACAGCTGTCTTGTCGTAAACCATTGCAGCAGAAGGCCGGTCATCGGCATCAGGACGCCGAGCGTCAGCAGAAACCCTGTCGTGAGCCATTGAGCGGTCGCGGCGGTAATGTGGAAAACTTCCATTAAATTGGTGATCGCAATGTTGAGCGCCGTTTCGCTGAACATGCCGACGAAGCCGCAAATGAGCAGCGACGCCATAATCGCCTTCGTATTGTATTGCTTCATTCTCGATTCCACTTCCTTCTCCTGAAAAATATCTATTTGTATATGGCCCGGAAATCAGGCCTGCTATCTGTTACGATAATATTTACAGTTCCTGAAGTCAATACTTGAAACCTAATTTATTTGTAAACCGGTGGTAATGATGCTCACTCACGGCATCCGTCTTGCCCATTTTTTCCAGCCGATTGTTATTATACCATCTCCGGTTCGCGAACGTACGGCTATAACGATTTTTTCCTATCGAAAAATGAGTTGGGCGGGAAGGCGATGAAGGCGTCGATCTGCGGACAAGCATCTGTAGAGCCGGCGGGGTTGTTGCGGGCGTAAGCGGCGCCATTTTACAGCATCTGGATGGCTGGCGCCCTATGTGCTACGATACAGGTACGTGATAACAGATGATTTCGGATAGAGGGGTCATGCATACGGATGAATACAGAGTTCCTGCGCGGATTTGTGGAGATTGCAAGGAGGAAGAGCATCGCGAAAGCAAGCGAAGCGCTGCATCTGACTCATACAGCGCTTAGCAAGCAGCTTCAAAGCTTGGAGAAACAGCTGGACGTGCGGCTCGTGACGCGATCCTCATCGGGCGTGGAATTAACCGAAGCCGGGCAGCTGGTGTACGAGGAGGCCGTTCATGTGCTGGAGAGGCTGTCCACTCTGAATGAGGCGCTCGGGGCGCATAGGGAATGGAGCCGTCTAACGATCGCAACGCTGCCGGATATTGCAGCCAGGTATTTGTCTTCAGCGGCATTATCCGAGCTGAAGAAGCAGGGCCGCGAGGTCGAGCTGGCCTTACACCACGCCACTCAGGAGGCCTACGAGTCGCTTCTGCAGGGAGTCGTCGACGTCCTTGTCGCCGAGCGCGTCAGCAAGCATCCTTCGGTATGGATGACGGATTTATACCGGGAGCCCTTGTTTGCGGTGATGCCCGCAGATCATACCATGGCTGCGCGCAGCTTGCTGTCCTTGGAGGAGCTCAGCAGAGAGAGGCTGATCCTCTACCCGTACGGCTGCACGATTCGCGCCAAGCTGACCAGTCTGTTCGAAGCGTCCGGACTGCCGATGAACATCGCCACCGAAATTGGCTTCCATGAGATGATCCTCGGCTACGTAACTTCCGGCAGCGGCATGACCGTGCTGCCGGAATCGCTCGTATGGCACGTAGCGCCAAGCCGGATCCGCATTCTGCCTCTGGACGATGCCGACGCCTGCCGCACGATTGCCGTCGCGAGCCTGCAGCCCGACAAGGCGGCGAAGCTGCTGCCGCATCTGCGTCAGGCGTTTACCGCCGCGCCGACACTGGCAACGCCGAAGATTTGAACGGAAATGTACGGATATGTCTTATACCGGCTGGCGATCTCCAGCTCCAGCAGCGTGAAGCGCTCAATCGTGCGGTTGTTGGCCAGCTTGCCGGCGTCGATGAACCGGAACGGGAGCGGCTCCAGCAGAGCGATGATCCGCGCGCGGACCGCCTCGTCGTCTCCGGTCACCAGTACGTCGCTGATCCGGCCCTCGAAGGTCGGTTCGGCAAATACTTGAAAGAACGTATTCTTGAAGGCGCCGACGACGTTCGAATCCGGGATTGCACTTTGTACCGCTTCGGCGGCCGAAGCTCCCCACTCCATGGTGAACCCGGAGAAATCGGAATTGAACGGATTCGAAATATCGATGACCGTCTTCCCCTTCAACTGCTCCTTATTCGCCTCGGCCCAATTCAAAATATCGCAGAATTTGAAGGCGGGAATCAGCACGTCCGCAGCCAGCGCCTCTTCATAAGTAACCGCAGCAACCTGCTTCAATCCCCATTCCTCCGCCAGCTTGGCAGCCTCCGCCGGAGTTCTCGAACCCCACACAACATTCGTATGATGCGGAGCAAGCGTGCGCACCAGCGCCTTCCCCATATGACCTGTTCCCAGTACCGCGATTTTCATTTACCATCTCTCCCTTCCGGTTATGTCTTCATCCTAACAGAGCACCATCGAACCCAGAAGTTCCGATAAATTGCAGCCATCCCACTTTTGGTTGGATCCGTCGAGAATCGAGTATCGAGCATAAGCGTCAGGCATGTCGAAAGGCGTCGTTAATATTCTGATAATAAACATGCTTATAATAATGATTTTAGATAGCGGAAGCGGGAGGAATGGGATGCAGTACGTGGCAAGACTAGTTCTCGGCATCAATCGCAGCTTCAAGATCAAGCTGATTCTCAGCTTGTCGGTTATCATTTTGCTCTCTTCCGTCGTGACGGGTTATCTGACTCACCAAAGCAGCATGCAGCTGCTCCGGGATGAGATCGGCAAGCAGTACTTGCGTACGAACGAAGACGTGATGGCCAAGTTCGAGCTGAATGTGCAGGAGGTGTACCGGATTTCCCAAGCGATCGTATTCAACCCGTTGATCGAAAATAAAATCAAGAACATCGAAGCACGGGCGCCAGCCTCCGATCCGTACGGTCTGTATGACGACAAGAAGCAGATCGACGAGCAAATTTTCCAAATCAAGCTGGATGCCCCCTATATCACGGGCTTGTATTTGTACGACATGAACGGCAATCCTTCTTACTTCAGCTTTAACACTACCGTGATCAATACGCTCGACGCCGGCATCTACCGCACGATCCGCGCCAAAATCGACAACACGTCGGGGGATTTGGCCTGGATGAGCCTGCCGCTGCCGAGCTCGCTGGAGCCGGGCGGCTACAGGCAATCCATCGTCGTCTCGCGCTGGATGAAGAACAGCCTTCTGCAAACTTACGGAATGCTCGTGATCACGATCGACGAATCGTTTTTTTCGGGCTTGTTCAAAGGGCTGATGAAGGAAGAAGCCGACGAGGTGTTTTTGTATAATTCCGCTCGGGAGCTGATTTACAGCAATAAGCCGATAGGGACGGAACCGCAGGCATACCAAGAGCGCAGCTCCGGAATAGGAAGACTGACCTTCGTCAATGACAGATTATATGCGCAGAGCTTTTCGGCGAAGTATGCGTTCGCCCTTCTTAGCGGCACATCGCTTGAGGAGGTCCGCCAGAAGAATCGAAATATTTCCGAGCAAATTTTGTATGCGGGCCTGCTCAGCATGCTGGTCAGCAGCGTCCTGGTCGTGCTGTTCACCGGCAAGCTGCTGAGGCCGCTGAAGCGGCTCGTGAAGGGGCTGCACAAGGTGCGCAACGGCGCCTTCGACACCCGCATCGAAGTGCGCACCAAGGACGAGCTGGCGTATATCGGGGAAAGCTTCAACGCGATGACGGAGCAGGTGGAGCGGCTGATTAAAGAAGTGTATATGACGCAGCTGAGCGAGCGGGAGGCGGAGCTGCGGGCGATTCAGGCACAGCTCAATCCGCATTATTTGCACAATTTGTTCAACGAAATCTATTGGAAGCTGTTCCTGCAGGGGCAGAAAGAGACATCGGCACTCATCAAGTCCGTTGCGGAGACCATGAACTATACGCTGATGCCGGTGCGAACGCTGACGACCGTGCGGGAGGAGCTCGAGCACATTCGCCACTACTTGAAGCTGCAGGCCGAGCTGTTCGAAACCGATCTCGAGACCCGCATCGAAGCGGATGAGGATGCCCTGAACGGGGCAATTCCAAGGTTTCTGCTGCAGCCCCTCGTGGAGAACGTGTTTATGCATGCTTTTCGCGACATGACGTCGGATAAGAGGCTGTTCATCGGCGTGCGCCGGACAGGGGAGGAGCTGGCGATGGAGGTGGCGGATAACGGAGCCGGTATGGATAGGGAGCTCGTCTCCCGCTTGCAGGGGCCGATAGGAAACCCTTATCCGCTCAGGGCGGACAACCGCGAAAGTCTGGGCATTCGCAGCGTTCGCAGGCGGATTGAGCTCGTTTATGGCCCGCCTTACGGACTTTACATCGATGCTGCACCCGGCAGCGGTACGGTGATACGGCTCCGTTTGCCATATGGGGAACATCGTAGTGGAGGTGCGGGAGATGCAGAACGGTAAAATATTGATCGTGGAGGATCAGCCGAATTTCCGCAGAGGTCTGGTGAAGCTGATCGAGGATGGGCAGCATGGCTGGCACGTAGCCGGCGAAGCGGCGAACGGTTCGGAAGCGCTGGACATGCTCGATTGTTTGCAGCCCGATCTGGTGCTCACCGACATTCGGATGCCGAAGATGAACGGGATCGATTTTATCGCCGAGCTGCGGCAGCGGTATCCGGACATGCTCTTCATTTTCCTGACGGCTTACAGGAGCTTCGACTATGCACAATCCGCCGTCAAGATGGGAGCGCTGGATTACCTGGTGAAGCCGTGTACGGAGGAGGACGTCCGCAAGGTGCTGGCCAAGGCGTCGAGCTGGTTCCGGGAGCAAGCGGAGCAGCGCCGTAACGACATGCTGAGGCTGCGGCGGGAGCAGGCGCAAGCGCTCCGCTGTGTTCTCTTGAACCTTCCCTGCGAGCAAGAAATGACGGCCGTGCTGGACGAGGCGCTATGCGGGAAAGAGCTGTGGCTCCTCCGCCTGGGCTGGGAGGCGGACCCGAATCTGATAGCAGGGCAGCAGGACATCGAAGCTCGGCATGCAGCCGTATTCGGCAATCTGGAACAGCGGCTTTATCAAGCGGACCCTGCCTCGCTTCTGGTTGCGGTAGAGCACAGCCGGCTGTTGGTAGCGGCGGAGGCCGAGTTGGATGAAGCGAGCGTATCCGAGGCGATCCGCTGCAGCTTGGACCCGTTTCCGGACATCAGCTTCCGGCTGATGCGGATGGGGTCCGCCCCACAGGCGAAGCATATGGCCGGTATCTATACCCGGATGAACAAAATGGCGGAGCTGGAGGAGGCAGGACACAAGAAGGCGGGGCAGGAAGCGCACGTACCTGCAGATGCTGTTATAGACCCGGAACGGGTACGGGATTTGGAGGTCCGGATATCGGGAATTTTGTCGCTCGGACAGATGGACCGGCTCCGTCATTTTCTCGAGGATTTGACGGTGCCCATTGCCGGTATGAAGCCGCGGGAGCGGAGCGCTTATGCGGCTGCCGTCTGTGCGGCATTGCAGAGCGTTCGGCGTCAGCTCGGAATCCAAGGGGCCGGGCAGACCGTGACGGACCCAAGCGCTCTGCTGCCCCCGGCTCAAGGAGAGTCGGCGACGATTCGCTGGGTGAAGGACCGGACCGAACGGTTTCTGCACGATTATCGGAGCTGGAGAGAAGCGGCCCACAGCGGAAGCTTGCTGGATAAAGCGCTGGCGTACATCGGAGAGAGATACATGGGAGATTGTCGGCTGGCCGACGCGGCGGCCCATGTGCGCCTGAACCCAAGCTATTTCAGCGTGTGGTTTAAGAAAGAGACGGGCGAGAGCTTCACCCGCTGCTTGACGCGGCTGCGGATGGAGAAGGCGGCGGAGCTGCTCCGGCATACCGACATGAAAATTTCGGAGATCGCAATTACTGTCGGTTATAACGAGCCCAACTATTTTACCAATGCGTTCAGGCAGTTTTACCGGCAGTCGCCGAAAGAGTGGCGCAGCGCTTTCGGAAGATAGGGTTGACTCGGAACCAGGGGAGATCATCGAACAGTTGAAGAGTCTGTAAAGTCCGGCTGCAGCTCAGCGGCCGGAACGAAGAAACCACTCCGTGCCCGGAGTGGTTTCGTTTTGAATATATTGCCCTTACTTGCATACCATGAGCAGATTGCCGTCAGGATCTTTAAAGGTAAACCAATGTCCGTTCTCGATCCCGGTTGTTAGCTGCACATTCTTGGTCTGCATATACTCGTAGGCTTGATGAATGTCGTCCGTACGGAACTGGAATGCGGGGACTTGATAGACACGGTCCGGGGCGAAGATTTGGCTGTCCAGCACAATATCGGGGCCATCCATCGGGAGAACGTAAATATGACCGAAGAGAATGTCGCCGTCCGCCGGCAAGCCGAGAAGGCTGCAATACCAGTCGCGTGCCTGTTCGATGTTACTGACCGGAATAAAAACTCCGCCGATCTTATTGGAAATAGGGCTCATAACCTTCCTCCCCAAACGGTTTGTATGTTGAATTCGCCGAATGTTAGAAATTTCCTGCACAGGGCAAAATCATCAATCACGAACGTTTACTTGAAATTCATATAGACCCAATCAATTTATAGATTTGTCTATATTTTTTTAAGGGTTGTTCTTCTGCGGATGTTTATAATGAATTTCGCAGGAGGTCAAATATGAAACCAACACGAATGAATGCCGCGAACCGCTGCGGGGGCGGACGCCTATGAAAGACGCATTGATGCAACGCAATCCGGGAGCCCCCGACCTCGCTCCAGCCCCGGCCGTCCAACGCAGGCGAAGCGGGCTGGCGCGCAGAATGCGCCGCAGTATACCGCTCTATGCGATGCTGCTGCCGGTCGTCGTCTATTATATCGTCTTCAAATATGTGCCGATGGGCGGCTTGGTGATTGCGTTCAAGAGCTATAATTTTGCCGACGGTATCCTTCGCAGCCCATGGGTCGGGTGGAAGAACTTCGAGCTCCTGTTCTCGACGCCGAACACAGCCTCGATGATCTGGAATACGCTGTGGCTGTCCGTTCTGAATCTGGCGTTCGGATTCCCGCTGCCGATCGCTCTGGCCGTACTCTTGAACGAGGTGAGACAAGCTTGGGTGAAGAAGTGGGTGCAGACGCTGGTCTATCTTCCGCATTTTTTCTCCTGGGTCATCGTATCCGGTGTCGTGCTGACGCTGTTTGCTACCGACTACGGGACGGTCAACCGGGTGCTCCAGCTGTTATCGCTTCAGCCGGTTACGTTCCTGTACGAGCCCGGCTCGTGGACGGCGATTTTTGTCGGGGCGGGAGTGTGGAAGGAGATGGGGTTCGGCGCCGTCATCTATTTGGCTGCCCTCACGGCGATCGACCCTGCGCTTTATGAGTCGGCCTCCTTGGACGGAGCCTCCAAGTGGCGGCAAATCTGGCATGTCACGCTGCCCGGGATCCGCCACACGATTGTCCTGATGCTGATCTTGACGATCGGCAAGGTGATGGAGGTCGGCTTCGATCATATCTACAACCTGCAAAATTCCGCCGTCGCCGACGTCTCCGAGGTCATCAGCACGTACATGTATAAGCTCGGTCTGCAGCAAGCGCAGTTCAGCTTAAGTACGGCGATGGGACTGTTCGAATCCGTCGTCGGCTTCATCCTGGTGCTGGCGGCAAACCGAATCGCCAAAGCTTACAATCACGCATTGTTCTAAATTTCGCGAATTATTGACGTAAAGAAGGTATGGCATGAAACCGTCGTGGGGAGACCGCTGCTTTTACGCTTTCAACTACATATTCTTAATCCTGATCGCCTTAAGCTGCCTGCTGCCGTTCGTCCATATCGCCGCCGTATCGCTCAGCGAGAAAGCGGCGGTCGACTCGGGCCACGTCTGGCTGTGGCCGGTCGGATTTCAGACGAACGCCTATCGCTTTTTCTTCACGGACACGCAGGCTCTCACCGCTTTTAGCAACAGCCTGGTCATTACCCTGGGTGGCGTAGCGCTCAGCATGCTCGGCACGATCGCAGGGGCTTATCCGCTGTCGCGCTCCTTTCTGGCGGGCAGGAGGCCGCTTGTGATGGGCATGGTGTTCACCATGCTGTTCTCGGGCGGCATGATCCCCACCTACATGGTGGTCAAGGGTCTATCGCTGATCGATACATACTGGGCTCTGTGGCTGCCCGGCCTGGTCAGCACCTACAACCTGCTGCTGATGAAAAGCTACTTCGAGCAGCTGCCGCACGAGCTGGAGGAGGCGGCGCACTTGGACGGCTGCGGGGACATCGCGTATCTTCTGCGTGTCGCGCTGCCGCTGTCAGGTCCGATGCTGGCGACGATCGCCTTGTTTTACGGCGTTCAGTACTGGAACTCGTTCATGAACGTGCTGATGTACATCAACAAGTCCGAGCTGCAAAATTTGACCGTTGTCGTGCAAGCGATGCAGCAAAAGAGCGAACTGATGCTGACGGCCATGGAGGACAGGCAGCAGCAGGAGCTCATGGGCGAAATGGTGAAGGCGGCGGGCGTCATCGTGCTCACTTTGCCGATGCTGGCTGCGTATCCGCTGCTGCAGAGGTATTTTGTCAAAGGCATCATGTTGGGCTCGATCAAAGGGTAAGCATTCCCGCCCGGGAAATCACCGCCGTTAGAAGCGGCTGATCATAGACAATATACTGAGGAGGAACGAAGGGAATGAAGAGCACCAACTGGAAGAAGGGAACGGCGGGGACAGCGGCGGTCATGGCTGCGACCGTTATGCTGGCAGGCTGCGGAGGCGAACAGTCGGCGGCGGGATCTCCTGCGGCGCAGACGCCGAAGCAGGAAGCGGCTGCCCCGGCGAAGCGCCCGGAAATAACGGTCACGATGTACGACCGTGGAGGGGTCCCGGCATCGGAGGGATCCTATGAGGACAATCGCTGGACCCGATGGATCAACCAGAACGGTCCGGTTCAGGTGAAGTATGTGCCGATTCTGCGCAGCGATTCGACGAAGAAGCTCAACATCTTGTTCGCTTCCGGGTCTGCGCCCGATATTATTCACGAGTACAACACGCCGTTCCGCGACAACCTGTACAACCAGAAGCAGCTGCTGCCGCTCGACGATTATTTGAAGCATATGCCGGAATACCAGAAGATATTGGATCGGTATCCGCAGCTGAAGAAGGCGGGTACGATGTCCGACGGGAAGCTGTACTACATCGGCAAAATGAAGGAAGCGACGCCGGCGCACGCGTTCTTCATCCGCACCGACTGGCTCAAGAAGCTGAACTTGACGATGCCGACTACAACGGAAGAGCTTCTGAAGGTAGCGCAGGCGTTCGCCGAGCAAGACCCGGACGGCAACGGCAAGAAGGATACGTACGGCTTGAACCTCTCGACGTATTCCCAGTACGGCGTGAACGAAATGTTCGGAGCGCAGATGTCGGACAGTCAGCTGTCCTGGGGCTTGAAGGACGGCAAAATCGGCATTTTGTGGGAGAACGACCTGGCGGCGCTGACCTTCAAGAAGGCGCTTTATGCAGGGGGCATCATCGACAAGGATTTCTTGAACGACAAGGACGGCGCGAAGGCGAAGCAGGATTTCCTGAACGGCAAGCTCGGCATCTACATGAACGGGAGCACGAGCTGGTATGATTTCCCGGTTAACGACGTGGCGACTTTGAAGAAAAATGTGCCCGGCGCCGAGGTCGATGTGCTGCCGTATCCGAAGTCGCCGCTTGGCGACTATACAGGGGCGATCGATAACCCGATTCAGATGATGACGGCATTCAACGCTAAAGCGAAAGACCCGGTGGCGGCCGCGCAATATATCAATTTCATGATGAAGCCGGAAACCGGCTCGAAGATTGTGAACGGCGATGAGGGCGTCCATTGGAAGAAGGATGCGAACGGCTGCCCGATGCCGCTCGATCCGCAGAAGGTGAAGAACGAAGTAGGCTACGCGGGGGATTATGAGATTTTCCTGAGCAGAGTCGACAAGTGCGACTTCCTCGTCAACAAGTTCGATGCGTCGAAGCCCGAGCAGAAGGCCGCTCTTGAGATGTATAAGAAAGCACAGGACACGTATATGAATCCGGGCAAGCAGTATGCGGGCATCGCTCTTACCCAATATATGCCGACGTTTGCCGGTGACCTGAACGTGATCCATACGACGCTGCACAAGCAAATCACCGACTTGTACGTGAAGGCAATGCTGAGCGGCGACAAATATACGCCGGAGCAGGCGGTGAAGGACGCCCAGGCGGCTTGGGAGCAGGCCGGCGGCAAGAAGCTGGAAGAGGATATCAATACCTGGTACGCCAAAAATAAAGACACGGCCTTCCTGATCAAGGATGTATGGGAGATCGTGAAGGAACAGAAGCAGGTCAAATAAATGGCACGGTAGGCAAGGGGCAGGTTCCGGAGCGTGCGTTGCTTTGGAGGCGGCCTCTTTCCTTATCGGCTTGATGAGGAAAGGAGCGGGGCTAGATGATAGACAAGGGGAGTTATTCCTTCTCGACATGCTGGAACATTAAGCGGCATACGTCCGGTGCCGCCATGATCGAGGAGATCGGCGGTCTCGGATTTCGCCGGGTGGAGCTCAATTACAACGTGACCGCGGATATGCTCGCCGAGATTGAGCCGATGATCGAGGCCGGGCGCATCGGGATATCCAGTGTCCACAACGTGTTTCCTTATGTGGAGGACCGGGATTACGATACGGATTCCGTTATGCTCGGATTCGACGACGCTGAGAAACGGCAAAAGGCGGTTCAGCTGCTGCTGCGGACGATGGAATACGCGCATCGGTATGGAGCCGAGGCTGTGGTCGTTCATCCCGGCGAGGTGCCGTTCGAATCGAATATCGACGCGCAGCTGAAGCTGCTGTACCGCGAGCAGGGCAAGGATTCGCCGGCATACCGCTCGCTGTGGGAGGCGATGCTGGAGCGCCGCGAACGGCTGTCCCCGGTCTACGCCGGGCGTATTCGGGACAGCCTGGAGCAGGTCAGCGAGGTCGCCGCCCGCAAGGGCTGGAACGTGATGATCGGCATCGAGACGAGGTCCCGCTGCTATCAAATCCCGACTCTGCAGGAAGCGAAGCTGATCTGCGAAGGGCTGCGGGGCGGTCCGGTCCGGCTCTGGTACGATATCGGCCATGCGATGATGATGGAGCGCATGGGGCTGTACAGCAACGGCGAGGAGCTCCGCGAGCTGCTGCCCTACCTCTACGGCGTACACATTCATGAGACGCTGGATTTGTCGGACCATTGGTGTCCATACGTCCATAGCGGCAGGGAGGACGCCTTCGATCCGTACCTGGAAGCGATCGGGCGGGCCGCCGTGAGAGTGTACGAGCTTAAGGACAAGTGTACGGCGGAGGACATCGAACGGAGCCATACGGCTATCGCCGCCAAGCTGGAACAGCGCTTCCGCCGCATCAGTGACGGCACCGAATCAACGGATAGAGGATGATGGGCAAATGTGGATTCAGGACAGCAATGCGTTTGACCGGGAGCTGGCGGCCAAGTATGCGCCTGTGCTTTACTTGGACGAGGCCGAGCCTTTCGTACCGGTACAAATCGGGGTGACGGCGCTCCGGCCGGGGGACCGTTCTCCTTCGTTCAACCGGGAGTTCCGGCATCCTTCCGGACATCAAGGCATAACGATTATCGAATATGCCATCTATTGGGATTACGATATTCAGCATCTTTACGAGCTTGAGCATGTATGGGTGTACATCGACGGCGGGGGGCGGGTGATCGACGGCGAGTCCAGCTTCCACGGCAAATATTTGCGGACGCTGCTTCCTGACAGGAGCAACCTGGAGGACGAGACGCATATCCGGCTGTATGCGCAGCCGGGCAAGCACGCCTTCATGCCGAAAGTTGATTATTTCGCGCTCGTGCCGAACCTTGTGGAATGCTGCACGGTTGATGCAGGCAAGGACGGTCTGACCGTAAATCGGATGCTGTCGGACCGGATCCGAAGCAGCCCCGAGATTGACCGGCGGGTGGAGGAACACCTCCGTTCCCTCGCCTTCGTTCCATCCATGCGTTTCAGAAGGCACCCGCTGGCTTCGGACATGTTCGTCGAGTGGCCGGAGCTGCTCGGACAAATTCCCGAACGGCTCGCCGCCTGCTTAGCCGAGATCGGCTATACCGGACCGCTCTATGTCTGACCTGCGATCGAACGAGCAAGGCAAGCCGCTCAGCTTTAGGGGCCTCGCCGGAGCGATGTGGCTCGAGATGTTTCTGCTGCTGCTCATGGGCAACAGCGATACGCTGATGCTCAGCTTCGTGTCCGATCAGGCGGTCGCCGCCGTCGGATATGCGAATCAGTTCGTTACGCTGTCCCTGCTGGTGCTGCGCGTCGTAACCGTAGGTACGCAGGTGCTGCTGGCCCAATATTTGGGCGCACGGATGTGGCAGGACGCAGCCAGGGTAGCCGCCCTTTCTTTGGCGATCAATCTGCTGGTCGGCGTCGTTCTGAGCATCGGCCTGTGGGCGTTCCGGATTCCGCTGCTTCGACTGCTGCATGTGGACGCGGACGTGCTTCCTGCAGCCGAGGTCTACTTGGCGGTCGTTGGCGGCTTCCTGTTCCTGCAAGCGGCGGTGAACGGGGCGACGGGTATTCTTCGCACATACGGCTACGCCAATGAGGCGCTGCTTGCCTCTGTGGGTATGAATGTGCTTCATGTGATCGGCAACGGGCTGCTGATCTACGGGCTCGGGACTATTCCGGCCATGGGGGTGACGGGGGCGGCGATAGCTACCGTTGCCAGCCGCTGGATGGCCATGATTGGACTGGCGGTCATGCTGGTTCGGCTGACGCCGGTACGAATCGAGTGGAAGGGCTTGCTTGCCGTGCGCCGGGAAGATATCCGGGCGCTGCTGCGTATCGGCATCCCGGCCGCCATCGAAACGCTCACCTACCATCTCGTGCAGACAATGTTTCTTTCATGGATTTCCTTAATGGGGACAGGAGCGGTCGCAGCGCGGCAGTATGTCATGAATATTACGATGTTTCTGACCCTGTTTACGGGCGCCTTCAGCTCGGCAAGCTCGATTCTGGTCGGGCGAATGGTCGGAGGGGGCGAGTATGACCGCGCATATGGTCAAGTCTGGCGAAGCCTCGGCTGGAGCCTCGGCTGGGTGACGCTGCTCAATCTGGCTGCCGTCATGTTCGGAAGAGAGCTGATGTCGATCTTCTCCGCCGACCGGCAGATTATCGAATGGGGAACACAGCTGCTGATGCTGAACCTGCTCTTGGAAACGGGGAAAGCGGTCAGCATGAATATCGTCGGCGCGCTCCGTTCCGTAGGCGATGCCCCGATTACCGTATGGGCCGGACTGATCTCTATGGCCGGAATCAGTCTCCCGGCAGGCTATCTGCTCGGCGTGGAGTGGGGGCTGGGTCTTGCCGGCATATGGCTGGCGACCTCGCTCGACGAGTGGCTCCGAGGGCTATCCCTGCTGATCCGCTGGAGAAGCCGCAGATGGCAGTCTATGACCCTCGTGACGCGGGCGGGGCCGTCCGTACCGGCTAAATGAAGGGGGTCCGCAGTCTTTGCCGCCTGTCGGCAGCATTTTAGCAGAAAAGAGGCTGTCCCCGAAAGCGGATGAATGCTGCTTGAGGGCGGCAGTCTCTTTCGTTGTAACTACGTGAAAGATCGGGCCGGGAGAATACGGATATGGCTGCTTGGACAATCGGCTGTTTCCGGTATTCTTTGACCACTTCTTGGGGGCCCCTGCTCTTTAGCCGTTGTTTTTTAGCTTTTCAATGAAATGATCACACCACTGGATATACAGTTTTTCATACTCAATCCCAAATTCCACGACGGATATGCTGGAGGCAATAGGATCCCGCGGATTGGACGGATCGACGATCCGGTTAAGCTCGTTTACCTTGTCCACATATATAGCCAATTTCCCCTCATGCTCCTTCTTTTTCTCCTCTAATCGGGGAATCATTTTTTCAAAATCAATAAGCCAGGAATTGTAAGCCTTCAAAAGGAACTCATCCTTGATGGTCTCCGGCTCAGTAGGCTCCATTGTCCACCGAATCAGTTCTTCCTTCCCGCTTTCTGTGATTCGATATACTTTTCGAGCGGGACGATACTCATTATGTTCGATTTCGTGGAGTGCCACGAGCCCCGCTTCCTCCATCTTCGCCAATTCGGGATAGATCTGATTGCTGCCAGCTTTCCAGAACGGCCCCATCCGACTGTTCATTTGCTGCTTAATATCGTATCCGCTTAGCGGTTCTCGCGCCAATAATGTAAGCATGGCGTAGCGAAAAGAACTCATCGGGCAGACCCCCTCCATGTATTAGGTTATTTTTAACATATAGCTGAATGTTATTTTATCAAGATCAGCATGAAAAATAAAGGTTAAATTTAACCTATGTTGTAATTGACACAACGAAATTGATGTGTTAGTTTTGTTATAAGTTAAATTTAACCTATAAATTCGAGAGGGAGAGCAATTATGACGAAAGGTTCATTGATAGTAGGTTGGGGAGAAATCATTCCGGGACGCGAGAAGGCGGCGCAGGCCACGCTCCAACATGCAATGCAATACTGTGTACGATTGCAGCAGGAAGGGAAGATTGATCGTTTTGAGGTCGTCGTTCTTGAACCGCATGGCAGCGATCTCAACGGCTTCGTTCTGATTACGGGAGACAAGGAGACAGTGGCCCGATTGCGGGTAGAAGATGAGTTTGTCGAAGTGATGGTGGGAGTGCAGCTGGTGCATCGGAATGTGAGGGTAGTCGGTGCTTACACGGGGGCTGGTTTGCAATCCTTGTTTAAGATGTGGGACGAACAAGAAGAGAAGCTGCTCGTTTAGCATATAAGGTATAGCGCTGAGCGGGGCTTGAGTCAGCGGCAGTCCGGCTGCGGGCTGCCGCCTTCTCCTTGTCCCGGCTAAATGGCAGCGGGCCGCAGTCCTTTGCCGCCTGCCGGCTTCATTTTCACAGCATCAATATGGGCAATCAGCGGCATGGCGCGTTGAATCGCCGCCTTCGTTTCGTCCAGGGCGAGGGAGGCTGCATGCGCTTCCGCATCGCTCCAAACCTCGGTGACCCAGATGGCGTCGGGATCGGTATCCGAGACGCTGACGATATAAAGCTCACATTCATGGATGGATTCCATCGCGGCCTGACCCTCCAGCAAAATGGCAACCAAAGCATCCCGCTGACCGGATTTCGCTGTAAATTTCACGTGCATGCCGAATTGGCTCATGTGGGTCGCCTCCGCATCGTGGTTGGTAATTATCTACTAGTATAGACATTTGTGTATCGTATTTATAGTAAAAACGCGACACCTCTCCGCAGAAAAAAGGGCAGCTCTCCGTCGGCCGTATGGACTCGGAAGGGCTGCCCTGTAATCGATTAGTCGATGTGAAGCTTGTAGATCATGGTCATATCCGGATCATTCGTGCTCCAGCTTGTATTCTGGTACCAGATTACATCGCTGCCGCTGACGAGCGGAGCGATATGGCCCGGTGAAGGCACGTCCCGAAGCTGGGCCGGCTGCCGCTGCAGCTTGCCGGAGCCGTCGATGACGGCGTAGAACAGATTGGACGGTTTGCCCTGCTTCTCGTTCCAGAGGAGGACGAATTTGTCGTCATTGATTTTGACCAGGTGAGTTTCCGAAATGTTGATTCCAGATGCGGCGGCATGATGGGTCAGCCAAAGCACTTTCACGTCTTTGCCATCCTTTGCCTGCTTCGGGATGACGCCGAGATACACGTTGTTCGTCTTGTTTGTACCATATTGCTCCGTGAGGGAGACGCTGGAGCCTGCAACGAGATAGTTGTCCGCGGCAACCTCCAAGCCGCCCAGGTGAGCTCCGGTGTAATTGTCGCCGATTGCTCCCGGGAATTTGAGGATGTCCAGCTCGGAGGCGATGCGGCCGTTCTCTTCCGTCTGCACGACGATCGAACGAGGATAAGCGTCGCCGTGATCGGCATAGACGATCCGGTCGCCATCGAATCGGACGTAGGCGGCGAACGAGTGGCTTACGTGATTTAGCGGCCATTGCCCGCCTTTGTACAGAATGGTCATTTGCTTCATATCGACCAGGAACGTAATATTCGATTGGTGGCGCTTGCCGTCATCCGGGGTAAGATAACGCTGCCGCGTCGAATATACGGCGAGCTTGCCGCCATGGCTGTCCATCGTCAGGTTGCCCGCATCGAACGGCTCGGACACGTACACGTCGGCGATGTCGATGCGGCCGGCTTCGTTCCAGGAGCCGTCATATTTGACGATGGAATAGACAGCCTTGTCTTTGTCCTCCTCCATGTTGGACTGGCCGGTTACGACGTAGAAATATCCGTCTTCTCCGTAATGAACGCCGCCGAACTGCGGCAGGCGCTTCGGAACGGTTCGCTCGCCGGTTTTCTCGAAGGCCGACGTGAATTCCTGGACCCGCAAGCCCTGATCCCCGATATCTTCAATGAGAACGATGCCGTTCATCGTGTTCAGGAAGTAGCGATGTGCAATACTAAAGTAGTTGCCATATTGATAATCGTCCGTACGCGAGGTCTCCGTTTGTATCGCTTGCACGGTTACTTCACTTGGAACTGGCTTGTACACCATGATCGCCTTATCGCCCGGCTGCCATACGACGGCACTCCCCAGCTGTTCCGATACGAAGCGGGTCGGAACGAGTACGCGGCCGTCCTTCATGCGGGCGGGCACGTCCAGCGGTACGGTGCGTCCGTTCACCGTGGCATTCGCGTTGTCGACCTGGAGCCGAATCGTCTGATCGTGCAGCTTGGCCGTCACGGTGCGGGTGTCGCCGTCCCAGGCAACGTCCGCTTGCAGCGCTTCCAGCAGCGCTCTCATCGGAATAAGCGAGAAGCCGTTCTCCACCTGCACCTGTACATCCGTCACGAGAAATTGATTGTTGACACAGACGAAGATCGTCTCTTTCGGATCGGGCATATTCGAATAGTCGAATTTCGTATACGTGCCGTCTTGACCGTAAGCGCCGCTGGGCCGCGGCTTTCTTGCTTGCGCAATTTCGGATTGACAGTCGTCCGCAGCAGCCGCAGCCGGGGCGGCGCCCGGAAGCAGGGGGAGCAGCAGCGCAGCTATGCCTACCGTTACCATGAAGCTCTTGATGATAGATTTGATCATGCGAATCCTCCGGTTGTCATTGTTTGCCATGCCTGATGCGATGTCTTCTTTATTCGACACGGATCGAGCCGTTCCTTCCGGATGGAGCACGTTGATCCGTGTCCATTGTCGTGTTTTTACAATACGGCGGGATGGTTTCGATTATAATAAGGCTATATATTCCACACGAGGGGGTCGCCGAGGAACGATGGAATGGAACTATTACAATACCTTTATCACCGTCGCCGCGGACTGTCCGGCGGAGTTCGGCATCGTGCCGCCCGGGCGCAAGAGCGGTCCGACGAAGCCGGGCATCGAATATGAGCTGCTTGCGAATCATCCGTACACCTATACGCAGGAGGAAGTTTTGTATCAAACCTACATCAGGCACAAGCAAATTCCCGAAGAGGAGGCCGCGGCCAAAGATGCGGAGCTGCGGGAGGCGTTCTACTTGAAGCCTCAGCCGTGTCTGCGGGCGTCGATGCTGCCGAAGAAATACGGGTGGGGGCTGCATTTTGACGAGAAAGGCAGAATCGCTCTGGTTGCGAAGGAATCGGCCGAGTACCAGCATTACGCCGGCGGGGCTCCGGAAGTGAAGGTGCTGGCAGCGATGCGAAACAGCAGGAAGGGGTAGGAGAGTATCGATGGCGATCTATGCGGCGTTCTGGCGGGGGATTAACGTCGGCGGCAAGAATATGATCAAGATGGCGGAGCTGAAGAAGACGCTGGAGCTTATGGGGCTCCGCCAGGTGCAAACATACATTAACAGCGGTAACGCTCTGTTCGAGTCGGAGGAACCGGCGGCAGCGCTCAGCGAGCGCATCGAAGCGGAAGTGCTGAAGCTTCAAGGGGTGTCTTCCAAAGTGATGCTGAGAACGGCGGAGGAGCTGGAGCGGATCGTGAAGGAATGCCCTTATCTTGGGGAGATGGACGAGAACGGCAAAAATGTGCACGTCGGCCTCTTGTCCGAACCGGCTTCCGGGCAGCAGCTCGATAAGCTGGCGGACCGAATCGGCGAGACGGACGAGTTTACGGTGTGCAGCCTCGAAATATATTTTCTATACCGTCGGAGCATTCTGGAGTCCAGGCTGGCAAGCAATGTGCAGAAGCTGGGCAAGCAAATTACGACGCGCAATATGAACACGATGAACAAGCTTCACGAGCTGGCGCAGAGAATGAAGGCGTAATCCGGTAGAGGGCTGAGGCACGGGGCGGCGGCATGCTGCCGTTCAAAGTTGAAGAGAACTCGACGTCTTGCCCGGCCCCGCTTTCTTCCACATCCATAGACCGGCAAGCCCCGTCACCGCAATGGCGAGAATTCCTTCCGGGCTCGGCATGGCCGCATAGCTTGCTTCTTCATGGACGGCAATGAATTTCTGCAAAATCAGCGTATCGATAAAAGCATTCCCCATCGTGTGCATGATGACGGCCGGCCACACGCTTCCGCTGATGAATCGAACCTCTCCGTACAGAACCGCCATGGCGATCATGCCGATCATCAAGCGGGGAATGTAGGTGATCATGCTCTCCGCAGTGTCCACGAATACAAACAAATATGGAAAATGCCAAGCTCCCCAAATCAGCCCAACCGTGATATGAACGAGAAGGCGAGGATACCCGAGCATGAACAGCTTGGGAGCCAGGTAGCCTCTCCAGGCAAACTCCTCGAATATATTTTTCACGAAGCTTGGCACAACCGCCATGCCGAAAGCCGCAGCAAAGGCGGCCGGCGACTGGAGCAGATCCGTCCAGCCGAGTCCCAAGCCGATCCCGACAATCAGTACGGCCATTAAGGGGAAAAACAGGAGACTGATCCAATACGGAACTGAATTTCCCTTGAAGCGCGGTTTCATGCCGAAGTCGTGCCACCCGTCTCCCATCCCGCTGCGCAAAATCACCATGCAGAGAAGCGGAGATACGATCCAGATCAGCTGTCCGAGGCTGCCGTTCGCATCCGTTCCGACCTGCATATCGACCAGACGGCCGATCCAGCCGCAGCTCAGCACAACGAGCGAAAATAAGATCACGTTCCGCCGCGTCTTGCTCCTCTTCACGTTCATGTGATCAGCTCCTCCTTGATCTTCTGAAGGTACTTCCCGTACCATTCCTGCAGGAAAGCATAATAATCGGCTCCGAATTCAAGCGTATCCAGTCTGCTCTTCACCTTCGGATCGTGCAGCAGCCCCGGGTTTTGCTCCAGATGCTCCCGGTTCTTCCGCTGAACCATGTTCAGGCTCGCGATGAACGACTCGATTTCACGCATGTACGCTTCAACGAGCTCGAGCTTTCTGGGGCCTTCGACGTAGTTGAAGAAAAACATTTTGACGAGTGCGGGGTCCCGCGGTTTGTCTAACTGGATCGGCTCGGCCGCCCAACGCAGGAATTCCTTCCGCCCTTCCGCGGTGATGGAATACACCTTCTTGGCTCTGGCTCCCCGATGCTCCGTCACGGTCTGTGCATGCCCGTTCTGAATGAGCTTCTTCAGAGCCGGCTGAATGCTGCCTTGGCTGGAATTGTAGAAAAAACCGGTGCTCGACTCCATGCTTTTCTGCAAATCATACGATGATTTATCGCCGTCCAGCAGCAGCCCTAGAATGATTTTATCCTGCATATGGAATTGCACATCCTTTATTGCTAATAGACATGTCTAGTAGATACATTGGCATATGTTGAGCATAATCCCTTAATTGAATGGTGTCAACGGGTAAAAAAATAACCACACCGGCGAAGGGCGTGGTTGCTACAGGCATTACTTGTTCGCGGCGGACCAGTGCGCAGGGCGGACGAAGGCCGGCGGCAGCTTGGTGTGTGCGTCCCCTTGGGCAGCGTTCAATTGCGCTTGGGTGAGGAAGAGACAGTTGGTGAGATCGGCACCTCTAAGGTCCGTGTCCCGCAGGTCCGCCCCGATCAGGTCGGCGAACCGCAGGTTAGCTTCTCTTAAGTCTGCGGCAATGAGATATGCGCCTCTCAAATTCGCGTACCGCAGATCGGCTCCCCGCAGCTTGGCGCCGACGAGATCCGCGCCTCTGCCGTATGCTTTCCGGCTGCGCGGCGGATTCCTGTCTTGCTTGCGGGCCTCGCTGCGGACGAGCTCGCTGGTCTCGAAGAGCAGGTCGCTTACTTTGGCGCGATGTGCGGCAACGTCAAGCTCCATGAGGGCGTCGGCAGGGAGATGGACGCAGCGCTCGGTTTCATGGAAAAGCTGATGCAGTGCGTGATGGAGCGGCTGTGTTGTTTGTAGAGTGAGTGCGGAGGCCAAATACCAGAGCAGCTCGTGGAGCTGCCGCATGACCGGGAACACCTCGAACATAGGCTTGGCCGTCTCCGGGGCTTGCCTCCAGTCGCGGCCGCCGAACGTGACCTGCGAAACGTGCTGGCCGGCGCCAAAGCATTCGAACACGGTACAGCCCCGGAAGCCTTGCTGCCGGAGCTTGCCGTGAATTCCGCAGCGATAATCGTCCTGAAGATTGCGGCAGGGGGTGCCTGCGGCTTTGTCAATCGCAAAGTCTATGGAAGCGGCGAATGCTAGAGAGACGCAGCACAGGCCGAAGCAGTTCTCGCAATCGCTATGTAAATGCAGCGGGCTTTGAGTTATGTCGGGAGCCGAGTCTGTGCGTTGGGAATCTTGCGGCAAAGCGGTTGCCTCCTTTTTGCAGCGTAAGGCTGGTTGGATTGCAGTCCTTCCATCGTAGTATGGATGCGAAGGGGGAGTCAAGATCGGCTTGGATTATAGTGACTGCAAATACAGCTTCCGTCTCAAAAAATATCCGTTGACTTTGACGTTACGTAAAGGTGTACCGTTAAGACGTCGGGAGGGTAAGCATATGGAATACACCGTACAGAAGCTCGGCCACATCGCGGGAGTAAGCACGAGGACGCTGCGGTATTACGACGAGATCGGCATTCTGAAGCCGGCCAGAACGAGCTCGTCGGGTTACCGGATCTACGGCCAGGCGGAGGTGGACCGGCTGCAGCAAATTTTGTTTTACCGCGAGCTGGGTCTTAGCCTGGAGCAAATCAAGGAGATCGTCACGTCCCCGGGCTTCGATGCCGCCGCCGCGCTTCGAGAGCACCGCGAGCAGCTCCTCGACCGAAGAAAACAGCTGGATGCGCTCATCTCCAACGTGGAGAAGACGATCGCAGCGGCCGAAGGGAGAATAACTATGTCCGATAAGGAAAAATTCGAAGGCTTCAAGAAGCGGCTAATTGAAGAGAATGAGGCCAAATACGGTGAAGAAGTCCGTCAAAAATATGGGGACGACCAAGTAGACAAGTCCAATCAAAAGCTGATGAACATGACGGAGGAGCAGCATGCGGCAGCGGCCCGCCTCGCTGGCGGCATTACCGCAGCTTTGGCGGAGGCCATGGAGAGCGGCGATGCGGCGGGCGAGCCGGCCCAGCGTGCGGCGGCTCTGCATAAGCAGTGGCTGACTATGTACTGGGATCAATACAACAAAGAAGCTCATGCGGGGCTCGCCCAAATGTATGTAGACGATGAGCGCTTCCGGGCTTACTACGATGCCGAAAGGCCGGGAACGGCTGAGCTGCTCAGAGACGCCATTCTCATCTTCACGGGCATGAACGAAAACTAGCAGGTCCAGCGGAAAGAGCCGCAGTCCCGACAGGGGCTGCGGCTCTCTTGCGTCTAACCGGGGTTTATAGATCGAACTTCTTCGCTTCCTCCGCCAGCTGATGCGCGGTATCTTTCAACGTAGCTGCCGCCGCAGCGATTTGTTCGATAGATAGCAGCTGCTGCTGGGCGGTTTCGGCCGCATTCTGCGCATACAGCGCGGAGCTGCGGGCGACCGAGCTGTTGTCGGCTGCGGAGGCGGCGATTTCCTCCGTTCCTGCAGCCATCTGCTGTGCGGCCGCAGCGACTTCTTGAATTTTGTCGGAGACTTGTTCTACAGATGCAACGATCCGCTGGAACGATTCGCGGGCCGCCTGGACGACTTCCTTGTTCCGCATGACGCCCAGGAGGCATTCATCCATGGAGGTTACCGCGGACAACGTATTTTTCTTCATCTTGGCAATCCGCGTTGCGATTCGTTCCGATGCTTCCGCCGACTGCTCCGACAGCTTCTTGACCTCGCCGGCGACGACGGCAAAGCCGCGGCCGAGCTCTCCGGCACGCGCCGCCTCGATCGAGGCGTTCAGCGAGAGAAGACTCGTTTGGGAAGCAATCTCGCGAATGAATTGAACGATCTGCTCAATTTCCTGCGATTCGGCCTCCAGTTTGCGGATCGTATCATCGGTGCGCTGCACAACGCCCGACATGTCGGTCATATGGTCTGCCAGCGTAAGCAGGGAGACCTCCCCTTGCCGTGCCTCGCGGTAGGCGATTTGCGATACTTCGGACACGTCGGAGGACGTTTCCGCAATTCGCTGTACGCCGCTCGACATTTGCTCCATGGCCTCGTTCGTTTCCGAAGAGATGCGAACCTGGGTGTCGGCTCCGGCAGCCAGCTTCTGCATCTCCTCGGCCACTTGATAGGAAGCCTGGGAAGTTTCCGCGGAGGAGGCGAACAGGGCGTCGGATGAGGCGGTGACGGTTGCCGCTGCTTGCTGGATGCCGCTCAGCATTTGCCGTAAATTGGCCTTCATCCGGTTGAGGGAGCTGACGAGCTCCCCGATTTCGTCGTTGCTCTTGACGACGATGTCGGTTTCATGGAGACGGCCGGTCGCAATTTCCAGCAGTGCACGCCGTACGATGCGGACCGGCCGCGCAATGCTCCGCGTAATGAACAGAGACAGCAGCAGCCCCGCTGCAGCGGAAGCCAGCAGGCCGTACAGCATCAGCGAGCGCACCGAAACGAAGATGGCGGCGCTGTCGGCGGACGCTTGTACGGCGCCTTCATGCTTGATTTTGACCAGGGCGTCCAGATAGGTGTGAAGTCCGTTAAATACTTTCTCGGACTCGGTAAGCAGCTTCGTAACCTCGGCACTCTTGGCGCCGGAGCCTTTGAGCAGGTCGACATCCGCCGACAAAGCGGCGAACGCCGGCTGGAAGCTCTTGTATTTGTCCCATTGCGCTTTGAAAGCGTCATAGTTGCGCTGCTCCTGCTCGTCCCGGATCATGGCGGAGTAAACCTTGAGCTGCTCATCCACGTTATTGACCGCTGCAAGAGCCTGTGTGGCGGCACTTTGTTTGGCTGAAGGGTCGGCGACTTGGAGCTGGAGGATATGAAGGGAGTGAGCGCGTTCCGCCAAAAAGCTGATGTTGTTGATCGACTCAACGCCTGGCAGCCATTGCCCGCTGATCTCGGTCGTTTTATTTTGCATCTGCTGCATGTTGTTGATACCGATCGCACCGACGGCGCTGGTCAGAATGATCACGATGAGGAAGCCGGAGAAGAGCTTCTTGCCGAGGGTAAGGCGAACGGAGCGAACTTTCTTCCATAGCGTCAGGAGAACCGTACGAATAGTAGTCAAGCGGAACATCCTTTCAATAGGATTGAAAATATTGGCGCGATATAGTTCCAATGTACCAGTCGAGTATTATCCGGATGTTAGAGTACTATTGGGGAATTATTAAGATTGTCGAATAATGAAGGAACTGATTCTAACATGGATTGTGTAAGCGCTGTAAAATATGTTCTATATATCGATCTATGGAGGAGTGTAAGCGTACTGCCAAGAATCATACAATCATCTATCGAGCAAAGGAGCCATTGCCGTGACAAGAATGGAGCAAGTCATCCATGAACGCAACCGGATCGTATTCATCATTTTCGCAGCAATCACGTTAATCAGCGGATTTCTGATCATCTCACAGCACAGCTCGCTTGTAACGCTCTTCATTATTTTCGGGTTTTGTGCAGTGTTCGGGATCCTTCATTGGCGGAAGATGATGATTCGGGTGCTGCCGTATTTTCTGTTAGTCATGAATATGGCCACGGTCGCAACCAGCGCGGGGGAGGGCGGCGGCAGCAGCTTGTTGACGTTCGCCCTTGGGGGAGCGACGCTGATGGTATATCCGAGCGTCCGCCTTATTCTTCTGCAGGGCATTGTATCCTTGGCGGCTGTCAATTATTTCATTGCAGTGAAAGGGGTTACGTACTCTGCACCGGACCCGGGAGCGGATATTCTCGTTTCCAACTTTTTGCTGCTGATGGTCTACGGGCTGTTTACGCTGGTGACGCAGTTGAACGTCAAGCTGTTCCTCCGTTCGGAGGAGCGGACAGCGGAGGCGGAGCGGTCGCGCATCGCTACGGAAGACATGCTCCGGCAAATCAGCGAGGCCGTTCAGACGCTGCAGGCGTTCAGCCATCATTTGAAGGAAAACGTCCGCAAAACCGGCGACATCACCCAGGAGGTCAGCACCTCGTTCTCCGAAGCGGCCAGAGGTGTAGAGCAGCAGGCTGCCAGCGTTGCGGACATCAACGAGTCGCTGCACCATTCGAATGACGGCATACAAGTGGTTGCTCGAAGCTCCCAGGACATGCGCTCCCTATCGGAGCATACGGCGTCGTATACGGAGCAGGGCAGCGTGCAGGTACGGGATCTGACGCAGCGCATGGAGCACGTTGACCATGTGATGGAGGCAATTACGCTGTCGATGGATCGGCTGAACGAACAGAGCGAGACGATTGCCGCAATGCTGGCGGAAATTACGGACATGGCCAATCAGACGAATCTGCTGGCGCTGAATGCGGCCATCGAAGCGTCCCGAGCGGGCGAGCATGGACGGGGCTTCGCCGTCGTATCGAGCGAGGTGCGCAAGCTGGCGGAGAATTCGCGTCAGTCCGCCGAGAACATCTCGACGATTATTCAGGATATCCGCCAAACGACCGGAACCTTAACGCAGCAGATCGGGCAGGGAAAAGGCGCAATCGGCGAGAGCAAGCAATCGGTGTTCCGCGCGAAGGAGCTGTTTGAGCAGATTCAGGAAAATACGAAGAAGGTTGTCGATCAAGCGGCGGACATGCAGGGCAGAACCCAATCGGTCCGCGACGCCTCCGTGCAAATTGTCGACGAAGTGACGTCGATCTCCGGAGTGACCGAGCAGCTCAGCGCCTCCGTGCAGCAAATTCTCGCCAGCATGGACGTGCAGAACCATCAGGTCCGCGATATCGTATCGAGCATCGGACAGCTGGATGAGCTGGTGACGGAGCTGACGAAGCTGACGTCCGCCCGAACGGCATAAAGATTCAGGCGTAATGAAAGACGAGGCCTCCCGTTGAGGGTAACCTCGTCTTTATATGTGTATAGGGGCGGCACAGCGTACCGCTGCGCACCGCGTTATTCCGCAGCGTCCTCCAGCAGCAGCACAACCGGACAATGATCGCTGCCGAGCACTTCCGCGTCAATCCGCGAATCGACCAGCTTCGGCGTCATGCGGGAGGACATGAGGAAGTAGTCGATCCGCCACCCGACATTCCGCTCCCGAACCTTCGGCATTTGCGACCACCACGTATAGGCGTCAGTCCGGTCCGGACACAGATGACGGAACGTGTCGACGAAGCCGGATTCGAGCAGACGCGTCATTTTCGCCCGCTCCTCGTCGGTGAACCCGGAATTGCCGCGGTTTGATTTGGCATTCTTCAGGTCGATCTCCTCATGAGCCACATTCAGGTCGCCGCAGACGACGACCGGCTTCCCGGCGTCCAGCTGATGCAAATAAGCCAGGAACCGATCCTCCCATTCCAGCCGGTACGGCAGCCGGGATAAGTCACGTTTGGCGTTCGGCGTATACACATTCACGAGATAAAAATCCTCGAACTCAAGCGTCAGTACCCGGCCTTCCGGCTCGCTGTTCTCTTCCAGACCGTAGCGCACCGTAAGCGGCTTCCGCTTCGTGAACACGGCGGTGCCGGAGTATCCTTTCTTCTCCGCGTAGTTCCAATATTGAACATAGTCGTCGCCGAGCTCGAGATCCAGCTGTCCAGCTTGCAGCTTCGTCTCCTGAACGCAGAATACGTCCGGGTCCTGCTCTTTGAAGTAGTCGAGCATGCCTTTGTTTACACATGCCCGGATACCGTTCACATTCCATGAAATCAGCTTCATTCCGATAGTCTCCTTTGACTCGAAGGCTGCCGCCTGCGATGGGCTCGCCCGGCGTGCGGCGGCGGCCGGCATCTCTATAATCCTACTCTATATACAAGGTTTAGATGGTGCTATTATAGCAAGAGGATCGCCAGGCTTCCATGATTGATTACGGCTTGGCGGGAACGTGGAGGAAACTGGATGCACCATCTCATGAAAATAAGCGACCGTTTCTGGTACTACACCCCGGTGGGGGAAACCGACCGCCCCATCCTTGGGATGGTGGTCGGCACAGAGCGGACGCTGATGATCGATGCAGGCAATTCGCCGGCGCATGCCCGCGAATTCTTGAAGGCGCTTGCCGGACAGAACGTTGCGGAGCCGGATATGGTCGTGCTGACGCATGCGCACTGGGATCACATTTTTGGCTTATCGGCACTGGAAGGTGTTCTTTCGGTCTCATCTGCACATACGCGCGAGAAGATAGCCGGACAAATTGGGCTGTCCTGGTCGGACGAGGCTCTCGAGGAACGGGCCCGGTCCTGGACGGTGACGCAGCACTCGATCGATGCGATCAGGAAGGAATTCGGGCAAGAGCGGGAAATCGCCCTCGTGGAAACGCGCATGACGTTTACGGACCGGCTTGAGGTGGATCTTGGCGGCGTAACGTGCGTGCTGCAGCATGTCGGCGGCGATCATGCCGCGGATTCCAGCGTCGTCTACATTCCTGAGGAGAAGCTATTATTCCTTGCCGACTGCTTATGCCCCGACATTCACGCGCCGCAGCGAAACTATACGCCGCGCGGAACTGTCGAGCTGCTGGACCGGCTGGATGCGTTCGATGCAGAGGTGTATATATGGTCGCACGGCGGACTAACGTCGAAGGAGGAGTATCGGCAGGAGGCTGCGCTGCTGCGGGCGATTGCCGGCTGTACCGAGCAATTCGGGGGGGACCGGAGTCGGATCGCCGCCGCATACGCGCAAGAGCTGTCGAGAGAGCTGAACGAGTACGAGCAGGAGACGATCGATTATTTCGTCAGCGGATACGGGCTTGGGAACAAGCCGATATGACTTATACCGCCGTAAACATAAGACCCGGCCGGTAATAAGGGTAATCCATCAGGGTCTGGACTTTGAGCGCGGTGTCGGTATCCGTAAGGTGCTCCGCTACAGCCAATCCCAGATCGATCGAAGCGGCAACCCCGCCCGCTGTGATGACGGCGCCATCTTTTACGATCCGTTTTTTGGCTAGCACGCGGCAGTAGGGAAGCAGCAGGTCGTATGCGGAAGGGTTCGTTGTCGCCGTTTTACCGGCAAGAAAGCCGCATGCGCCGAGAAGCAGAGCTCCCGTGCAAACCGACACGAGCAGCGGCGCGTTCTCTGCGGTTCGTAACCAGCCGATGAAGCGGTCATCAAAGCGCAATTGTCTGGTCGCGAAGCCTCCGGGCACAAACACGAGGTCGTATTCGCCCAGGTTGGGCTGGATCCGGTTTGCCTTCATCGTCAGGCCGCGGTCGTCCGTAACCCATTCGGTCAATGCGCAAAAATCCCACGAAACGTTCGTATCCGGGTCAATCACCCGGAGCCGCGTCACCGCATCATAGAAACCGACAACATCCAGCGTCGTCAATCCGTCAAACAATACGAAAGCCATTTTCATTCTTCCATCCCCGCCTTCCGTAATTTTGTGAACTTGGCGTCAGTATAGCGGACGGGATGATGATGTGCATCGGCCAATTGGAAGAATGTTGCCCAGCCAATTGATGGATCCGCTATACTGTTCGTTAAGAGGTGGGAGCGCAGATGAACTGGAAGCTGGAGATATCCGCGGGAAAGCCGGGTTATCATCAAATCGTCCATTATTTCGAGCGGAAAATTGTAAGCGGAGAGCTTCCCCCAGGGAACAGGCTGCCGCCCGAGCGCGAGCTGGCGCTGCAGCTGGCCGTCAACCGCAGCACAGTCTCGGCGGCGTATGAGGAGCTGCGTGCGAGGGGGCTGATCACATCGGTTCAGGGAAGCGGTACGAGAGTCAGCGAGTTGTTGTGGGACACTTCGGAGAGACAGGCGCCGAACTGGCGGAGGTACGGCGGCGGCAGCTTGTTCCATCCGGCGGAGCCGTACTACAAGCGGATTGGCCAAGCGCTCTCGCTGCCCGGCATCGTCAATATGAGCCTTGGCGAGCTGTCGCCGGACTTGATGCCCCTTGCCCGCCTAGCCCAATTGTCGGGGGAAATCGACTATGACAGGCCGTTCAGCTATTGGACGAATTCCCGCGGGGATGCTTGGCTGCGCGAGACATTGTCTGCATATTTGGGCCGGCAGCTGTCGATCGGGGCGGCTCCCGGCCAACTGATCGTCACCGCGGGAGTCAAGCATGCGCTGTATTTGATCGTCTCGGCGCTGTTGCAGCCTGGAGATACCGTTGCCGTGGAAGGGCCGTCGTATCTGTATGCGATGCAAGTCTTTACCCCGGCGGGAATCCGCATGGTCAAGCTTGATGTCGACGAGCACGGTCTGATTCCGGAGCTCGTGCCGGAGCTATTCCGGAGGCATCGGATCAAGATGGTGTTCGTCAATCCGACCTATCAGAATCCGACCGGTACGACGCTGCCGCTTGCCCGCAGGCGGCGTCTGCTTGAGCTGTGTACGGAGCTGGGGCTGCCCATCGTAGAGGATGATCCGTACGGCCGGCTTTCGTTAAGCGCCGGAGCCTCTCTGCCGGCTCCGATTAGGGCGCTGCCCGGCGCCGAGCAGTCGGTCATTTACTTGGGCACATTGTCCAAAACCGTATCTCCAGGGATGCGAATAGGCTGGATCGCGGCGCCTTACCCGATTGCCGAGCGTCTGGCGGAAGCGAAAAGCCGCATGGGCTACACAACGAGTCATCCAGGGGAACGGCTTGCGCAGAGATGGCTGGCTTCGGACGAAGCAGAGAGCCATCTGGCGTTTGTGACGGATGCTCTTGCCCGTCGCCGGGCCGTCATGCTTGAGGCGATCCGTAAGCATGCCGCAGCTTGCACCGCCCGATTCGCGCCCAACGCCCCCCAGGGAGGGTTCTACATCTGGCTCAAGCTCCGCTCGCCGGTTCCGGACAAAGAGCTGTTTGAGGCATGCATACGGAGCGGCGTGATCGTCATGCCCGGATTGATTTACGGTGCGGAGAAGGGGTATTTGCGATTGTCGTATGCTTCGGTCAACGACAATCTGATCGAAGAAGGCATTGCAAGACTTGGCAGCGCTCTGCGCAGCCTTTAGGGTGAAATCGATTAGTATTACGCCGCTTCCAAAGGTAGAAACCTTTAAGCCCCCGCCGCATATACTGGGCTCATATCATGCTCAGTAATGAAGGGACGGGATAACCATTATGCGTAATCCGACGAATCCGTGGTCATTTCAAGGAGGGAAGCCGCCCGGCCTCGCGGTTAAAGCGAAACGGTTGATGGGGCAGCCGGCAGGCATCAGCTTGATCAACGGCCAAGGAGTGTCCGGCGTCATTTGCAACGTCGATAGAGGCCAGGTGGAAGTGCTGCAGTATTTGTACGGGTTCCAGTTTGCGACATTCCATTATGCACTCGACGAGATTGCGGATATTTTGCCGTTTCCGAATTGCCGGCTGTAAGCTGGTTCGAGCAGAGCGGGGCCCTTCGGCGATTTTGCCGCGGGGGCCCTGTCACGCTTTCTTTGCTTGTAGAACAAGGATTCGTTACTTCGGCCGTTATTACTAGCCGAGCGCATCATGCGCCCGACTCTGAGTCAATGAGGTTATTGGGGTTATTGGGCTGTGCCGATGACTGCTGTATAGGTATCCGATTCCCATGAAACCTCAGCGCCTAAAGCCTCGGAAGCGAACCTTAGCGGGACATAAGCGGCACCTTCATCAGAGATGAACGGTGCAATCGATAAGGCGGCCTCAATACCGTTAATAAACGCCCTAGTGGTGCCGATATAAATCTCGATCTCTGTGTCGCCTTTTCTAATGTTCACAATACCTTGATACTCAGGCTTTTTGGACCTGCCAGTGGAATCGACAACAGATGAAGGTGCAGGAGTCCACTTAAGGGTGGCTCCCATAGACTCAAATACTCCACGCAAAGGAATAAATGTGCTGCCGTTGATGACTTTGGCTCTAGGAGTCAAGTCGATATACCTGCCTTCAAGACGAACTCCAACATCGTCGGCGTTGAACTTTCTAGGCGGGTTCTCTGACGTCGCAGGCGGCTTGGTTGGCGTTGCGGGTTGAGTGGTTCCATCCGAAACAGTCGTGAACGACCAAGTTTTGCCCTGCACCGTTACCGTGTAAGTTTCGCCGTGGGCTAACTCGTTCTTAGGGATGATGTGCCAAGTATGGTTATCCTTCAGTTTGAAGATTTCAAGGCTGTTGCCCTTACTGTCTTTCATGGATGCGGTTACGTCTGTGAATATGTTACCAATATCCGCGTATGACGCAATATAACCGGAAGTTTCCAAGCCGAATTGAGTTAGCGGATTTGGGTTTTCCGATGGTCCATAAAAACTGACAGGAACATCTTTCTGCCCGTCATAAGGGTAAACCGAAAGGCCGGTGCCTGACGCGGGCCTAATGAAAGTCAACACACTAGTTTCACCTTTATGTGCAAAGGCAAATTCCGTTATAGCAGGATCCATCATTGGAGTGCGATGATACGGCATGTTCATTAAGTTATCAATCGACGTAAACGCTGAAGCCTGATTGGAAGCGACATTCTCATACACCTTCCAAGCTGCCCTGCTACTAAAACCGACAGTTGCTAGCCTGTCGGCAAAACTCACACCTGTGAACCCCGGTTTTCCTGCCTCTTCCCTATGCGCAGACACTGGACCTCTAAAAACGAAGTTGTTTGCCTCAAGGTAAGCAAGATGATTTTCGGCAGCTATCTGCATAAAGGGATTCAGCTTTACCTTCTGAACACCCATCTTTTCACGAATACCGTTATAGTAGTTTAATGCTTCAACAACATCTTCGGAATATTCATGCCCATCCACCATAACGGTATTAGCAGCTGCCGATGCTGCCTGCACCGCAGGAGCAACATGCACTGCTTTTGCCAGTACTGCCTGTCCCCCACAAATTAAGGCTAGTGCCATCGTTACTTTCGAGGCCTGAACAGCAAAGCGTCTTTTCTTCATGCTAACCCTCCATCGCAGAAAGCAAATAGATATGGTTGTTCCTACTGCTATAATAGCTGAAATTCCCCTATAGCTCTGTTGATTATAAGTCACATTGATCAAAAATGTTACTAAAATCCTTTCAGCAAAGGCCAGGATAAATTCTAATGTTGATATTTGACCATAAGAAAACCGCCGTGGTGATTGTTTTGTTTTATATTGACTGTACGTTCAGTCATAATTATAATGATGGGGAATGAAATAATTCTCATATTGAGGGGGCTAATTGAGGTGGATCTTTTTTATGAAATCCAGGGGAACGGATCCCCATTAGTCATGATTCATTCAGGAGGTGTCGACTCTAGGGTGTGGAAAAACATCGTACCCACCCTTGCGCAATCCTTCAAGGTTATTACCTTCGATGGCCGAGGAACCGGACGCTCGCCTGCTTTACTGGAGCCGATCTCGCTGGTGGAGGATTTGCGGAAACTTCTCGAGCATTTGAGGCTGGATTGTGTCACACTTGTCGGTCATTCTATGGGCGGTCAGGTCGCTACCGATTTTGCGTTATCCTTTCCTTCCATGGTTGAGCGGCTTGTGGTGATCGCTCCTTCTTTAACGGGATTTACCTATTCACAGGAATTTACCAATTATATGGCATCGGTGAATGCGGCTGCTCCCGATATTTCCAAACTTGTTGAATTGTCCTTAGCCGGACCGATTTATCGCGCTGCGATGGCCAGCCCTCATCGGGATTTTCTGCGTGAGTTGCATGCTCACTACATGACAAGGGTATTTACCGAGTGGAGAAGCTTCGAAGTCCTCTGGCCGGAGCCGCCTGCGATTCTGCGGTTAGAGGAGATTGCCGCGAGAACGTTGTTTATACAAGGTACAATAGAATGGCCGGACATGTATAAGATCGCCGGGCACTTCAAGCGTGTACCTGCGATTCGGTTTACCGAAATCCAAGGAGCCGATCATATGCTTGTCGTCACACATGGGGAAGAACTAGCAAATAACATCCGACAATTTGTACAGGGAGAACTCGATAATGCCGCGGACCCAGGAAGAGAATGAACGTATTCGTAAAGCTGCCAAGGAAAATATTTGTTCGGCTGCCATGGAGATTTTTATTGAAAAAGGATATCACGGCGCTGCGATTGACGATATTGCAAAAAGGGCCGGCGTCTCAAAGGGCCTAATGTACAATTATTATAAAGGGAAAGAAGAGCTGCTGGCGGAAATGGTAAACAAGCGGATCGAAGAAATCAAACATGTGATGCAGACTGCCGCTGCTCTCGAATCACCGACTGATCAGCTGATGCACATTATCGATGGTGCGCTTAACAACGTGAAACGGCGTCCAAAGGAATACAAATTCTACCTGCATTTGCAAACACAGCCTGAAGAGGACAAAGTACTGTCCCAATACAGCCAGATGCTCAATGATGCGATGGCCGAACAATTTGAAATTCAATGCGGAATGTTTGCAATGCTCGGGGGCGCGGAATCGCGGATAAGGTCACTTTACTTCTCCTCCACTCTGCATGGAACGATGCTGATGCTTTCCACTTATCCCGATAAATACCCGGTCGATGAGATCAAGGAGCACATCATCAGACAGTTTTGTGGCAGGATAACCGGATGAAGAGGATGTAAGCGCCATTCGGCCCCCACCTTGTTATCAGGATGAGGGCCGGGCTATTCCGTACCTAAGGATTAGATGTAGCTGGACCGCCTCCGTGATCAACCGCCGTTCACGAACTACCCCTTCAGGGCTCCTACCATAACACCCTTAACAAAATATTTCTGCACGAACGGATACACGCACAGGATCGGCACAGTGGCGACCATAATCGTCGCGTATTTGATCGTCTCCCCGATCTGGAACCGCTCGGCATTCGCCGCATTCGCGGTCATCGCGTCCGTCGAGTTGGAAATCAGAATTTCGCGCAGGACGAGCTGGAGCGGGAACAGGTCGTGATCCTTGAGAAAGATCGACGCGTAAAACCAGCCGTTCCATTTCTCCACCGCGTAATACAAAATCATCACCGCGATGACCGGCATCGACAGCGGCACAAAAATGCGCAGCAGGATGGTCAAATGCCCGGCGCCGTCCATCTTGGCCGATTCCTCGAGGCTCTCGGGCACGGACTGGAACGCCGTCCGCATAATGATCAGGTTGAACGTGTTGACGGTGAATGGGATAATCGTCGCCCATAGGGAGTCGATCAAGCCGACGCCCTTCACGACGAGGTACAGCGGAATGAGCCCGCCGCCGAAAAACATCGTCAACACGATGACCATCATAAACATTCGGTTCCACATGACGCCCCGCCGCGACAGCACATAGGCGCCGATCGCCGTAAAGATGAGATTGACCGCAACCCCGAACACGAGAATAAACAGCGTATTTCGATAGCCGGTCAGGATGCCGGGATTCTTAAATACGCTTACATAAGCCTCCAGCGAGAAGCCGAGCGGGTAGAACAGAAAGCCTTGATGAGCGACGAGCCGTCCCGCATCGCTGAACGAAGCGAAGGCGACGTAGAGCAGCGGATACAGGGTAACGACAACCAGCACCAGCAGCAGCCCGTGCACAATGACATCGAACGCGACATCGGCCCAGCCGTGATCCTTTTTGATTTTCATAGCGGCCCTAGCCTCCTTCCGGTTACCATAGACTGTTTTCGTTCAGCTTGCGGGCGATCCGGTTCGCCATAATGAGCAGCGTCAGATTGACGACAGAGTTGAACAATCCTACTGCCGAGCTGTAGCTCCAGCCGAATTCGAGCAGACCTTTGCGGTATACGAAGGAAGAGATGACGTCGGCTGTTTCGTACGTGACGGAGTTATAGAGCAGAATGATTTTCTCGAATCCGACGTTCAGCAGGTTGCCCATCCGCAGGATGAACATGATCGTGATGGTCGGCAGGATGCCCGGGAGCGTAATGCTCCACATCATTTTGAGCCGTGACGCGCCGTCTATGCGGGCCGCTTCGTACTGCTCCTGATCGATGGCGGTCAGCGCGGCGATGTAGATGATCGACTCCCAGCCGATCTTCTGCCAAATTTCGGACAGCACATAGATCGGACGGAACAGCTCGGGCTTCTGCAGCATCGCCTGACCGTCATAGCCGAGCGCAGTCGCAACCCCGTTAATGACGCCGCCGCTGTTGGTGAAGCTGACGATCATGCCGCAGATGACGACGAGCGAGATGAAGTACGGCATGTAGCTGACGGTCTGCGCGAAGCTCTTGAACCACTTGCTCCGCACCTCGTTCAGCACAAGCGCCAAAATAATCGGAGCGGGAAATTCGAACACGAGTGTATAGAAAGAGATGACCAGCGTATTCTTGAGAATGCGCCAGAAGTAGTACGAGCTGAAGAAATCTTGAAAATGCGCAAGCCCGACCCATTCGCTGCCGAGGATGCCCTTGGCCGGGGAGTAATCCTTAAACGCAATCAGGGCGCCGTACATCGGGGCATAGTGAAAAATGACATAATACACGAGCACCGGCACCATTAGCAGATACAAGTATTTGTTGAGCGCGAAGTCGCGGATGAAGCGGGCGCGGAAGCTCTGCTCGCCCGCTTCGGCGCCGGCGCCTTCGAGCCGTATGCTTCGCATCGAAGCTAGCTTTGCCATCGGAATACCTCCTCAGTCGACGGGAAGGGGGAGAGCCGCGGCTCCCCCCAAGCCATCTTAGCGCTTATTGTACCGGTCGAGTGCGGCGGCCTGGATCTCCAGCGCCCGGTCGATTTTGAGCGATTTCATCTTGCTGACGTACGTGTCGAAGCTGTCGACCGGCTCGGCGCCGAGGATAATTTTCAGAATCATCTCGTTGACGAGGGTGTTGACGTCATTCATAATTTTTGCGAATTCGGAGCTCTCCTCCGGCGTCGGCGTAATCGGCGGCAGCTGATGCTTGGCAATGTCCGTCTTCTGCCACGTCGATACGGCGTCGCGCTGCACCTGCATCTGCAAATATTGCTCAATATAACGCTTATCCTGGACGAAAGGTCCGTTCGAGTTGCCGCGGATATAGAGAGCAAGCGCTTGGGCCGGAGCCAGCTTATCCGGGTTCTTCATGACGAGGTCCGTATATTTCGGATAGCCGTTCTCCATCTTGTAAGATACGCCTTCGGTGCCGAAGTTGAAGAACAGTCCGCCTTCCTCGGAGTAGCCCCAGTCAAGCAGCTTGACGGCAAGCTCCGCGTTCTTTGACTTGGCGGAGATGGCGACGGTGCCCTGGTTGGAGAATGGCTGGTCGCGCTGGCCGAACATCGGCGTATCGCCTTTCTTCAGCACCGGATAAGGAGCCCCGACGAGTACAGCCTTCGGGTCCTTGCTCTGCACGATCGGCGTCCAGCGCCCGATGCCGCCTCCGGCGTTGCCGACGGTCGCACCGGTGGCGCCGTTCGCGAAGTTGGCGTCAATCGCCTTCATGTCGACGGTCGCCAAGTTTTTATCGATCAGCCCTTCGGCGTACCACTTGCGGAAGGTAGCCAGGAATTCCTTGAAGCCGGGCTCCATCGGACCGTATTTCACCTTGCCGTCCAGCAGGAAGAAGTCCTTCGTCACGCCGAACGCTCCGACGAAATCTCCGGTGTAGAAGTCGTTCAGCGGGTTAGGCTGGCCGACGAACGTGATCGGGGCGGTCGCGCCCTTCTTTTCCTTGAACGCCTTCAGCGTTGTGTACCATTCGTCGATCGTCTCCGGTACCGGCAGGCCGAGCTCGTCGAGCCAGTCCTTCCGAATGATCGGCCCGTGGAACACCTGCAGGTACGTATCGCCGCGGATGAACGGGAACTGGTAGTAGCTGCCGCTGTCGGTTTTGACCATTTTGTCAATTTCCGGGTGTTCCTTCAAATATTTCATCAGGTTGGGAGCGTGCTTGGCCAGAAGATCGTTCAGCTTGAGAATGTAGCCGTCTTTAATCGCCTTCTCCGGTCCGCCGGGGAAGCCCTTCGCCCAGTCGAACTCCATCATGTCCGGCATGTCGCCGGAGGCGAGCATAACGGTGAGCGATTCTTTCGCCTTCGTGTTCGGAACGGTAATGAATTTGAGCGGCACCCCGGTGCGCTTCTGCCAGTCCTGGAAGAACGGAATGTCCTCGAGCGAAGACTTGACGCCGACCAGGTTGCCTTGCAGCTCCGCCCAATACGTGAGCGTCTTGTCGGTCTTGATCGGGTACGTCGTAGGTCCTGTAGATGAAGATGCGGCCGATGAAGCGGAATTCTCGCTGCCGGAGGCGGCCGGTGCGGACGTGCCGTTCGAGCAGGCAGCAGCCAAGGCGCTCAGAACGAGCGTCGCCGCGAGTGCAGGGATGAGCTTGAGTCGTCTCATGTGTGCAGACCTCCCATTCAATTGTACGAAATTTCTCGTCGAGCGGTTGAGCTCGTGGCTCCATTCTAGGATAGCGCTTACATTTCGGACAATCGCCAATACCTCCAAATCGATCGCGAGTTTCCCTTCATCCCTATGCAAAATATCCAAACCGATCGGCAAAATCGCTCTCAGACAGCGAAGCGAAGCCGCGAAGCCTTGCTACGACTGCGCTTCGGCGGCCTCCTTAAATTTGCCCGGGGTGATGCCCTCGTACTTCTTGAACGTCCGAATAAAGGCGTTGACGTCGTTAAAGCCGACGAGGCCGGCCGCATCGGTGACGCTCTGGCCGTCCTCCGCCATGATCCGCTTCGCCTGCTCCACACGCGTCTTGTTTATGCAGTCGAGCAGCCCTTCGCCGGTATGGTCTTTGAACAGCTTGGATAAGTACGTCGGCTTCATATCGAAGGCATGGCCGATCATGGAGATGTTCAGATTCGGATCGCTGTACCTGCTGCCGATCAGCTCCTTCACCTCGCGGACGAGCTCGTCGAGCGCCTGCTGCCGGGACTGCTGCAGATGCTGCTGGCGAAGGCCCGCCGTATACTCGCATACTTGACGAAGGAATTCGGTCGTTTGCCGCTGCATCTCCTGCACCGTATCGAACTGCGTGAGCCGTTCGATTCGTCTTGGATTTTGCACGAGGAAGCTGTCCTGCAGAGACCCGATCTCGCTGACGGTCTTAATCATCGTACTGACCAGGTTCAAGGTTAAGCAGCGGGCGATCGGCACCGATACCGCGGGCGTGCGCCGGAAATTGATTTCGATTATGTCGTCCAGCGTCCGCTTCGCTTTCTCGAAATCGCCTACCTTGGCATAATTGATCAGCTGCTGCTCGACTTGAAGCGGATAATAGTAGCCGACCTCGCTTTCCGGGCCCGCGGCGGACGAAATCCGGCGCTGCAGCTCTTCGTAAGACAAAATCTCCTTGGAGCCCATCACCAGCTTATATTCGAGCGCGTCCAGCGCTTCCACATACGCTTGGGCGATGCCGGAGGCGGTGCGGTGAATGCCGCTCACAGCCAGCGTCAGCTGAATGCCGTACGACTCGGCCAGAAACCGCTGCGCTTCGGATGCGATGCGCATGAGCTCTTCGCCGCGGTTTTCCTCGCCGTTCTGGCGCAAATTGACGAGGCATGCGAACACATCGTCCACCTCCGCCACGTAGCCGATATTCCGCTGCGAAGCCAGCTCCTCGACGACGTTCGTGACGATGAACATCAGCAGCATCCGCTTGGCGGCAGGGTCCATATGCGACAGCCGTTCGTCAAACGCCTCGCTGGGCTCGACGGCCAGGACGATGACCGCGAATTCGTCCGAAGCGAAGGCCATGTGGAACGCCGCCAGCGACTCTTCGATCGGAATGCCCGCCGTATCCGCCCGCCCCTTGAGCAGACGTCCGATAAAATGCGACCTCACCAGCTGCCGCTGCCGGTCGATCTGCGCGGACATGCTGTCCAGCTTGGTGAATGTACGGTGGATCGCCTGCTCGAGCAGCTGGAATTCGTTGCCTGCGCCGGGAAGCGGCACATCCGCATTGCCGGACACGGCGTGCATCAGATTGCGCAGCGGGTTATAGTTGCGGCGGAGGAAGAACGTCATAAGCAGCGCGCCGCCGAGCAGGCTGACACCGGCGCTCGCAATCGTCAAATTGCGGACGAGCTCGGCCTTCTCCCAATACAGATTGCTCGGAATCATCGATACATATTTGAGCCCGGAGCGGCTGGAGACAATCGCCGTCACCTCATACCGCTTATCGCCGATCTTCCAGTAGTATAGCGGCTCGAGCTCGTCCGTAAAGCGGTCGAACGGCAGTGCGTCGGTCAAGGAGACCGCGGAATTCGAAACGAGCACCTCGTTCTGGGGACTTAGGATGAACACGTGGCCTTTGTTGAACAGCTCGACGTTGCGGATCGAGTTCAGGATGCGGTCCTGGTCGATCATAATGACATTCGTCGCCGGCGAGCTGTTCTTGTCCATCGTATATGAGCTGATCAGGGCGACGGTATTGTGCTGGACGCCGCTGTCGTCGATGCGGACGAGCGGGAGGTAGTCGAGATAGTCGCGTCGGTTCAAGGTTTCCAGCCACGCGTCGTAGCCTGCCCCGCTGCTGACATGGAGCAGCTTGTACGCGTATGCGCCGTCGCGCACCAGACTTGGCCAGATCACCAGCTGGTCGCGGTTCAAGAACGTGTAAAATTTATCGATAAATGTGTAAGCCTTTTCATAATCCCTCATATCCTGAGAGATTTGATACAGATCATAATTGTATTCTTCAGGGTGGGATAAGTATTTGTTCGAGTAGAGGAGCTCCTGCATGCGGACGTTCCAGGTCAGTTCGAAGTTCAGTCGTTCCATCGCTTGAAAATAGCTGTCCATCATTTCCCGGACCTGCTTCAGCAGGGAGCCGTTCGCTTCGTGAATTTGGCTCTCCAGGGTGCGGCTGGCGACGATATACACGAAAACGCTTACGATAAGGGGCAGCAAAAGCACGGCGAGATAGGACAGCATCCATGTGACGATGACGCTTTTGCGGCGCAGCGCGATAACGGGTCGCATCCGTAGGTAGCCTCCTCTCATGGTCTGGTTGCTGAACATCAGCTTTGTACTATTTTACATGGCGGCGGGTCCTAAGTATACCACACGATGCCTAGCAGAAAAAGCCGCCCCCAAGAAAAGGAAGCGGCTGTCCGGCGCAAGCGTCAAGACGTTTGGCCGGGGATTTCGTAATTGGTCAAATAGGCCGGAACATCGATCGTACCGATCCGCAGCTTCAAGTTTTGCAGATTGAGCAGCGAACCGATGACGCCGGCGGGGATCCGGAACTTGTAGTAGCCCGACGACGTTTCTTCAAAGTCGGTGAATCGGCTGCTGTCGCTGAGCAGGTAAGGAATATTCAGGATCGTTGTCGACACCTCTGGTGCGGTAAGGCCTCTAATCGGCTCATTGTTTTTGTTGAACATCTTGAACGTTACCGTAGCCGACAAGTCCCAATTGTAGCTCTTGCCCGTAATGCCCGACAGCGTCACATCCGGCAATTTGGCAAGCAAGCTCGTATTAAGCGCCGAAATATCGGAAGACGTAAACAGCTTGCCATTTCTTGCGGTTGTGAACTGCTCCTGAATAATCTGCTTCGCGTAGGCGACGTTCGAGCTGCTGGCATAGTAGAAGCCCCAATTCATCAGGTCGGTTGCCGTAACCGAGCTCCAATCGCCGAGCAAGGCCCGGTTTAGCTTGGCGCTGTTGTTGTAATTGATTGGGATGGACTGCATCAAGTTCATTAGGTCGGCGCTCTCTGCTGCAAGGAATTCGGCTTTCTTCTCATCGAGAACGAGCTTATAGATGTCGAAGTTATCGTCCACGATCCAATCGATCGTCGTTTCCTTGATATCCTGCAGCGTAAGCGGGCTGCTGCCGTCCGTCGAGAGGTACTGCTTGATTCTCGCATAGGCGGCATTCATATCGACGATGTGGAATACGGCACTCCCCGTCACGCCGAAGCGCTCATTCGTTGCGGTTACGGTGACGTCCCCGTATTGCCTCGTATTGAGGTAATAATTACTTCCGCCGCCATCAATATAGGCATTGTCGGATGGCGTCACCGTCCAGGTCAGGTCCGTATTGGTTGCATTGTACGGAGCAATATTCAATCCAAGCAGGTAGGAGCCCAAGGTGACGTAGCTGGAGGCCCCGCCTCCGAATTTGCCGAGGCTGATCGATGTGATCGGAATCGCGATGTTCGGCGTCGTTACGGTGAGCGGCGATTCCGCCGTCTGAATGGCCGTGCCGTTCACGGAGAGCTCCGACAGCACATACGAAACGGCATCCGCTTCGCCCGTGAAAATAACGCTGTACAACTGTGCCGCATCGTCGTAAGTCAGCTCGCTGAACGATACGTCGGCAAGAGAGAGCGGCGAACCGTCGACCTGAAGCGAGATGTCCGACGCCTGCAGCCCTTTGAGCGAAACCCCGGCGGCATTCTTCACGGCAAAACGAAGCTGAACCCGCCTTGTGCCCTCATCCAGTTGAAGCGGCGAGCCGTTCCACCCGGACAAAGCGGCAAATGGCGTAAGGTCCGACGTTAAGGCGCGAATCTCGCTCAGCGGCAGCAGCTTGTAGCCGCCGGTCTTGAACGCAGCCTCCAGCAAATGCTGAGCCAGCCGTAGTGTCACCTCATTCGTAACGCTGGCGATGCCAAGGCCATTCATCGTTTCGGCCGTAACGCCGTTCCAAGCCGCCTCTTGTCCGCCGGACAGCGGCAGCAGCGCGAGGTGAAGCTCCGGGGCATCGTTCGCGGTTTGAACGAGCTCTTGGACCGCTGCCGTCAACTCGCCGGTTGCCCCAAAGCCGAGCAGGCGAACCCGGTCCTTGCTGAGCGCGTAGCGATACAAGCCGATTTCTTCGACATCCAGTCCGGTAATGCCGAGCGATTGCAGGTCATAGATACTGACGTTAGACAGTGCAGTGCCCGTGATACCGAGCTCAGAATTAAGGTCCGAGAGCGCTCTGCCGGCACTCTTGCGCAGCTCGATCACGTCCGACGCCGGCGACACGTTGCCGGCCGAATCGATCGCATACAGCACGTAATCGCCGCGCGGGAGGCCGTCGGTTGCGATCGATAAGGCGGTTTGCGCGAGAGCGGAGGTGCTGGCGAGCTGCGCACCCAGAATTGAGGCCGCGTCCATGGGAGTGCCGTCAGGGACCAGGTAAAGCACCGCGTCCTCGTCAAGCGTCGCTTGAATCGACGCTTCCGCCCACAGTACGATTCCCGTCGATACGTCGTTTAAGAGAGGGCCAAGCGTGTCGGACAGCGTGACGTTATCGAAGGCGAGTCCTGTCCGGTTCGAGTAGCCCTTTACGCGAAGCAGCTTCGGCGTATCGCTCGTAAAGCGGATCGGGCGGTCCGGGATGGACAAGTACGAATCGTACATCAGCAGATCGTCGGCAAGGTAGACGGTGCTTACGTCCTCGTGTTCAAGCGCGTACGTCAGGCCGTCCTGATTATGCACGAACGCAGTAGCTGGACCCGACGGATCCGTTGCAGCGAAATAAGACCGATACGGGAAGGAGACTTCCTGGATGCGTTCCAACGTGCCGTTGATTCCGCCGATGCCGCTCAGTTCGATGTTCGAAGCGAGGGTGGCCATCGCGAGCCGCAGCGTTTCTTCGCTGGTGCCCGGTACCGCCGTCAGCTGTAAGCCCTCCATCCGAAGCTCCAGTGACGAATCGGCAAAATCGAAGTACGGCGCTCTCAGCACCGTCGTCCCGTCAAAGCCTCCGGAGAGCGTAACACTTCGCTGAAGGATCAGCGGCTCCGCTAACGTAATGTCGTTATTGAGGAAGATCGTTGCCACGGAGCTGTCCGCCAGTGCTGCGAGCAGCTCATCGGCTGTCGAAACGGCGATTCCTTGGGCTAAAGTAAAGTCAATCAGCTCGGCGGCGTCCGGCTGAATCGTGACCGTGCGCGGATGCGCAGGCAGGTAGCCGGTCATGCCGATATGGACGGTGTACGTCGCAAGCGGCGGGATATTCGTCAGCTCATAGTAGCCGCTCGCATCCGTAGTCGTCGTTGCAATCACGCTATGGTTCTCATTGAGCAGCTGTACCGTAGCGCCCTCCAGTGCAGCGGATAGGTCGGTTGTGGCGTAACCGGATATTTTGCCGGTCTTGTATGCGAGTCTCTGGTCCGGTATGACGACCGGGTCTCCGCTCGTTACCCGGACGGAACCGACCGTGGCCGTCATGTAGAGCGGCGACTCGACGGCGAGCGTGTAATCGGCGGCGGAGAACGGCACATAGCTGAACAGATAGCGGCCCGCTTCGTCGGTTATGGCGATGAACGGGGTGCCGTTCTCGGCGTATAGTTTTACGGAAATACCGGCAAGCGGCGCTCCGAGCGGATCGTACACGGCCCCGGTTACGGAGCCGGCGTTCTTGACGAGCGGAGCTTGCACCAGTTCGTTAACGCCCGGTACGACGATCACCGTCGTGACGAGCGGCGCATACCCGCTGCGCTCTGCGCGAAGCGTGTACGTGCCGGGCGGAATGCCTTCGAAGCGGGCGATGCCTGCGGCATCCGTAATCACCGAAAAGTGGAGGTCGCCGTTCATCAGCGATACGTAGGCTCCTTCAAGATGCAAGGCGCCGTCCCCGACATGCACCGGCAGCGAACCCGTTGCAGCCGGAATAGGCTGCAGCTGAAGCGTGCCGAAATTATACCCGCTGCTTGTTAACGTAATGCCGGTGAGGGACCGCGTTTCGTAACCCGCTGCTTGTACGGTCAGGCCGATGGCGCCCGTCGGAACGTGTTCCAAGATAAAGAAACCGCTCGCGTCGGTGAAAGCCGAATACGTCGTGCCGGTTACCGTTACCTGCGCTTCGGCGATCGGCAGCCCTACGTCGGAATTGACGTAACCGATCAGGGTTGCAGTGCTGGACGCAGGCTTAATCAGGCGGACCGTCGCTGCTGCTGCCATAGCATTCGCTTTTACGGTTACGGATGTAGAACCGGTGCCGTACACGGCGCTTTGTACGGATATCGTGTGCTCGCCCGCAGGCACGTTCGTCAAGATGTACCGTCCCGCTGCGTCGCTCATGCCGGTGATCGTCTGCGTGCCCGCCTGAATGGTTGCGATCGCACCGTATACAGGGGCCATCTCTTCCGTGTAGACGGTTCCAGTTACGGAGCCGAACGAGGGGATGCGCAGCGTGTCGAAACGGACGCTTTGACCGGCAAATACGGTAAATAACGGCGAGCTGACCGAATTGAAGCCGTCCTTGCCGATTTGAAGCACACCGTTCAGCGTCACCGGGACATCCTCCAGCGTGAACGCACCGGCGGAATCCGTCATCGTCTGCACCCTGTCGCTCAGGGCGACGGTCGCGCCCGCTACCGGGCTGCCATTATCATCCACGACCGTACCGTAAAGCGTACCGAATTGCTGTACCTGCTCGAGCTGCTCCGGCTGCATCTGAGTCATCAGCATTTGAAAATCGGCCGCATCGATGACGTTGTCCCGGTTGAGGTCAAGGTCCGAGGAACCGCTATGAATCGCTTTGACTATATCGTCTATATGTACTCCGTCATGTCCGGGGTCCAGGTTCACGGATGCCAGTGCCGACACCGGAATAGCGGTCGTCAGCAGACAAGCGCTTAACAGCAATTTCAACTTGCGCAATATGATCGATACCCCCTGACATCTAGGAAAATTCAACTATTTCGATCATAGCACATCGACAGCAATCGCTCTACAACTAATGCCTTAGACCTATGTGTTAAAAGCTGGAAATAAAAGAAAGCCCCGATGCATCGGCTCACGCCAAGGCCATTCGGGGCAATCGTTTGCTAGAGAAGCTTCTCAATCTTACTGTACATCTGTCGTCAGCTGGGTGTAAAGCTCGTCCCACAGCACGCGTCGTGCGGAGACATACCGCTTCTTATAGTAGGAATCGCTAAGAGCTGTCTTGATGACGCCCTTATCGGTAGCGGAGTGAACGAAGTAACCGTCCCCTACATAGATGCCTACATGCGAAATGCCCTTGCCGCTGGTGTTGAAGAATACGAGGTCACCTGCGCGCAGATCGTCTTGGGATACCCAGTAGCCTTCTTCGTTCTGAGCCGCAGAGTTGTGAGGCAGCTCAATGCCGAACTGGTTGAAGACATATGCGGTAAACCCGGAGCAATCGAAGCCGCTGGTGGTTGTACCGGCCCACTTGTACGGTGTCCCCATCAGACCCGCGATCGTTTTGTTCATCGGGGTTTCTGCGGAAGCGCTACCGACCTGGAACGTGAACAGCACAACGAAACTGAGCAGTAAAACGACAGCCTTCTTCAATTGAGGAGCTCCTTCCACTGCCTACGAGGTTAGCTGGAGGGTTCGGTCGAAGGTATGCCCTATGATCCCTACGAGCCTGAGTCATAGACTCAGTCGCGAAATCAATTCACCCGTGAAGACTGGTTCCCCCGTTTTCCGCGGACCGCGGAAATTCGGCAATTATTGGGTTATTTTTTGTCCAGACTACGTATTCGTCAAAAACCACAATATTCCTCCTATAAAACTTATATATTCGAAAAAAAATTGCAAGGTTCCCATAGTCGGTGAAAAGGGCGCTTGGAAAGTGCGTCGAATGGGTGTGGGAAAAATCATTTCCCTATGCCGTTGGTATAGGCTGGGCTGACAGCGACGGCAATTGTATACGATGGTTTGATGGATTTTCAAGTTTATGTCGAAATCCAAAGGGTAAATGTAGATTATTGCCGAATGGTGTGGATCAATGCATATCATTTCAGACATCAGGAGGTAGAGTTATGCAATGTAGAAAGGCAACGCAGCGGTTCACATCCGCTCTATTGGCCGTTGTTCTGGTATTGTCCGCTTTTTGCGGAGCAAGGACCGTCAAGGCGGACCCCACTTCGAGCCCGATGACGATAGGGGTCGAGGCTAACGGCAGCACGTCGGTCAAACAGGGAGACGAGGTCGTGCTTAGCGTAAAAGCCGATCATTTGGATGCGTTCGACAATCAAGAGAATATCGTTCAGATGCGGTTCATTATTTCCTTTGATAATCGGGTGTTTGAGGGCGAATCTTTCGCAACGCGAAACGACAATTTAAATCGTTACGAATACACGGCCCCAGGCTCCTACGTGCCTAACGGCAGTGTGTTTAATAGCGTAAACAAGACGGTTAGCCCGCCGATTGTCGTCAACCAGGGAGGGCCTACCGAAGGAAACCTGGTTTTCGAAATTCAAGCCGAGAACGGCGAAATGTTCGAATCGAGTCTGACGGCCGGCGGTGCCATCGAGCTGCTGAAGGTGAAGCTGAAGGTAAGGGACGATGCACCCCTGAATGACGTCTCCATACCTACCAGTGTTGAAGTCAAGAAAGATGACTTGATGGTAAAAGTTTATGGCACCGACGGCACGGACGGATGGGCATATATGAACGAATTTGATGGGAGTTATTTCGGCGACGGTAATGTAGTTACCTATGGGATAGCGATGTCCGACGCGTCGGTGCTGGCTTCGGACAAGACGGCACTGGACATCGATTACAGGTCGAATGCCGACAAGGAGCACGTCGTGTCCGATATAGGCCTGCCCTCGGCCCAAGGCACAACGAGCATTACGTGGTCAAGCAGCGATACGGATGTCGTTTCCGACACCGGCACAGTGACTCGTCCCGCCTATGGCTCAGGCAATGCTGCCGTAACGCTGACAGCGAATCTGACTTACGGCACGGCGACCGATTCGAAGGAGTTCCAAGTGGTGGTGCTGGAAGCGGAGCAGACTTCGACTCCGGTAACCTTCTCGAGCTTAACGCCGCTGACGGATATGCTGTCGCTGGATGTAGGGGACTCGGTTACACATGATGTGTATGCTACCTACAGTGACCTCTCCAAGGTGAAGCTCACCGGAGCGGGGTACGCGGTATGGACATCCGACGACACTACGGTTGCTTTGGTGAATGACGGTGTCATCACGGCGATGAAGACAGGCGATACGGTCGTCTCCGCGACGTACAATGGCGTTACGGCAACTGTAAATGTGTCGGTGCCGAAGCGATTTTCGGATATGATCGTCTCGGCGGGGAAGACCGGCTTGCTCACGGATGAGACGACTCAGCTGGCGGTAAAATGGACCTACACGAACGCTCCGGATGAAGTGAAGACGTCCGAAGTATCGGAATGGTCGTCGTCGGACACTGCGGTAGCGACGGTCTCATCTACAGGACTTGTTACTGCCAAGGGCGCGGGTACGGCACAAATTTCGGCAACGGTCGGCGCACGTACGAATTTCGTTACGGTGACTGTGTCGGAGCCGAAGCAATTTTCCGATATGATCGTCTCGGCGGGGAAGACCGGCTTGCTCACGGATGAGACGACTCAGCTGGCGGTAAAATGGACCTACACGAACGCCCCGGATGAAGTGAAGACGTCCGAAGTATCGGAATGGTCGTCGTCGGACACTGCGGTAGCGACGGTCTCATCTACAGGACTTGTTACCGCCAAGGGTGCGGGTACGGCACAAATTTCGGCAACGGTCGGCGCACGTACGAATTTCGTTACGGTGATTGTAGCGCCTGCGGGTACCTTCTCGAGCTTAACGCCGCTGACGGATACGCTGACGATGGAGGTAGGGGACTCGGTTACCCATAATGTGCATGCTATCTATAGTGATCTCTCCAAGGTGAAGCTGACCGGAGCGGGGTACGCGGTATGGACGTCTGGCGACACTACGGTTGCTATGGTGAATGACGGTGTCATTACAGCGTTGAAGACAGGCGACACGGTCGTCTCGGCAACGTACAATGGCGTTACGGCAACTGTGAATGTGTCGGTGCCGAAGCATTTTTCCGATATGATCGTCTCGGCGGGGAAGACAGGCTTACTCGTGGATGAAACGACTCAGCTTTCTGTAAAATGGACATACTCGAACGCTCCGGAAGAGGTGAAGACGTCCGAAGTCACGGAATGGTCGTCGTCGGACACTGGGGTAGCGACAGTCTCTTCTACAGGGCTTGTTACTGCCAAGGGTGCGGGTACGGCGCATATTTCGGCAACGGTTGGCGGACGTACGAATTTCGTTACGGTGACTGTGACGACGGCTGGTTCAGAACCAGAACCGACACCGGAACCGACACCGGAACCGACACCGGAACCGACACCGGAACCGACACCGGAACCGACACCGGAACCGACACCGGAACCAACACCGGAACCGACACCGCAACCATCTGCACCGGTAGCTGAAAAGCCTGCCGAATCTGTCCCGGAACCGGCTAAACCAGAACCGCAGCCGGAAGATGTGTTCGTCAGCAGCGTTGTAAAGGCTGACAACAACGTGGTGAAAAATATCGAAGCCAAAATCGAAGAAGCACGACAGTCCAAGCCGGCACCGGCGCCTACGGACACCAAAGGACATTGGGCGGAGAAGACAATCGATACGTTCGTTAAGCTGAATGTCATTCAAGGCTACACGGACGGTACGGCGAAGCCAAACGCATCGATTACACGGGCTGAATTCGCCGTCATTATTTCCCGCGTGTTCGATATTCATGGCGGCGCGAATGCGGCGGCTAGCCTCAACGATGTAGCGGACCATTGGGCCCAGGACGCGATCCGCAAGCTGGCCGAAGCCGGAGTCATCGGGGGCTATGGCGACGGTACGTTCCGTCCGGACAAGACGATTTCGCGTGAAGAAATGGTCATCATTTTGTCGCGCATCGTCAACATGAACAAGGTCGCAAAGCCCGCGGCAGCTGTGGCATTCGGCGACATCGGCGACTCCTACGCGAAGGAAGAGATTCGAGAAGCGGCGTCCGCCGGCATTATCAGCGGAAACGGCAGCGGAGCATTCGAGCCGAAAAGCAATTCCACGCGTGCGGAAGCGCTGACGGTGATTCTGAACACGCTCAATCTGAACCCGACGATCAAGACGATGTTGGATGAACTGAAGTAAAAATACGAAAGAGTCAGTGCGCGATGCGCATCTGACTCTTTTTCTATAAGTGCTGGCAGGGGAAATTCCGCTTAGCCGCAACTTTAACCCACGGAACCCACGATGCCGAAACCTACCATGCCGGAACCTACCGGGGCCCAGCCCAACACCGGCCCTAATCAACCCAAACGCCTCGGCGCCAAAGCTGTCTATGCCTTCGCTTTATCGTGCCACAGCGCATGCTGCGAGGCGATGCCCCACAGCTTGAAGAGCATTCGGAGGAGCGGGTAAAGCTGATGAATGATCAGAGCGGCGAGGCCGGCCCACACATAAGAGACAGTTGCGGCCACAATGCCGAAGAGAAGTGCTATGACGCCGACCGCCAAGGCGATGAGGACGACGCGGTGCACGTTGCCGAGCCAGCACAACAGCGTCGGCATCATCCGTACACCGGCGGCGCGGCCGAATTGCACGTACATGAACAGCAGCTGCAGCAGGAACACATATAGCAAATACCCTCCGGCATAAGGGAGCAAAGCAAGCAGCATACGGTCGGATAAAAAGTGAGCTTCGTACAGCGAGCCGACGATGCCGAACAGCCACGGCAGCGGAGCGGCGATCAACACGGTGAGGATCGCGTAGTACAGGAAGTAAATTCCGCCCAGCTCCTTGATGCCTCGGAAAAACCGGTACCCCGCGTTCAGATCTCTCCGCTCCAGCGAATAGAAGACGGCGGCGTTAAGCAGCGGCGTGACGATCATGCGTAACGCGAGAAGCACGGCGAACGTCCACAAGTAAGGCTCGATCAAATCGGTCTTCGTGAGGCGAAAATGGCTCTCCGCATAAAACAGCTGCCCGGCGCCGGAAGGCAGCCCCTCCCCGGGGTAACGGTGAAGCAGCGGCGTCAGAAGCGACGATACGTAGCGGTACAAAATAAATCCCCACAGCAGCTCGTAGACGAACAAGCACACCAAGGCGAAGGGCTGGCGCAGAGCGCTGTTCAGCCCCGAACGAATCCAATTCATCATGCTCCGTTCACCTCCTCACCATGCGATCCAGCGCAGCACAGCTTCGACGAGCTGAGTCGCGCCGAGATTCCAGCGAACGCTCCATACCGGATCAATGGAGGTCCGCAAGTAATTGTTGATATGCCGGTTCTCCAGCACCAGCTGATGCGACGGGTCGATCATGACCCAATCGACCGGCGCGGCGGAGCTGACCTTCAGATCGGTCTGCTGGCCCTTGCCGTCCCAGACGAGGTCGGCCGCGCGGCCGTCGGTGAAGTGCACGTGAATCGGCACAGCCGGGGTCGTTCCGCCATGACGGCGCAGTACGATGGTGTTGTCGTAAGCATTCGCACCGCCCAGTCCGGTCGGTTTCGAGACGACGGCGTCGACGCTGTAGTCGGTCATTAGCCCGCCGTACACGTATTGGTCGAAGAAATCGTCCCACTTGGCCTTCGTCACTTCCTCGAGCACAGTCTGGAAGTCTTGGGTCGACGGGTGCTTGAATTTCCAGCGCTGGAAATACGTCTTCAGCACGCGATCCATCTGATCTTTGCCGATCTGCTTCTCGATCGCGGTCAGCACCAGCTTGGCGCGTGTGTATACGTTGTCGGCATAGACGTCGTGATCCGGGTACTCCCAAGCGTTTTCCTTCAGAGCCGCAGGCGTCGTGATGTAGCTCGATTGGATCGGCAGATTGGAGACCGACCCGTATTCGCTGGCCATCAGATTGTCTTCGGCATAAGAGGTAAAGCCTTCGTCGAGCCATGCTTCCTCGAACTCGTTCGAGGCGACCATGCCGTACCAGTATTGGTGACCGATCTCATGGACGACGACGCGCTCGAGCTCCAGATCGGGCTCTTCCTTGCCGGCGGCCCAAGACGTAATGAGCGTCGGATACTCCATCCCGCCGGCGCCGTTTCCGCCCTCCGGCGGGACGACGATGGAGAGCGTCGAGTACGGATACGGACCGTACCACGAGCTGTAGCGGGCGAGCGCCTTCTTGGCCGCCGTCATGTAGCGGGCCTTGAAGGCGTCGTGAGCGGGATCGAGGTACAGCTTGATTTTGACGCCGGGTACGCCGGTTGTGGAGTAGGGCTCTTCGTAATATTTAAAATGGGGCGATGCCGCCCAGCCGAAGTCATGCACGTCGTCGGCGTAAAACTGATACGTCTTGACGGCTCCGTCGTCGACCGCGGGCTTCGTCGGAAAGCCGGTTGCCGCGACCGTGTAAGCGGAAGGCACTTTGATGCGCACGTCGTAGATGCCGAAATTCGAGTAAAACTCGCTGTTGCCGTGATACTGGTGCAGGTTCCAACCGTCGGCGCTGCGGCCGCGCGTACCCGCGGTTTCGTAGGCGGCGAGCTTCGGGAACCATTGGCCCGCCATGACGAAATCGTCGACATAGCCCATCCGGGCGAAGACGGACGGAAGCTTGACGAGGAACTCGGTGCGCAGCGTGACGGATTGTCCAGGTCCTACGGGCTTCGGCAGCTTAACCTGAAGCAGCGTGCGGTCGTCCTTGTTGCCGTCGTCCGGCTGTACGTACCGCATGCGGGAAGACAGATCGGTGCCGTCCTCGGTGCGGATCGTCTGCAGGTCGATGCGGCCGAAGGAGTCGGATTTGGCTTTGTCGCCGCGCAGCTGGCCGCCGGATTCGCGCATGAACGTCGTCTTCCTCGACTCGAAGGCGTTCGCATACAGATGCAGATACACCTCCTGCACCGGCTGCGACCCCGGGTTGCGCCAGGTGACGCTCTGGCTGCCCTTCAGCTCCTTCGTTTCCGCGGCCAGCTCTACGTTCATGTGGTACTCGACGATCCGGTCGCTCAGCACTTCCGTTTTCGGTACCGGCGCCGGCGACGAGGGCGGGGCGGAAGGCTGCTCGGCGACGGGCTCCGAGCTGTCTTGCTGTGTCGGTATGGAGGTATGGCGGGAAGGGGACTGCTGCATCGCGTACTCGGACAGTCCGGCTATGCCGCCGGCTGCCAGCAGGAGCAAAAGCCAGTGGACGGCTTTGCGCCGTGTGGTTGTGATCATCCTATTCACCCCGTTGACAAGCATCTACGTCATGTATATGTCGGGGCTCGTTCGATTATTTCCGGCTTGGACAAATATCGCGGACATTCATATGATTTTCATACAACGAGGAAGGGTTTGGCAGATTGCTTGTCAAATAGTTGTAGGGAGGATAGATGAAGGAGTCGGATATGGAACATGCAGCTTCGGATATGGCTGGACGGCTGGTCCTGGTATAAAAAATGGCTGATGGCGCTCAGCGTGCTGGCTTTTGCCTGCTCGACGTTTCTGTACTGGACGCCCCCCGGCACGTTCATAAGGGAAAAACTGGCGGAGACGGTCATCATGACGCAGCATCGGTGGTACGCTTGGGTGCTCGTCGGCGGCGACGAGCGGGAGCGGATGGTGCAGGCGCTTTGGACGCGAATCGAGGAGATGGGAGAGGCGGAGCAGCAGTTCGATATGGTCACCGTCACGCCCCGCCAGACACGCAGCAAGGAAGAGCTCATTCGGGTGGAGGATATTTCGGGCTCGGGCTACAAGGGGAAAATGATGTGGGTCTACGACCCGACGAGCATCCGCATGGTCGTACCGGCCAAGCCGGGGATGGGCGAGCGCATCACGGAAATGGTAGAGCGGACGGGCGCCGTAGCGGGGGTCAACGCCGGCGGGTTTGACGATCCGGACGGGCTCGGCAACGGGTTCGCCCCGATCGGGATGATCGTCTCGGATTCGGAGCTGCTGTATGACGGCGGCGGGGGCAAACAGCCGATCGTCGGTTTTACGGCGGAAGGCAAGCTGGTCGTCGGCAATTACACGATCGAGGAGCTGCGGTCGCTGCAGGTGAAGGAGGCGGCGTCGTTTTACCCGCGGGTCATTCTGGACGGCAAGCCGCTCATAACGAGCGGGGACGGCGGAACGGGCAAGCAGCCGCGGACGGCGGTCGGCCAGAAGGCGGACGGGACGGTCATCTTCATCGTCATCGACGGACGCCAGGCGAACTGGAGTATCGGCGCTACACTGCGCGAAGTGCAGGATTTGTTTCTGGCGCAGGGCGTGATCAATGCAGGGTTTCTGGACGGCGGCGCTTCGTCCGAGCTTGTCGTAGGCGGCGAGCTCGTGACAAGGCCGTCGAGCCGGTATGGCGAGCGGCGGCTGCCGTCGGCGTTCCTCGTGTTCGACGATCCGGACTCGGTCGTCGTCACGAACCCGTGGGCCGGGCTCGCCAAGATCGACCCGGGCGGCGCGGCCTCGCATCCGGAGTTCCAGGAGGAGCTCCGGAGGCAGCGCGAGCAGGCGGCGCGCAATCCCGCGCCGAAGGCGGAAGCCCCCGCGGGCTCGGCGGGGGGCGATGGGGCCCCCGGCGCCACGGGCGCGGGGGCGGGCAAGGGCGGCAGCACCGTGACGTCGGGGACGTACGGTGCGGACGGGCCGCCGGCGGGCGCTGCGCAGCAGCCCGCTGGCGGCAGAGGCGGCGCCGCCGGGCAGGCGCCGCAGGCCACGCCGGGCGCTGCGGGCAGCGCGCCCGGGTCAGGTGCCGCAGGCGGCTCGCCTGCGGCTGGCGCCCCGGCGGGCGGCGCAGCGCCTGCCGCAGCAGCGGGCGCGGCGACTGGCGCAGCCGCCGGATCGGGCTCGGCTAGGCCGGCGACACCGGCCGCGCCGCCGCAAACGGTACAACCATAGTTTGTGTAATCATGACGAGGCAGCTGCGGCGGCCTCTTTTTTCTGTGTTGGGACACGCTGCCGGACATGCAACCAGGCGGACTGGCGGCGCGGAGTTCCAATAGGCCTCGATCTATCGTTTGGAGGTCGGAAAAGCTGGATGCAGCGAATCAACCGTCCGGCCACGCAACCATCCCCGCCCCACCCGGTACTACACAAAAATAGCACTATGCGCCGGCCTCGGACGGCGATACACTGAATTCACCAACAGAAAGAGGTGAGTACAGTGAGCAGACGTTTCGTGGAGACGGAAGGACGCCGCTGGATCGAGCACGGGATCATTACCCCGGAGCAGCATGAACAAATCATTCAATTATATCCCGAACGCAAACGGGCTATCGGCTTCGTGCCGCTGTTCGGCAGCATTCTCGTCGGCCTCGGCATTCTGAGCTTCGTGGCGGCCAACTGGCAGGGCATTCCCGAGCTGCTGCGCCTGGCGCTGATGATCGCCGTGATGTCCGGTTTCTACTTCACGGGCCATACGCAGCTCGCCAAGGGCCATGACAAGCTGGGCGTCGCCTTCATCGCTCTGGGCTTAACCGCCTTCGGCTCAGGCATTATCCTGACGGCACAAATGTTCCATCTGGAGGCGTACAACGCATTTTCCTGGATCGCTTGGGCGACCGCAGGACTGCTGCTGACATATCTGTACAACAGCCGCTTTCTCTATGCCATCTCGGCGCTGCTGTATGGTATCGCGCAATTTTACAGCTCGACGAGCTTCCATCAGTTCAGCTATGCGGCACTGTTCCTCAGCATGGTCGGACTCGGGTATTTCGCCTGGAGCCGCCGCGACCGGCTGCCGGTATGGCTGTTCGGCGTCCTGGCGGTCGCGCAGTCGATTATGCTGATCGGGGTCCGCGACTGGAAATTCATCTGGGTGTTCGTTCCCGCCGCTGTCCTGTATACGCTCGGCGACTTGCTCGGCGGCAGCGAAAGCAACCGTCAAGGGGTCCGCCGTCTCGGCGGCGCATTCTACCCGCTGCAGACCGTCGCTCTCATCGCAGCGTTCCTGTTCGACTGGTTCATCGTCGTGTTCGCGGACCCGGACTCCTATCGTGCCGACACGATCCATGATCTGTTGCCTGACGCGCTGCCGTTCCTGATCCCGATGGCCGTCCTGCTGGCCCTGTCGCTTCTCGCCAAAGCGCGCAGCGGACGTGCCGTGACCGCGGCCGACTGGCTGCTCTTCCCGGTGCTGATGTACTTCACCGCCGCAGCGGACGCCATTTACATGATCATTTTGTTCGTCTTCTCGCTGTACCAGCTCTGGCTAGGCTACCATGAGGAATCGCGGCTGCGTGTCAATCTGGCGACGGTGCTGTTCCTGATCAGTACGATGACCGCTTACGGCAAGCTGACGTGGGATTTTATGGACAAATCGCTCTTCTTTATTATCGGCGGCGCCCTGCTTCTGGCTATCTCCTGGGTGCTGAACCGCCGCAAGCGGGACTTCTTCCGGAAGCCGAAGGGAGGCGCGGACCATGTGGACTAAGCATAGAGGCAAGCTCATGCCGGTACTCGTCCTACTGCAAATCGTATTCCTCGTCGGCATCGCCGGATCCTACTACGCCGCGGAGCGCTTCGGGCAGCCGGTTCGCATCAGAACCGCGCCGGTCGATCCGAGAGACATCGTATACGGGGACTACGTAACGCTGAGCTACGAAATCAGCAGCTTGAACCGTACGCTGTGGAAGTCCCCCGGCGAACCGCCGCGGAGCGGCGAGACGGTATACGTCGTGCTCGCGCCGCAATCCAACATCTATACAGCCGGCGCCATCTATCGGAACAAGCCGCAGGCCGAGGCGAATCAAATCACGCTGAAAGCCCGGGTTACCTATATGACCGAAGACATCATCAACGTCCGTTACGGTCTTGAGCGCTATTACGTCCAGCAAAATGAAGGCAAAGCGCTCGAAGAGAAGGCGGCCGACATGCTGGCCGTCGTCAAGGTGGCGCCGTGGGGGACGGCCGTGCTGAGCGGGTTGGAAGAAGAGCGCTGATTCGGGTACAATGGAGGCAGCACTTTTTCACAGATGGAGGCAGGTCAATCCTATGGAAGCGGACAAAACCAAAAAGCAGCTGTCGCTCAACATCGTCAGCTCGAATGTGAATCATAAAGGCTTCGGCGCAGGCTCGATCGATCTGAGCAACGTGTCCGGCATCATCATCGACGGGGACGAAGCTTATGTCGATGCCGGGACGCTGCACGCCAAGAGCAAGGTCGAGAAGGGCATCAAATTTTCGACGAATAAAGACGACGTGCCTAACGGGCGCAAATGCTGGATCGTCTGGGTGGCGGTCGACCGCGCCGAGACGGGCTCGTACTACGCCGGCATGACGGCCTGCGAGATGCTTATCGATACCGAAGCGAAGCGCGGCTGGAAAATTCTCGCCGATCACGTCAACCGCATGGACGCTGCGATGAAGCGCAAATTCATGCTGGAAGGGTTGAATGAGACGGAGAAGCAAGCGCTCAAACGCGTCCTGCTGGAGTTCAATCCGGAGGTGTGGGAGCGTTCGCCGGAGCAGCTCAAGGAGCTTCTTGCCTAAGCGGCGCAGACCTTGAAAAATTTGTGTACAAATTGTGTCAGCCATTGTCGCTCTCAAGCGATCGGGGTATACTAATGCCTAGTGTATGTTACACTCATATACTAGGACAGCAAGAAGGCAGACGCGTGCGTCTGCCTTTTTGTGTTGAGCGGCGGCCTGGCCGCGCAGCCTCCCGTCCGCTCGCGATGTCCATGGCGGGTAGCAACGTTTGGAGCTCGCGCAACCCCGTGGTTTATAGTAATGTAAAAGGTAGGCATATAAGGAAAGGGGAATTCTCAATGTCGGGAAGAAATCAAGAAGAATTGAAGGGCATCTCCCATCTGGGCAATCAGGGGACGACCTATACATTCGATTACAATCCGGGGCTGCTGGAGGCGTTCGAGAACAAGCATCAGGGTCGGGATTATTTTGTCAAATTCAACTGTCCGGAGTTTACGAGCTTGTGCCCGATGACGGGGCAGCCGGATTTTGCGACGATCTATATTTCGTACATTCCGGATGTGAAAATGGTGGAGAGCAAAGCGCTCAAGCTGTACTTGTTCAGCTTCCGCAACCACGGCGATTTCCACGAGGATTGCATGAACATCATCATGAACGACCTGATCGAGCTGATGCAGCCGAAGTACATTGAAGTATGGGGCAAGTTCACGCCGCGCGGAGGCATCTCGATCGACCCGTACTGCAACTGGGGCCGTCCCGGCACGAAGTACGAGCAGATGGCCGAATACCGTTTGATGAACCACGATCTGTACCCGGAGAAGGTCGACAACCGGTAAAACGGCCAAGCGAACGGGGCCGAAAGTCTTCGGTATCGGTACGGATCGTGATGCAATCGGAACGTCGCTGAAGCCGTAGACAAACGGAAAGCGCCCTGCCGGCGCGGCTATAACAGCTGTGCGCGGTCAGGGCGCTTTTACTTCGTTCTATGCTTTGGCGGATTCGTTACCGTGGCGTTACCGTGGCGTTACCCTGGGGGATAGACGCCGAGCAACTCGCAATACGTTTCTCCTCCAGCATAACGCCGTAAACGAGCCGTCCTTGAGACGGCGTATTTGTTTAAGTCTTGTCTTACTGGCCTGCGCCGGCTCCCATTGCCGCCCATTCTTCCTGGCTCGGTCCGTACACGCCCGGCACCTTCAGCCCGGCCAGACGCATCAGTACCGTCAGCTGGCCGCGGTGATGAGCCTGATGGCGGATGAACATGGCGATCAATCCCGGAACGGTGAATTCCATCATGCCCCACATGTTGCGCGATTCCTGCAGCGTAGCGTCGGTCCACTGCGACTTGATCGCGGAGACGGCGGCTTCGCTTGCCTTCTTGTACGACTCGGCCAGCTCCGCTGCGGAAGCCGGAACGACTTCTTCGACCGGTGCCTCGAACTTCAGCCCTGCCTCGCCCAGAATGGCGCCGTGCGCGGTAACCAGGTGCCACGCGAGCTCGCCCAGCGTGCGGTGTCCTGCGGCGCTCGGCTGCGCCAGAGACGCATCGCTAAGAGCCTCCAGCACCTTCTGCGTCAAATACGCTTCGTTCAGCAAATCCTCGGTAACTTCTTGAATGCTGTTGTACATCGTTCATCTCTCCTTCGAAGGAATAAGATCATGGCTCTAGGAGGGGGCCGGCATGCGGGCGGAAGCCTCCCGGGACGTAATATGTCTTCTTCAAGGATAACTTTGTCCCCATCGAGCTGGCAAGTTTTAATTGGAAATTCAATCCAGTAGGCGGCCCGCCTCGTTTCGTTCGTCAGCTGTTCCACCAGCGCTTCAGATCGTTCCACCACGAGCTGTTCTGCCCGCGCTTCAGCTTCTCTTCCTGCTTTTCGTTAGCCGGAGCGCCGCGGTTCGTGCACGCCTCCACCGGCTCCGTTCCTTTCACGAAAGCTTCCAGCTTAGCGTTCTTCATGCAGTCCTCGTTCGCCAGCTTGCCGCTCGCCGGGTCGATATAGGCGGTCACGACGCCTTCGGGGATTTCGAACAATTTTGGCGGAATGGCTTCCAGCACACCCTCCGTAAACTCGGCGAAGATCGGCGCCGCCATATGCGACTCGACCGGATTGACTTTCTTTCCTTTGTCGTAGCCGACCCACACTGCCGTGGCCAGCTCCGGAGTGAAGCCGACCATCCACGCGTCCGTGTCGGTCGTTCCGGTCTTGCCGGCCACAGGCCGCTTCATCGTCGCCGACACCCGGCTGCCCGTGCCGCCCTCGTCGAACACGCTCTCCATGAGGCTGGTCAGCACATACGCGTAGTTCGGGTCGAACACGCGCTCCTCTACGGGAGCCGCTTCGTACAGCACCTTCCCGTTCGGGTCCTCGATCCGCGTAATGGCGATGGGCTCGACGCGTACGCCATGATTCGCAATAATGCTAAACGCCGAAGCCATCTCGAACGGAGTGACCGGAGAAGCGCCGAGCGCCAGCGACGGCATCGCCTTCAGCGGGCTTGTTATGCCCATCTTCTTGGCCGTATCCACGACAGCCTGCGGGCCTATATCGAGAATCGTATGGACGGCATACACGTTGTTGGATTCCGCCATCGCCCGCCGCATATCGATCCACTCGCCGCTGTATTTATCGTTAAAATTACTTGGCGAATACGTATCCTTCCCATCGTTATAAGTGAATACCGTCGGGATGTCCTGGTAGCGGGTAACCGGCGTCATCCCTTTCTGCAGCGCCGTCAAATACATAATCGGCTTGAACGAGGAGCCCGGCTGGCGCCGCCCCGTCACCGCCCGGTTGAACTGGCTCTCGTTATAATCGCGCCCGCCGACCATCGCCTTCACATGGCCGGTACGCGGATCGATCGCGACCAGTGCCGCCTGCAGCTCCTGCGTCCCGCCGACCTGCTTCTGGACCGCTTCCTCCGCGATCTTCTGCGCCTTCAAATCGAGCGTCGTGTAGATGCGGATGCCGCCCTCGTCGAACTGATCCTCCGGAATGCCGAGCTTCTCGATCGCCAGCGTGCGTACATAGTCGCTAAAGTACGGCGCTACCGCCTCTTTCTTCCCGGTCAGAGGCTGGAACGTCAGCTTCTGCGCAGCGGCCTTATCGGCCTCCTGCTGCGTGATGAAGCCGCAGTCCACCATCGTCTGCAGGACGAGCTTTTGGCGGTCGAGCGCGTTTTCCATATTGTAATAAGGAGAATAGTAACGGGGCCCTTTCGGCACACCCGCGAGCAGGGCGCTCTCGGCCAGCGTCAAATCCTTCGCATTCTTGCCGAAGAACAGCTGCGCCGCCGCTTCGATGCCGTAGGTCGAATGGCCGTAATAAATCTGGTTGAGGTACTCCGCCAGAATGCCGTCCTTGCTCATTTGCATTTCCATTTGCACGGCGTACACGGTTTCCTTCAGCTTGCGCGACCATGTCCGTTCATGGGTGAGGTACAGATTGCGGGCGAGCTGCTGTGTGATCGTCCCGGCGCCCTGCACCTTAGCCATATGCTGCAGGTTGACGAGCGAGGCGCGCGCCACCGCTTTGAAATCGACCCCGATATGCTCGTAAAAATGCTGATCCTCAATCGCCAGCGTCGCCTTCACCAGATACGGCGAAATGTCCGCAAGCGGCACCATTTGGCGGTTTTCCCCGTTGTAGAACGAACCGATCAGCTCGCCGCGGGCGTCATACATTTGCGACGTTTGCATGATTTTGGTGGCGGGAAGCTCTTGGGAACGCAAATACAAAGCCGCAACGAACAAGCCCGCGGCCAGAAGCAGGATCGATACGAGCGAAAATGAAAACAGCCGCTTCAGCCGCCGCAGCCAGCGCAAAGCGGGAATATCGTCGTCGGGATCCGGCTCGCGGCCGCGCGGGGGCCGGGAGGGGGCGGTCATTTTCTGCTTCGTCATGCGATCCGCTCCTTGTACGAGATAATGAGTGCAGGAACAAAGTCCCCCTAAAGTGACGTTAACCTCCGAAGCTGATTTCGATTACTTATGGGGGAGCCCCGCTTATCGAAGGAAATATGCTGTTCCTTGTAGGAGGCTTTCTTTACCAGTATGGGGTGCGAGGCGGCGGGGTATTCAGGGGGAGGCGGACAATTGTTAATTTTTTCGGAACTGCCCGTGTTTGTATTGCATTTCGGGGACAATCCTCTATAATACAATTTATGCTAATGGGCACAATGGAAAAGAACCCAAGAAAGAGGGCGAGAATAGATGGAATTGTGGTATACGGAGAAGCAAACGGACAATTTCGGGATTACAGCGAAGATTACGCAAACTTTTGTAACGGAGAAGACCGAATTTCAAGATTTGGCGATGATCGATACGGCCGAATTCGGCCGCATGCTTGTGCTGGACGGCATGGTCATGACGACGATCCGCGACGAGTTTGTCTACCATGAGATGGTGGCGCACCCTGCGCTGTTCACGCATCCGAATCCGGAGATGGTGCTCGTGGTCGGCGGCGGCGACGGCGGCGTCATCCGCGAAGTGCTGAAGCACCCGAAGGTGAAGAAGGCCGTTCTCGTTGAGATCGACGGTAAAGTGATCGAGTATTCGAAGAAATACTTGCCGGAAATCGCCGGCGAGCTCGACAACCCGCGCGTCGAGGTGATCGTGAACGACGGCTACATGCACATTCACGACCACAAAGCTACGTACGACGTGATTATGGTCGACTCCACGGAGCCGGTAGGTCCAGCGGTCGAGCTGTTCACGAAGGGCTTCTACCAAGGCATCTATGACGCGCTGCGCGAGGACGGCATCTTCGTTGCGCAGACCGACAACCCTTGGTTCAAGGCTGACCTGATCCAAACGGTGAACCGCGACGTGAAGGAGATTTTCCCGATCGTGCGCGTGTATACGGCAAACATCCCGACGTACCCGAGCGGTCTGTGGACGTTCACGATGGGCAGCAAGAAGTACGACCCGCTGCAGGTCGACGAGTCCGCGATCCCGGAGATCGAATCGAAGTATTACACGCCTCGTCTGCATAAGGCCGCATTCGTGCTGCCGAAGTTTGTTGAGGATTTGGTGAAGTAAGGTTTGGCGTATAGAGCGGCGTTCCCGTTGTCGGGGGCGCCGCTTTTTGGTGTTTATCTATCGTATTGCATATCATAAAATTCTGTTTAATTGTAAATATGTGGACAAAAATACATATTTACTATATAGGATAGAAACCAACGAGTTATTTATAGCTATTGAAACAAATCCTGAAAAGGCTGAAGTTATTCACTCAACAAAGTAACGGTTTATTCATTTCCTTGTTAGATTGAAACAATTGATATTAATGCCAAATGCAACTTTTTGAACTCTAACGCATCAATAGATATATCCAAATGTTTATAACTGTGCACAAAATTGGGAGGTATAAAATGAAAAGAAGATGGCTAGTTATTTCTGCGGCATTCGTTATAATAGCCTCGGCAGCGATATGGGGTACAAATGCCCTCGTAGCTAATGCTGGTCCGACGACGAATCCGGTGACAGGTGTTGGGTCGGATTTTACCCCTGCGTTACCTGGAGACGAAAACGTCAAAGCTGTAAATAAGGCTGTAGAAGAAGGAAGAATCGAATTTGCACGTCCTAAATGACAAGGATCGAGCCTGGTGGGTTTAAGACGCGCCAGGTTCTTCTTGTTTGTAGAGGGAAGCGGTTACGAGGTAATACCAGTTTTTGAAGATAGCAGAACGGATGATCGGATTTGTCGTGAAGTGGCGGAGGCACTGAACGCCGATTGTGCCCGCACTGTGCGGTGACGGTCACAAGACGGTGTTCAAACCAATTCATCGACCAGATAGGTTAGTGCACTGAGATTGCTGTGTTTAAGGGGAATGTCCGTTTCTTGGGGAGACGCACAAAGCAGCAGTGCGTTTCGTGGATGGAAGGTTCGCGGATGCGGCCCGTCTGAATGGCCTGAGGCGGTTGCGAAGCACTGCGGGGGTCATGCTCCGCCACGTCACAGACACCGCTTATCAAAGCATAGCCGGTAGTTAGTGTCGCAGGGGATCCACCTAGAGAAGAGGGAGAGCGTGCAGTTTGGGAAGTCCGGGCTGTCCGCTTTCGATAACGGTTCCGCAGTCCGTTATTTTTGAAGCAATAGGCCTTTTTCGCAGAATAGAGGTGTGGGGGGGCGTTAATTTTAAGCAAACAGCGAATTTTGGGCTATCGGCGGTCGGGTTTGGCAAAATAGATCCCTGAAAATCCGCTATTCCCGGCAATAGGCTGGTTACGGAGGAAATAGCGCCTCGTCAGTCCTTTATCTCGACGTCATAGAGTGATTTCCGATGCACTCCCGCAGTAGTTAAGCTGGAGTGGAGGCCATCCCTCTTACCGGAGAGCAACCCAGCGAACATGTGTTTGAATCTATCGAATTATGCTATAATGCAATTGGGTGAAAATCCCGCCGGCAATCGGCTTGCTGGGCGGTCGGCCTCCGAAAGGAGGTGATGTGTTTGGACGTGAAAGATGCGTTGACGTTGATGATTAGCTCGGGTGTGCTGCTTGTTGCCATTCTCACGCTGGTCGTGAACATCGTCGTCGCTCTGACCAATAGACGCAAATAGACCGCCCCCTCAGCCAAGGTATGCGGTCTATTCCACAATAGAAACCCATGCCGACCGCCTTTACAGCGGTTTGTCGGAAGGAGTCGTGTTACCAGCACGGCTCCTTTATTTACTATAAGCATATCACGGGAAATGTATGACTTCAATCCTAATCCGCCGGCCCCTTCGTCATCGCAATGACAGTCTGTTTATGCCAGCCACTTCAGATGCCCCCCAAACAAACAAGTATAAATTTACATTCCCTTAACATGAATCGGCCTGTCGTATAAAACTTCTGAGTTACGATGGAGGGGAATCCAGTTGTTTTCGTAGGAGGGTATGCCTTATGCAAAATTTCACTACGACTATAGGCACCGCGCTGGCCGCCGCCTTCAAAGGCGCAGGGGCAGCGAAACGCGCTTGGCGCATCACGACGGTACTTACTGCAGCTGTAATGGTCGCAGCGGTACTGGCCGGATGCGCCCCGCAGGCTGCGCCGGCTGTACAATCCCCGCCATCCGAGACAGCGGCGAAGAAAAACTCCGGCAAGCCGCTGCTGCGCATTCTATCCAGCTCGGAGAACAAAGAGCTTGAACCGATCATCGATGAATACACGGCAGGGCAAGATTTTGACACCGAGTTCGTCTATATGGGATCGATCGACAGCATGGCCGAGCTTCGCACGAACGCCGCCGCCTACGATGCGGTATGGCTGGCTAGCTCGCAGTGGATTGCTCTTGGCGATACGGACAAGAAGGTGAAGAGCCAGAAGTCGATTATGACCTCGCCGGTCGTCTGGGGCATCAAAGCCAGCGTAGCGGACCGTCTCGGCTTCACCGCCGGTAAAGACGTTACCGTCCAGCAGCTGGCCGAGGCGGTACGGCAAAAGCAGCTGACGTTCGCGATGACCTCGGCGTCCCAATCCAATTCCGGTGCGTCCGCGTACATCGGCTTCCTGTATGCGATGCTGGGCAACCCGCAGACGCTGACGACAGCCGATTTGCATAAGCCCGAGCTGGAGGGGCAAATCAAATCGCTGCTCGCCGGGGTCAACCGCTCCAGCGGTTCCTCCGAGTGGCTGAAGGAGCTGTTCCTGCAGGGCGACTACGATGCGATGGTCAACTACGAGGCGGTCATTATCGCCGCCAACAAGAGCTTGACCGCCGCCGGCAAAGAGCCGCTCCGGCTCATTTACCCGGTAAACGGACTAACGGTGGCGGATTACTCGCTCGGCTATATCCATAACGGCAAGCCCGACCAGGAGGAGCGTTTCAAGCGGCTGCAGGAGCATCTTCTCTCCGAGCCGGCGCAGCGGAAAATCGCCGCTCTCGGCCGCCGCACCGGCTTCGGCGGGGTCGTCGCGAACCCGGATCCGGCCGTGTTCAATCCAAGCTGGGGCATCGACGTCAAGAAGGTGCTGTCGCCGATTCCGTTTCCCGAGCCGGACGTCATGATGGAGGCGCTGCAGCTGTACCAGTCGGCGTTCAAGAAGCCGTCCTACACCGTCTTCTGCATCGATTACTCCGGAAGTATGGAAAGTAACGGCGGAGAGAAGGGCGTGAAGGCGGCGATGGAGCTTCTGCTCACGCAGGAGAAGGCTCAAGCCTCGCTGCTGCAGGCTGCGCCGGACGATGTCGTCGTCGTCATCCCGTTCAACTCCAAGGCGCTGGACGTCTGGACTGCCCGCGGCCCTAACGAATTCCCGGCTCTGCTCAGTAAGATCAAAAACCTGAAGCCCGGCGGCGGCACGGACATTTACGATCCGTCGGCGAACGCGCTCGAGCTGCTGCGCAGCGTGGACCAGAACCGCTACGTCACTTCCGTCGTACTGATGACGGACGGCCAGTCGCAGGGCAGCTTCAAGACGCTGAAGAGCAAGTACGACGAGGTCGGCAAAGATATTCCGGTGTTCTCGATCATGTTCGGCGACGCTCAGGAGTCGCAGCTTAAGGAAGTGGCGAAGCTGACCCGGGCGGACGTATTCGCCGGCGGCAAAGACTTGGTTGCCAGCTTCAAGAAGGTGAGGGGGTACAATTGATAAGGCGCGCCGCCGCATTGCCGCAAGTTAAAATCATACTGGCCACGGCGCTGAGCGCCGCAGCGTTCCTCGTGTTTCTGTTTGCGCTGGACTTCGGCGTCATCTTGTCCGCCGTCCTCGGGGCCGCCATCTATGGGGCGCTGCAGCTGCTCCTTACAACCACGGACCCGACGATCAGGCTTTACGGCGAGCTGCTTCGCGAGGCCAGGAGAAAGCTGCACCGGCTGCGCGAGGCATCCGGCGGCCTCCGCAGCCGCGTCGTCCGCGGGCATGTGGACGAGATTATCGCCATAACGAACCGGGTTATTGCGTTTACGGAGAAGAAGGCGACGCAGCTGCCCGAAGTACGGCAGATGTTGAGCTTCTACCTCGATGCGACGGTGCAGATCGTCACCGCTTACGCCGAGACGGCTGCGCTGACCGGGTCGGACAGCCGGGCCGGGAGCGATTTTGCCGGGAAGGCGGAGGAGAGCTTGGAAGCGATTCGGGACCATTTTCACGCGCAATATGAACGTCTCGTACGCAGCGATCTGTCCGACCTGACGGCGCGGATGGAGGCGCTGAAGGAGATGCTGGATTGGGAGGGACTGAGATGAGGAAGGCACAATGGATAGGCGCGCTGGTTCTGCTCGCGATCATCGCCGTCAGTGCGGTCATTAAGCTGCAGATGGACCGGTCCGCACCGGCCGCGGGGGGCGGAGCCGCAGCGCCGAATGCGCCGGTGACGCTCAAAGGTATCGTGGGCAGCGAGAAGGAAGCGTTTTTTGGCGATAAGGAAGTTCTGGACATTGCCCGGACGCGGTATGGGTTTGCGCTCGATATCCGCAAGGCGGGCTCGCTTGAAATGACGGAGGAGGCGGCGCTGAAGGCGAACGACTTCGTTTTTCCGGCGAGCGAGACGGTTGTGGAGCAAATCAAATCGTCCGTGCAGGTGACGGGGACGGAGGAGGTGTTCCGCACGCCGCTTGTCTATTATTCATGGGACGCGGTTACGAGGCTGCTCAAGGAGCGCAATATTGTGCGCGATGCGGGAGCGGACGTGCTGGAGCTGGATACGGCGAAGCTGGTCGAGCTGATTGCGGCGGACAAGAAGTGGGAGGATATCGGGCTGAAGGTGTTCGGGCCTATTGCCGTTGACACGTCCGACCCGGCCAAATCGAATTCGGGCAATGCCTATGCCGCTCTCGTGGCGGCGTCGCTGAACGGGGGTAATCTGGTCACGGCGGATCGGGTGGACGGGCTAATGCCGAGCCTGCGGAACATGTTTGCCAAGACAGGCTTCAAGAAGTCGTCGACAACCGATCTGTTCGAAGAGTACGTAAAGACCGGCATGGGCAGCCATAAAATTATTGTTGGTTATGAAAGCGATGTGCTGTATTTTTCCAAGCAAAATCCGGACGTTTGGCAGTCGCTCCAATCCTCCGTTGCGCCGCAAATCGTTTATCCGGCGCCAACGATGTGGTCGGTGCATACGCTCGTTACACTGAACGAGAAGTCGAAGGGAATGACGGCCTTCCTGCAGGACCCGGATGTGCAGCGCATCGCTTGGGAGCGCTACGGATTCCGTACCGGACTGATCGGCGTCACGAACGATCCGGCGGCTTTCCGGGTGAAAGGGATCGCGAGGTCGATCGACAACGTTATGCAAACGCCCGATTATGCCACGATGCAGAAGCTGCTGGAGGCGTACCGGGCGAAGTAGGCATGCTTTGGCGGGGGAGCGGTAGGCTTTCGGTAAGCTGAGGCCTCGGTAAGAGGGACGCCAGGGCGCCGCGAGGCATTCGTGAGGTATTCGTAAGGCTGCTGCAAGTCATTTGTGAGGCCTCCGACATGCTTCGAAAGGCATTGGAAGGCGGACAGGCCGCACGATCAGGCGGACACGGCTGGTGTCTGGTGTCTGCCGATTGCCGGGGCGAAGAATGCGCGTGCAAAGCTCTAGGCGGGTTGCCGGGGTTGAGCGGAAGAGCGTTTTTTGGCCCAGCTCGCGAAGCCTTCCGCCGCCAGCTTGAACCCGCAGCACATTGCAATGTAGATCGGGAACGAGTACAAGGGGCTCCAAGCGATCTCCCGGTAAATTTGCATCCACTTGGCGAGCGGTTCGAAAACAAATGCAAACAGGGTCGCCATCCCGATCGTAACCGGGATAAAGCTGCGCCACCTGGGGGCGTATTGGAAGGCGAGCATGCTGAATATGGAAATCATCCAGTCGATTTCGACAGCTCGGGGGCCCCAGGGCAGGAACATTTTCGGATAGTCCCACAGCTGCAGCTCCCCGCCTATCGTATCGGCTATCGTGCTGAAGAGGAAGATCAACAAGCCGTAGAGCAATTGGATTTTGGCGGATTCCCATCGGACCAGACGGGCCCAGATGAACGTAAGCCCAACCGCAGCGCCCACCAGGAACAGCCATTGCCAGGAAAATAGCACATTGTGCCGCCAATACTCCCAACGCATCCTGGTGAGCTCCTGCTGTATCTGTTGCATGCGGTCCATCTCTGCGGAAGTCATTGCCGTCGCCTCCAGAATCCGTTAATCGGTTTACCGGTTATCTTTTCCTAAAGCGGCGGTTTTTAGTTCATAAAGACTGTGCCACAGGTAAAATGTCGCATACGCCTCCCATCCGGCCCAGCCCGCGAACAGCGACTGCAGCTCTTGCGGCGTCGGCTTGCGGTCAAGGCCGAGCTGTGCTTTGACGGCGTTGTGGAGCCCCGCATCGCCGATAGGGAACGCGCGCGGATCGCGCAGGCAGCGCATCCGCACGTAGTGCGCCGTCCACGGCCCGATGCCGCGGACGCGCACCAGCTCGCGCTCGGCGGCATCGAAGTCGCCGAGCGCGAGCAGCGCGGCCCGCGACAGCTCGCCGCGCTGCATGAGGGCGGCCACCTCGCGGATGGCGGCCGCTTTTGTTTTGGTGAGCTGCAGGGCCTGCAGCTCACCCGGGTCGGCGCCGGCGAGTGCCGCGGGGTCCGGGAAGCGCCGGTATGTCCGGCCTTCCCGGTCCGCGGCTTCGCCGTAAGCCTCGGTGAGCCTTCGCTTCAGCTTGTAAGCGAAGGCGAGGTTGACCTGCTGGCCGGCGATAGCCCAGCAGAGCGCCTCGAACAGATCGGGGATGCCGATCAGTCTCAGCCCGTACATGCTGCGCGCGAGCGGGCCGAGCACGGGGCCAGCTTCGGCCAGCCGCTGCCATGGCGCGAGGTCGCGCTCCAGATCGAACCAGTCGCGGATATACGACTGAATGCGGGAGAGCTCCGCATCGCTCTGCGGCGCACCTTGCAGGAAGCGTACCCGCAGTGCGCGGTCGTCCGGGCAGGAGATTTCCAGGAGCGCGCTTTCGGCGGCTCCCTCCGCCCGGATGAGACGGATTACCTTGTCGCCGTCGACCTCGTACAAGCATTCGAGCGGCGAGCGCGTCATGTACTCGAGGCAGCGTTGGAACCGGAACGGCTGCGAGACCGGCAGCTCAAAACTCAAATCGGGCATGTCCGCCGTCCACCACGCCTTCGATCCGCTCCAGCTCCAGCAGCCGCCGCTTCATCGCGAGTCCGCCGCGGAAGCCGGTCAGCTTGCGGTCTGCGCCGATAATGCGATGGCACGGCAGCAGCACCGGCACCGGATTGGCGCCGTTCGCCATACCGACGGCCCGGACGGCCTGCGGCCGGCCGACAGCGCGGGCAATGTCGCCGTACGTCCGCGTCTGTCCGTAAGGCACCTCGCCGAGCGCCTGCCATACGGCACGTTGAAAGTCCGTTCCGATCAGGTCCAGCGGCACGTCCGCGAACGACACCGCCTCCCCCGCAAAATACGCCCGCAGCTTGGCAGGGACGCCGCCCATCCGCTCGAACGCCCCCTCGTCCTGCTGCAGCCGGGCGCCCGGCGCGACCTTGTCCGTCCACCCCCGGAAATGCTCCAAGCTCTCATGCGGGAAAATAACCCGGCACAAGCCACGCTCCGACCCGATCAGCGTCCACTCTTGGCCATCCAGCTCGATAGCCGTCCATAACAGTTGTTGTCTAGCCGTTGCCATAACGTCCTCCCTCTGGTAGTAACCGTACCGATAAAACTCCCGTGCATAGGGTGATCCATCTATTGAAACTGCCTTAATCATTCCCGCTGGCGCCGGGGGGCCCGCCGAGCTGACTCCCGTCGCCGTTAACTCGCAAACCGGTTTTCATGCGCTCGTCGCCGCTAAGGGTCTTATCCCCGTTATGAATCTCACTATCGCTAAGGGTTACATACCCGTTATGAGTCTCGCCATCGCTAATAGCTTCACCGCTGCTAATGCTCCGGCTGCTTTCGGCCCTGCGGTTTGCGCTTTCGCTGCCAGCAGCCTGAGCTTCCGATAACCTGCTCTCACCAAGCTCCCGATAATCCTGAGGCGACATGCCGGCATGCTCTTTAAACCACATGGCAAAATGGGACGCGCTCTGAAACCCTACCGTCCGGGCAATCTCGGCAATACGGAGCTGACCCGCCACAGTCGGCGTTGCCGGCATTCCCGCCGCAGCCGCTGCACCCGGCCCCGATGCTCCCGTTCCGGAAGTCACATCCGCACTCGATGCCCCCGCAATCGTCTCCGGGAGCACCGTCCCAGCAGCCGCATCCGACCCCGGCGTCACCGTCGGTGCCGTCACAGCCGTCGGCGATGCCGTCACACCCGACGGCGTCGCCGTCCCGTCCGCGGCCATCAATGCCGTCGTCCTATCCGCCGCAACCGACATCGGCACTCCTGCTACCGCCCCCGCCGGTTCCTCTCGCAGCTCAGTACCCGCCATCTCCCCGTCTCCCGAGCCGTCCGCTCGATAAGCGGCGCTGCCCGCCGTCAACAGCCGCTTCGCCGCTGCAAAACGCACATCGTGCAGCTTCTCCATCGGCGAACGTCCCGTCACCCGCTTGTACGTCCGCTGCAGATGGAAGGGGCTGACAGCCAGCCTCCGCGCCAGCTCACGCAGCGTCAGCCGCTCGCCATAGTGCGCTTCTATCCACGCATCAGCCTGGACAGCCAGCGCCGCATCCGGGCGAAGCGCCCCGTTCGCCTCCGGCCGGCACCGCTTGCATGGCCGGAACCCGTCACTCAGCGCCGCATCCAGAGAACGGTAAAACGTAATATTTTCACGATAGGGGGTTCGCGCCCGGCAGGAGGGACGGCACACGATGCGCGTCGTCTTCACGCCGGTATAGTACACGCCGTCGTAAGTGGACTCCTTCCTGGCAATCGAGGCATACAAGTGCTCAAACAATGTCGGATCCAGATCGCTCACCGCCTTTCCGTTACGCCCAGTATACCCCCCGAGGGTCGCGTATTCCAATGGGGAACGACTAGGAGAGCAACATTTCGACAGCGGCGGCATGCTCTGTAAGGCAACGTCGGCAATAACTTGAAAATGCAGGAATTGTCCTTTTCAGGAGGATTTTGTCGAATTGATATAGAATCCCGGAGGTGATAAGGCACGAAAACAAAGAAATTCACTTAGAAAGCTGGAGGAGTTACGTTTTGAAAGGGTGGCTTGGAAAAAACATTCGCAGTTTGTTCGCCAAATTGCTTTTGATTTCAATTCTGTGCATGACGATCCCGATGCTGTTCATGCTGAATTATGTTTCGAGTTCCACAACCGATATGCTGGAGAAGGATGCCGCTCTATCGGTGCAAAACATGGCGCTCGAAAAAGCGGACGATATCGATTCGGCCTTTTCGGATCTCGCCGTAATCGCGACGAACCTCGCAGATCAACCGTACGCCGTCGAGTTTTTTTCGGATCTGAAGGCCGGCAAGAAGCTGGATCCGGTCAAGAAACGAAAGCTGTCCGCCTATCTGGAACAAAAAGTAAAAGAATCGAACGGCATGTTTGATAACATATTCTACGTTTATGACGACGTAGCGATGATTGACGGGCTTGGCGGCAAAAGTGAAGGCTTCAAATTCGAAGGCCCGGCTCTAACGTGGCTTCAAGACGTACGCAAGAGCAAGAAAACGGCCGTCGGAGCTGCTGTGCCTTCGCCGGCAACCGGCAGCCCTGTCGTCTCTGTCATGGCTCCGGTCATCGACCGCCAGACGGATACCGTCATCGCCGCGCTTGTCATGGCGGTTCAGCTCAATATCAGCTCCTCGGCGATTGTAGGCAATAAAGCGGATTCGACAATCGATACGATGATCGTCAATCCGGACGGCCTAGTGATCTCCTCCAAGGACCCGGCTCGCATCCTCAAGCTTGATTTAAGCAAAGAACAAGGGGAATTAGGGGGATTTTATCAACAGTTCAAGAGTAGTCCGTCGGGTGCCGGTACGTTTGCATGGGACGGAGTCCGCTATATCGCGTATTACGTCAAGGGCAAAACGGAAGGCATGTATACCGTTTCTTATATGCCGACCGAACACTACTTGTCCCGAATTAACGAAATGAAGCGCAGCGTTTCCTGGCAAATTATTCTAAATATCCTCATTGCCTCCGCCATCATCGCTTACTTTACCTACCGGATTATGAAGCCGGTGAAGCTTGCAGCGGAGCGGCTCCAGATTCTCGCGACCGGCGACTTCTCGCAGGATATTCCGCAGAAGTATATAAGGTCCAGGGATGAGACCGGCATGCTGATGCGCTCCATGCAGGACATGAAGGAGAAGACGAGGGATATGATTGCGACGATTGCGAAGCAGTCGGAACAGCTGGAACAATCCGTTGCCGTCGTCAATTCCAACTTATCGGAGCTTAACAGACAGATGGAAAATGTCACCGCAGCCGCCGAGGAAATGTCCGCAGGAGCGGAACAGACCGCCGCTTCCGCGCAAGAAATGAGCGCTTCGTCGGCGGAGCTCGAAAGAGCCGCTTTGTCTATTGCGGTGAAGGCTCAGGAAGGAGCTTCGGCTTCCGAGAAGATCAGCTCCAGAGCGAAGCAGCTCAGCGAGAATGCAATTGCCTCGCAGCAGTCGGCGGGCGACGTCATCAGCCGCGTAAGGGCGGGGATGGTAGCGGCCATCGAGCAATCGAAGTCGGTCGATCAAATTAAAGTGCTGTCGGATTCGATCCTGCAAATTACGTCGCAGACGAATTTGCTCGCCCTCAATGCGTCCATTGAAGCGGCAAGAGCGGGGGAAGCAGGCAGAGGCTTTGCCGTGGTCGCAACGGAAATCCGCAAGCTGGCGGAAAACTCCAAATCTGCCGTCACCGAAATTCAGGGTGTGGCGGACATGGTGATTTCTTCCGTGCAGAACCTGCAGATGAACTCGGAAGAGCTGATTCATTTCATCGACCGATCGGTTATGGATGACTACAAGCGGATGGTGGAAACCGGGGATCAGTATTTCCGGGACGCGGAGTATGTGCTGGAATTGGTTACGGACTTTAGCGCCACCGCCGAGGAGCTGAGTGCATCCATCCAAAATCTGGCGTCGATTGTCGGCGAGATTACGACGGCGAACGGCGAGTCGGCGGCGGGTACCGAGTATATCGCTCAGCAGGCCGGCAAATCTCTCGAGCAGACGGGGCAGGTGGCCCAGGCGGTTCAGGAGACGAAGGAGAGCGCGGAAAGCCTGAAGAGCATGGTGTCGACGTTCAAAGTATAAGGCGGCTGTATGAAAACGAAGAGGCTGGTTCCATCCAAAGCTCTCGTTGAGACGACGTAGTATTCACATGCAAAATTCAGATGCAAAAGAATCTTCATCTCCATGGAGTCCGTGGAAGTGAAGGTTCTTTTTGCATGAGATTGCGGCGGCCCGAGATCGATAGCACGCAGCTACGTTAACGATGCAAAACATCGTTAACGCCCCCAGCCATGTCCGCATCCGGTACGTTAACGATGCAAACCATCGTTAACGCCCCCAGCCATGACCGACAGCAGCCACTTTAGCGATGCAATCCATCATTACCCCGCCCCATCGCCCCAGCACAGCATCACCCGCCGCTCTACATCCGATACGATCCGCGGAACTGGGCCGGCGTCATCCCCTCTTGCTCCTTAAACAGCTTGATGAAATAGCTCGCATTCCCGTACCCGACGCGCTCCGCCACCTGCTGCACCTCCAGCTTCCAATCCTGCAGCAGCAGCTCCTTCGCCTTGCGCAGCCGCACCCGCTTCAAGTACTCGAACGGCCGCATCCCGAGCGTCTGCTGGAACAGATGGCACGTATGCTGCGGCGAGACGCCGAGCGTATCCGCCAGCATGTCCAGCGTCAGCGGCTCGGCGCTGCGCTCTTCCATCAGGCTGAGCACCGGAGCGAGCTGCTCCGCATGCTGCCCCTTGGAACGCAGCTCCGAGGCCGAGCCGTATGCGGACAAATCGAGCACAAGCTCGTACAGAACGGCAGACACGCGCAGCGACCGCAGCGGATCGGCCGATTGGGCGCCCGCGAGCGCCTCCCGGCAGCGCAGCAGCGTCCGCTCCGGGCTCGAAATATGCAGCGCCTCGGTGCGCAGCAGCCCCAGCGTCTCCAGCATCTCGGCCGCCTGCCGGCCGTTCCAGGAAATCCACACGACCTCCCAAGGCTCCTTCACGGCGGCATATTCGTGCTCCTCGTGCGGATACAGCAGCATGCCCTGGCCCTTGGACACCGTCAGCCGGCGGCCGTCCGCCGCTTTCAGAACGCCCTGCCCCGACACGGTCTGAATCCATTGAAAGTCGGGAAAACCGTGCTCCCGCCACATCGGCTCCTGATGCGCCCAGCCGCCGACGCTTGTCACATACAGCGGCAGCTGTTTATCCGCCTCCGTCAGTACGCTAAATACATTCACCAGCATTGTCGATCGCCCCATTCAAAGCCTGTTCCCTTATCATATCACGCTCCGTCCGGCTTCTGCACAGCTTACCCTCATTGAAAATAGCCCCGCAATACTATACACTTATAGCTACTTACATTGCCCACGAGACTATGGAAACGGGTGTACATATGCATAAACCGGAAGCAGCGCCAGCCCCTCGGCCGCCTGTGAAGGTCGCCGTTACGGTCGAGAGCCGGGGCGGCGGCCAGCGCACGGCTTACCGCACGCAGGGCGACTGGTACGACAAGGGAGACCGCAGCTTCATCCGCTACGCGGAGCCGGCCAAGGAGTATGGGCGAACGACGACGATCGTCAACATCGGACCCGCCTCCGTCAAAATTTTGCGCCAAGGCGACATCCGCTCCGACATGACGTTCGTGCAAGGGGAGCTGCGCATCGGCTACTACGAAACGGCGCAGGGCCGCATGGAGCTCGCCGTACGCACGCGCTCCGTCCGCGATACGTGGAGCTCCGCAAGAACCGGCTCGGCAGCTAGAGTCCGGCGCGGAGCGGTCGAACTCGCCTATGATCTCGAAGTAGCCGGAGAACGGGCCGGCACTTATCATGTGAAGCTGACTATTCAGGAGGAACTATCGTCATGACCTCGAATGTGCTCGATACCGTCAAACAAACCCTTAAGGAAGAAATCGCCCGGAGCATCGTCGCCGCAGGAATCGTGGCCGCCGACCAGCTGCCGGAATTCGTCATTGAAGTGCCGAAGGAGAAGGCGCACGGCGACTTCGCTACGAACGTTGCGATGCAGCTGACCCGGATCGCGAAGCGCAACCCGCGCGACATCGCGCAAGCGATCTCCGACAACCTGAACAAAGAAGCCGTACATGTCGCATCCATCGACATTGCAGGTCCAGGCTTCATCAACTTCAAGATGGACAAGAGCTACCTGCACCCGATCATCCTCCAGGTACTGGAAGCCGGCGAACGCTACGGCTTCGTGAACATCGGCCGGGGCCAGCGCATCCAGGTCGAGTTCGTCTCGGCGAACCCGACCGGCTCGCTGCATCTCGGCCACGCCCGAGGCGCAGCTGTCGGCGACGCCCTGTGCAACCTGCTGGCGTTCGCCGGCTACGATGTTACGCGCGAATATTACATCAACGATGCCGGCAATCAGGTCGTCAACCTGGCCAAATCGCTGGAAGCCCGTTACCGTCAAGCGCTCGGGCAGGATGCCGAAATGCCGGAGGACGGTTATCACGGAGCGGACATCAAGCAGTTTGCCGAGGAGCTGGCACAAGAGAAGGGCGATGCGCTGCTGCAGCTCGGCGACGAGGAGCGCTTTCAATTTTTCCGCACGTACGGCCTGACCAAAGAACTGGACAAAATCAAACGCGACCTCGCCCGCTTCGGCGTCCATTTCGACGAATGGTTCTCCGAAACGTCGATCTACGAGAGCGGCGTCATTCCCGAAGTGCTCGACCAGATCCGCGCTCAGGGCCATATTTACGAGCAGGATGACGCAACGTGGCTGCGGACGACAACGTACGGCGACGACAAGGATCGCGTGCTGATCAAGAACGACGGGACGTTTACGTATTTGACGCCGGACATCGCTTATCACCGCAACAAGTACCAGCGCGGCTTCGACCGGATGATCAACATCTGGGGCGCGGACCATCACGGCTACATCCCGCGGATGAAAGCGGCGATGTCGGCGCTCGGCTACGATGCGGACAAGCTCACCGTTCTGATTGCCCAGATGGTGTCGCTGTTCCAGAACGGCGAGAAGGTGAAGATGTCCAAGCGGACGGGCAAGGCGGTGACGATGGAGGATCTGATGGACGAGGTCGGCGTCGACCCGATGCGCTACTTCTTCACGATGCGCAGCATGGATTCGCATCTCGACTTCGACATGGATCTTGCGGTGTCCAAATCGAACGAGAACCCGGTATTCTATGTACAGTATGCGCATGCGCGCATTTGCTCCATTTTCCGCCAAGCCGAAGAGCAGGGGATTCCGGTACAGCCGGTTCGCGAAGTGGACTTGTCCGTGCTTCGTACCGAGGAAGAATTCGACCTTCTGCGCAAAATGGGCGAGCTGCCCGAAGAAGTCGAAATCGCCGCCGGACAATACGCTCCGCACCGCTTGATCCGTTATGTATACGAACTGGCGAGCCAGTTCCACAGCTACTACAAAGCGGAGCGGGTGATTGTCGAGGATGCGGCGCTGACGCAGGCGCGGCTTGCTATGCTGGCCGCCCTGCGCACCGTCATCGCCAATGTGCTGCGCCTTGTCGGCGTGTCCTCCCCGGAGCGGATGTAATCCGCCCTTCCGGAAACACGCCGGTCAACCGCCGCGGAGCAGCTCGGCTACTGCACGTCTTGCATGAATACGGCCGGCCGTAACGCCGGCCTTTTTGCTGTCCTCGAACATGACCGATGTCCGGCGCAGCAGCTCCTTCACTTGCGGCGTTCTCAGACCCGGCCGGACCGACAGCAGCAAGGCGACTACGCCGCTGACGTGCGAGGTAGCCATGGACGTGCCGCTTAGCTCGTGGTATTTGCCGTGCAGCCACGCCGAATATACGTTCTCTCCGGGGGCGAAGATGTCGATCCGGCGGCCCCGGTTCGTGAACGGCGCCACTTTGTTCGCCCTCGTTGTCGCGCCGACCGAGATGACCTGCGGGAAGCGGGCCGGATAGTCGATGAACGACCGCCTGCCGTCGTTGCCGGACGAGGCCACAATGATTTTGCCGGAACGGAACGCGTTCAGCACGGCCAGCTCGAGGGATTTGTTATACGACTTCATACCGAAGCTCATATTGATGATGTCCAAATCGTTCTGTACGCACCAATCGATGCCGGCGATAATGTCCGACACATAAGCGCTGCCGTTGCTGTCGAACGCCTTGACGGCGTGTATGGTCGCTCGAGGTGCAACGCCGATCACTCCGTTCTGCTGCAGGCCGGCGCCGGCGATCGTTCCCGCGATATGGGTGCCGTGTCCGTTGTCGTCCAGGGGCGGGATCGAGCGGTTTACCAGATTGATGCCGCGGCCGATACATCGCCTGAGGTCCGGATGAGACGGATCGATGCCGGTGTCGATGACTCCGACCCGGACGTTATGTCCGGTCGCCCTCCGCCAAGCTTGAGGCGCGCGAATTTGGTTCACGCCCCAAGGGATATGGGGGGAGACGGGCGGTCTGCGGGACGAAGCGGGGTGACTGCTCATGTTCGGCTGATAACCGAGCTGCAGGCGCTTCTTCGTGTCCGTCTCGACGTCGGCGATGAAAGGGAACGCCAGCAATTGACGTTTGGCCTCCATAGCACAGGAGATCGAGATCCCGTTGATAATGGGTAGCGGCTGAATCCCGGTCAGATGCGTCCAGACATGCTTCCGCCGATTCCACTCGTTCATGCAGGCGGCGAACGCCTGGCTGTTCTCGAACCGAATGATGAGCCTGCGGGACGAAGGTGCCGAGCTGCCGATTTCGTCGTTCAGACGCTTCAGGAATCGAACCGTGTCCACAAGCAATGCCTCCACTCGCGAGGGAATAGATTCACTTCTTTTCCCAGCGTATTCGGCCGTGGTACTGCCCGTCTCGGCGCTCGGTGCTATTCCTGCAAAATAGGCCGTCCTCCGTGTCAAGCCGCGGAATCCCACATACGATACAGAGAGGGCGCACGGAACGCCCCGATCGGCAAGGAAAGGCGCCGAGGATACAGTCAAATAAGCGGAGGAGACGACCGCAGGGGTTGCGGCTGGCAAGGTCTCCTCCGTTTATTTTTGTAAATATAAGAAATTTATCTCGCCGAGCTCAATAATTTGGCTTATATTTCAACGGGTAACGCGCGTCTGCAAGACGGCGAAAGCCGTTTCCTCTTGTTTGGTGCGGGGCAAGTTGCATTTTTTACCGAAATAAGGTTTACTTATCTTTATCGATGATCGAAGGGATGATGGGGTTCCATGAGTCAATACACGCTCAAAATCAGCGAAGAACAAGCCAAGGAAATGCCGATGGTAGACCTAGCGTTCGAATTGTTGAAAGCGGCCAATACCCCTTTCTACTACCGTGATCTGATGGCGGAGATCGCCAAGATCAAAGGGCTGTCGGACGACGACGTCATGAAAGTCATCGCTCAACTATATACGGAAATCAACATCGATGGACGCTTTGCGTGTGTCGGTACGAATCTGTGGGGACTGAAGCGCTGGTATCCGGTCGAGAAGTCGGAGGATACGGTGGGCAGCGGCAAGCGTCCGCGCATCATCAACGACGATGACGACGACCTGGACGACGAGGAGCTGTACGCGGAGGAAGAGGAAGAGTCGTACGCAGTCGAAGAAGACGAGTTCGACGCCTTCGACGCTGACCGCGACGAGTTCGATACGACCGACGATTCGGAAGAAGAAGGCGAATTCTTCGAAGAGGAAGCCGAGGAGGAAGACGCTGAAGAAGCCGGCGAAGAATCGGGCGAAGACGGGTTTGAGGCTGACGGCGACGATGAAGAAGCCGATTATGACGACGATGACGACGACGATAAGTAAACGAAGGAGCGCCTCGATCGAGGCGCTTCAGATTGTCCTTGACACGGAAGAAGGTACCATGTACACTATTGCATGGGCTTTAAAAGAAATTTAACAAATTGTTAAAAATAAAAGTGCCCCGTGTGGAACGGGTGTCACTTTTTTTTGTTTTTTTGAAGCATATTACCAACACTAATCTTAGCAGCGGACTTATGAGGAGGTCTACATATCATGACTAAGTATATATTTGTAACAGGCGGTGTGGTGTCCTCCTTAGGAAAAGGGATCACGGCGGCTTCGCTTGGAAGGCTGCTCAAAAACCGGGGGCTCAAGGTTACGATTCAGAAGTTCGACCCTTACATTAACGTTGACCCGGGAACGATGAGCCCGTACCAGCACGGCGAGGTGTTCGTGACCGACGATGGCGCCGAAACGGACCTCGACCTGGGCCATTACGAGCGTTTCATCGATATCAACCTGTCCAAGAACAGCAACGTGACGACCGGTAAAGTATACTCTTCCGTCATTACGAAGGAACGCCGCGGCGAATATCTCGGCGGCACGGTCCAAGTCATTCCGCACATTACGAATGAAATTAAGGAACGGATCGTCCGGGCCGGACGCGAAGCGCAATCCGATGTCGTCATCACCGAGATCGGCGGTACTGTCGGCGATATCGAGAGCTTGCCGTTCCTCGAGGCGATCCGCCAGATGAAGAACGATATCGGCCGCAATAACGTCATGTATATTCATGTAACGCTTGTTCCTTTCATTAAGGCTGCAGGCGAAGTGAAGACGAAGCCGACTCAGCACAGCGTGAAGGAGCTGCGCGGACTAGGCATTCAGCCGCATGTGATCGTATGCCGGACCGAGCATTCGCTGGCCGACGACCTGAAGCGCAAAATCGCTCAGTTCTGCGACGTCGAGCCGGAAGCGGTCGTCGAATGCATCGATGCCGATACTTTGTATGAAGTACCGATGCTGCTGCGCGAGGAGGGCCTTGACGACATCGTAGTCAAGCACCTGGGCTTGTCCGCAGGGCAGCTTGATCTGACCGACTGGGAACACATGGTCAGCCGCATGAAGAACCTTCAGCACAAGACCGAAATTGCCATCGTCGGCAAATACGTAGCTCTGCACGATGCTTATTTGAGTATTGTGGAGGCGCTGGAGCATGCCGGTATCGACAGCAACACCGAAGTAAATATCCGCTGGGTGAACGCGGAAGAAGTATACGACCACAACGTCGACGAGCTTCTTTCGGGTGTGCAAGGGATCCTCGTGCCGGGCGGCTTCGGCGACCGCGGCATCGAGGGCAAAGTTTCGGCGATCCGTTACGCCCGTGAGAAACGCATCCCGTTCTTCGGCATCTGTCTCGGCATGCAAGTAGCCGTTGTGGAATATGCACGCTCCGTTTCGAAGCTGGAGGGGGCGAACTCCTCCGAGATCAATCCGGCGACGCCTTATCCGGTCATCGATTTGCTGCCGGAGCAGAAGGATATCGAGAACCTGGGCGGCACGATGAGGCTTGGATTATATCCATGCAAAATCGTCCCGGGCACGCTCGCCATGGAGTGTTATCAGGATGAGCTCGTCTATGAGCGCCATCGCCACCGGTATGAATTCAACAACCAGTACCGCGACCTGATTGAGTCGGCGGGGCTGAAGATCAGCGGCACATCGCCGGACGGTCGTCTCGTCGAGATGATCGAGCTGCCGGGTCATCCGTGGTTCCTGGCCGTACAGTTCCATCCGGAGTTCATCTCCAGACCGAACCGCCCGCAGCCTTTGTTCCGCGAATTTGTGAAGGCCGCTTTCAAACAAACCCACTAAGCCTGCAGCGGCACTGAATGGCTGCAAATGGTGCTAGAGGGAAACTCTTCAAACTTTTAGCGTGAATCGAGCAGGAATATAGCTCTTGACAGCGAATTACTGAAATTACGGTTATGACGGCTGCGACTCACTCGAGGAGGTATCGGTTTGAAGAAGAAGGTATTAATCGTCGACGATCAGAACGGTATTCGTGTTTTGCTAATGGAAGTGTTTAGCAACGAGGGGTATGATACGTACCAAGCGTCGAACGGGAAGCTGGCGCTGGAGATCGTCCGCAACGCAACGCCGGACCTGGTGCTGCTTGATATGAAGATTCCCGGCATGGACGGCTTGGATATTCTCAAGCATATCAAGAGCATGAATCCGGCGATCAAGGTTATTATGATGACAGTCTACGGCGAGCTGGACATGATAAAGGAAGCGACGGACCTCGGTGCCATCATGCACTTTACGAAGCCGTTCGATATCGATGAGCTGCGGATGGCGGTCAATCACCAATTGAATCAACCTTCTAACAACACGTTTGCTGTATAGTCACCCGCGGGTTCAAACCTCGAATGACATGAATAGTGAAATAAAGCGGACAGTCTTTGCGACTGCCCGCTTTATTATGTGCTGGCGGCGGAAGGTGACCGTTGCGGCTCCGCCTGCACGGAAGAAGCTCATCCGGTTGAAAGGGAGCGCCTCGTCGAAGACGAGCCGGGAGCTGCGAAACGCACGCGCCCGGCCTGTATTCCGATATCGGGAGAGCCCTCTCTTCGCGGCGCTTTAGCTGTATGCACATTGGGCATAATCATAGGGTGTCCGGGTTGCCGCAGCAGTTGTCCGGAAAGCTATGAAAATGCTTAGCTAAACTGTGTCATTTCCGGCTACTTGTGCTATAATAGGGCAGTATGACAATGAGCGGTCCCTATTAAGAGACGCAGACAAACCACCTAATCGTAGGAGGAAAGAAGCCATGCCATTAGTTTCAATGAATGAGTTTCTCCCTAAAGCCAAGGCGAATAAGTTCGCTGTAGGCCAATTCAACATGAACAACCTGGAGTTTGCCCAGGCGATCGTGGAGGCGGCAATGGAGCTGAAATCGCCGTTCATCTACGGCGTTTCCGAAGGCGCCCTGAAGTACATGGGCATCGAGTTCACGGTAGCCATGGCGGAAGCGGCTGCGAAGAAATCCGGTCTTCCGATCGCGCTTCACCTGGACCACGGCAGCAGCTTCGAAGTAGCGATGAAGTGTATCCGCGCGGGCTTCAGCTCCGTTATGTTCGACGGTTCCCATCATCCTTATGAAGAAAACATCAAGCTGACGAAGGAAATCGTTAAAGCAGCTCACGCTATGGGCGTATCCGTAGAGGGCGAGCTCGGTACGATCGGCGGCGTTGAAGACGACATTTCCGTTGAAGAAGAGAATGCCAACCTGGCGAAGCCGGAAGAAGCGATCCGTTTCTACGAAGAGACGGGTGTTGACGCTCTGGCGATCGCAGTCGGCACGGCGCACGGCATGTACTCCGGCGAGCCGAACATCCACTATGACATCATCGAGAAGGTATCCGCGGCGATTCCGGTGCCGATCGTTCTGCACGGCGGATCCGGCGTACCGGACGAGATGATCAAGAAGTCTATCGCGGCAGGCGTAGGCAAAATCAACGTCAACACCGAGAATCAAGTGGCGATGACGGAGACGATCCGCGATATCGTAACGAAGGATCAGAAAGTTTACGATCCTCGCAAATACTTGACTCCGGCTCGTAAAGCGATGGTCGAAGTCGTGAAGTCGAAGATTCTTCTGTTCGGAAGCAACAACCAAGCGTAAATCCCCATCTGATATATTGGGAAACGTTCAGCCCGCAGCGGCTCGGCGTTTCCCTCTCATCTATTATCCCGCCGTTATTCGGATGTCCCGATTTGATAGACGCACACATAACACCGAGACATGTAAGCAGCTTGTAGGGGGAAGAATCGTTCTATGGAAAAATTGATGATTGCCGGAGGCCGGCCGCTGCGCGGCACGGTTCAGATCAGCGGTGCTAAGAATAGTGCGGTGGCATTGATTCCTGCGGCCATTTTGGCGGAAACCCCTGTTACCCTTGATAATTTGCCGCATCTTAGCGATGTCAACACTTATGCCGAAATTCTTAGCGAGCTTGGCGGCGAAGTGACGTGGAACGATGACGTGATGGTCATTGATCCGAGCCGAATGAAGTCGATTCCGATGCCGAACGGCAAGGTTAAGAAGCTTCGGGCTTCGTATTATTTGATGGGGGCTCTGCTGGGCAGATTCGGCGAAGCCGTAATCGGCTTGCCGGGAGGCTGCAACTTTGAGCCGAGACCGATCGATTTGCATATCAAAGGCTTCGAGGCGCTCGGAGCGGAAGTGACGAACGAGAACGGCGCATTGCATATTCGTGCCAAACAATTGCGCGGCGCAAAGATTTATCTTGATATGGTCAGTGTAGGGGCTACGATTAATATTATGCTGGCGGCAGCTCGTGCCAAAGGCTCCACAATTATCGAAAATGCGGCCAAAGAGCCTGAAATTATAGATGTTGCTACATTATTGAACTCCATGGGTGCCAAAATTAAGGGAGCGGGTACCGAGACCATTCGCATTGAAGGCGTAGATGCGATGCACGGCTGCCGGCACTCCATCATTCCGGACCGGATTCAAGCCGGTACGTACATGATCGCCGCCGCCGCCACACGCGGTGACGTCACAATCGACAATGTCATTCCGAAACATATGGAAGCGATGACTGCCAAGCTGCAGGAGATGGGCGTACATATTTACGAGATGGACGAATCGATTCGTGTCGTCGGACAACCCGAATATCACAGCGTCGATGTGAAAGCGCTCGTATATCCCGGCTTTGCGACCGATCTTCAATCGCCGATGACGAGCCTGCTGTGTCAGGCGAGTGGTGTCAGCATCCTGACGGATTATGTATACAGCAACCGCTTCAAGCATGTCCCGGAGCTTGTACGGATGAATGCCAAAATCAAAGTCGAAGGCCGCTCGGCTGTAATTGAGCGATCCATACTAAGCGCCGCCAAAGTTCGCGCAACCGACCTTCGCGCCGGGGCCGCACTGGCCATCGCCGCGCTAAGCGTGCCGAACGGAGAGGTGACCGAAATCACCGGCGTTGAGTACATCGACCGCGGCTACGATAACTTTGTCTTCAATCTCTCCATGCTGGGCGCCGAAGTGTGGCGAACCGAAGAAGAGTGACGAGTATTCCGTATTGCGAATCGGGCTTTCTGACTGGCGAAATAACTTCCTCCATTCCGGAGTCCCCGCAAAGTTATCGAACTTAGCTTCGATGTGCAGCTCCGCTTTGCGGGGGAGCAGTCGCTTCTTCGAATTACTGCGGATAAGAGTTTTTCTCAGGCCTTTGTCGCAGTCTATGTATGAGATTGTGGTTATCTTAGTAACAGTAAATATTGCGGTTTCTCCTTAGTTCTGTAGCATAGTACATTGTTTCTAGTCTTATGCCTGCGCTGCGGGATGTCGATTCCGCAGCCGCAGGCCTCCCTCCCCCCAGCCGTAATCCGGTTGGAAGTAACGTCGAGTGTGCGGAGCTGCGGAGGATGTGCTATGGGGGCGGAGAGCGAAGCGTGCGCCTTTAAACTCGGGTTCCATCCGCTATGTTGAATTCAGGGAACCCGAGTTTAACGAAGCCGTAAACCCATGGCACAATCCGCAGCAGCGCAGCACCCGCGCGATAAACTCGCCCGGCAGCATATGATTATTTCCAACCGATTACGGCAATACTGTTTAGATCATATTAATAGTTTGGTGGTTGATCCTCATAATGGATATGCAATTAGCACAACTGGAAGCTCTGAAGCTGACCGAGCTCTACAAGCTCGCCAAGAGCCATCAGATTCCCGCCTACGGGCAAATGAAAAAGCGAGAACTTATTTTTGCCATCTTGAGAGCTCAGGCGGAGAAGAGCGGCCTCATGTTTATGCAGGGCGTGCTCGAGGTATTGTCGGAAGGCTTCGGCTTCCTCAGACCGATCAACTACTTGCCGAGCTCCGAGGACATCTACATCTCGGCTTCGCAAATCCGCAAATTCGATTTGCGGTCGGGCGACCTGGTATCCGGCAAATGCCGGCCGCCGAAGGAGAACGAAAGATATTTCGGTCTGCTGCAGGTAGAAGCGGTCAACGGACTCGATCCGGCTACTGCGTCGGAGCGGCTTCATTTTCCTGCATTAACACCGCTTTACCCGCAAAAGAAAATCACGATGGAGACCTCCCCCGAGAAGCTGTCCACCCGAATTATGGATTTGCTCGCCCCGGTCGGGTTGGGCCAGCGCGGCCTGATCGTCGCCCCTCCGAAAGCCGGTAAGACGCTGCTCCTGAAAGAAATCGCCAACAGCATCTCCACCAACTACCCGGATATCGAGCTGTTTGTGCTGCTGATCGACGAGCGGCCGGAGGAGGTCACGGACATGCAGCGCTCGGTCCGCGGCGAGGTCGTGGCGTCTACGTTCGATGAGCTGCCGGAGAACCATATCAAGGTGGCGGAGCTCGTCATGGAGCGTGCACAGCGTCTCGTGGAGTCGAAGAAGGACGTCGTCATTTTGCTGGACAGCATTACACGTTTGGCGCGCGCCTACAACCTGGTCGTTCCTCCTACGGGCCGTACGCTTTCCGGCGGTATCGATCCGGGTGCGTTCCATCGGCCGAAGCGCTTCTTCGGTGCGGCGCGGAACATCGAGGAGGGCGGCTCGCTGACGATTCTTGCGACAGCTCTTGTGGAAACGGGCTCGCGGATGGACGATGTCATCTATGAAGAGTTTAAAGGAACGGGCAACCTCGAGCTGCACCTGGACCGCAAGCTGGCGGAGCGCCGTGTATTCCCGGCGATCGACATTCGCCGCTCCGGCACGCGCCGCGAGGAGATGCTTCTCACGAAGGAAGAGCTTGAGAAGATTTGGGCGATTCGCAAGAGCATGAACGATTCTCACGAATATACCGAAGCGTTCATCAAGAAGCTGGCCGACACGAAGACGAACCAGGAATTCCTCGATTCCATCGAGAAGCCGAACGTGAATGCGCCGGGCGGCGGGACCAACAAACGTGTGAAAAATTCCGCCTCCTGATCAGATTGTCTACTAACGAAATGAAGGTGTACCTCCATGAATTTGGTTTACGCAGATGCGGACGGAAACGTGTACGATCATCCCGGCTACACAGCTCTCGGCCGTAACGGCGATATGATCACGGATATACTAGAGGAAGAGCTGATTCCGCTCCCCGAAGGAGCGACGCTGGTCAGCCTTCCGAACACAATGCCGGTAGCTATCGACGATGAGACGGGCGAGATGGTGACGGTTCCCGGCGATGTTACCGCAGTTGGCGCGCTGCTGCCGCAGGGCTTCACCCGGCTGCTGCTGCCCAGCTACGTCAAGACGGATAAAAAAGCGCTTCTCCCGCTGTTTGGTTATACGGCGGTTGTCTGGAAGGACGGCCGATTTTATGTCGCTGCGGATCCGACCGACGATCCGGAGCCGTGGAATCCGCGCAATTGCGACCCGGACCAGCTCGAAGTGCAGGTCAAGAGGCTGACAAGCCAGTATCCGGACAACCGGCTGTACCAGCATTTGTCCCACTGCGCTCTCGGTTACGAATGCCTGACGGCCTCGAATACGTTTCTGCAGCGTCTGGAAGGGGCTGTGCCGGTGTCGTACACCTGCAATGCCGGCTGCCACGGATGTATTTCGGAGCAGCCCGACGACAGCGGTTTCCCTGCGCCTCAGACGCGAATGAACTTCAAGCCGACGGTCGAGGAGATCGTACAGGTGATGCTGGAGCAGCTCAAGGAACCGGAGAGCATTATCTCGTTCGGTCAAGGCTGCGAGGGCGAGCCGGCGACGATGGCGGCGCTCATTATACCCGCGATCAAAGAAGTGCGCGAGCGCACGAAGCTCGGCTACATCAACATCAACACGAATGCCGGGCTCACCGACCACATTCGCGGTATTGTCGATGCCGGGCTCGATTTGATGCGAGTCAGTACGATCAGTGCGCTGGATGACCACTATAACGCTTATTACAAGCCGCGCGGCTACACGTTGCAAAACGTGGAGAAGTCCCTGCGTTACGCAGCGGACAAGGGCGTCATTACCTCGATTAATTATCTCATCTTCCCGGGGGTTACCGACCGCGAGGAAGAAATCGAGGCGATGATCGATTTTGCCCGCCGTACCGGCCTGAAGCTCATTCAAATGCGGAATTTGAACCTGGATCCGGAAAGCTATTACAGCATTATTCCGAAGCCTCGCGGCGAGATTGTTGGAATGAAGCAGATGCTGGACATCTTCCGCGAAGAGCTTCCGGATGTCGTAATCGGCTCCTACACGCATGCTCCGTCCTTCTTCAAAAGACTTGCGGCGGATGAAGCGCCTATGTTATAATCGAATTCGTGTCAATAGAACTCTGGATTCGCAAAGAGTCCAGGGCGGAAAGAGGTGAACGAAAATGAGAGAAGCGATTCAACCGAAATACCATGTGACGACTGTTACTTGCGCCTGCGGCAACACGTTCGAGACAGGTTCCGTTAAGCCGAACCTTCGCGTGGAAATTTGCTCCAACTGCCACCCTTTCTTCACGGGTAAGCAGAAGTTCATCGATGCCGGCGGCCGCGTTGATAAATTCAAGAAGAAATACGGCATGTAATCTGCATGCGATTCCCATTAGGGATTGCGGCATAGGAACACCTCCCACGGGTATTCTAACGGGTAGACGGAAGAAGAAGCTTCTTCTTTCCGAACTCGTCAGATCGAGGGAGGTGTTTTTGTGTTGACCAATCATCACGACAACGGCCATCATCGATGTTATCGCCAATACCGCTTACCGATTATTACGGCTGTGCTTGGAGCCGCTCTGGCACTGTCCGGCTGCGGGAATCACAATGCCGACGGCACGCCGAAGGCGCAAAACTATCCGGCGGACGGTTATATGGGTTTAACCAGCGTCAGCCCGAACAATCCGGTTAACCCGGGATATCATCACACCCGCGATGACGTACGCATGATGCGTCAGGTCATTAACGGCATTCCGGAGGTTACGAATTCGACCATCACCTTGAACGGTCCCATCGCAAATGTCGATCTTGATTTGAAGCAGGGAACCTCCGAAACCGATGCAAGCCGCATCCGCGACCTAGCCTTCCATCAGTTGGAGCAGCAGATGCCGCGCTACCAGATCAGAGTAACGACAGACCGGCGATAATCACGGTATCGCTAGCCTAGCCGAAGACGGCTAGGCTGCTTGTCGTTAGATCAGTTTTGTGCGAAGCTTCCTACGGACAGGGCGTGCTGTGCCCACACGATATCCCGAATCTGCGCAGCGTTGTGATGAGTGCAGTCGATGACAACGACGACCTCGGGCAACGGCCTCTTTTTGCGCACGACACCCTTCTTTTTTAATAGCCGCATTTGAAAGAGGCACCCGACGGCAAAGCCGGCTAGCGCCGCGGCGAGCCCGCAAATAATCGGTCCCCAAGGCAAAATAAAGCCGACACTTGCCCCGATTACAGCAATGCCGGTAGCCGCAGCAATTCCCGTCTCGACGACACTTGTACGATACGGTGGCTGCTGAAATGACAAGTCATGCTGGGGTTCCGTTTCCATATTCCAAACGACGATGTGCTCGCGCGCGACACCGAGGTTTTCGATCATAGCCAGCGCTTGCTCCAATTCAAGACTGTGGGGGAACGTAGCCGTAACGATCATAGCCGAGCCTCAATACCGTTTCCGATGCAAACCTTAGAATAACGGTAACGATCAGTTAAAAATTGGCGCTGCTCATCCCGGAACAGCTTGTTGTGCTCTACTGCCCTTACGAAAGCGTGATATACGGCCCCGCCCATGACGGACGGCATGAAAAGCAGCCAATGCGGGTTAAGCAGCGTCGTCGAATAACTCAAGTTGCCGAGCACAAGGTACAGCAAAGCTTCATAGGCCCGAGAGTTCGAAGCGTAAAACCACCACCAGAACATGGCATAGAACGCAAGAAATATGCGATGATTGTACAGCTGTCCCATTCCCGGGAACAATGTAGAATATATCATTGCAGTAACGGGATTCTTTTGTTCGACATATTGAACTTCGGAGCCGTATAGATGCACACTGGGCAGCCGTGACTGTTCCCGGTCCGCGAGGTCGTAGAGCTTGTTCATGGTCAAAGTTGAGCGATAACAGTCGCCGATGCTCAGGAGATAAACGGCCAAATACCCAAACATCCAATTCGGTTCGAGGATGCTCTTAGCCTCCTCGAAGCGCCCGCAGAACGACAACACCATCGCCTCGTTAATGTGGGCAAGTGTGTTGATAATCACCTCGGATAAAGTGAGAAGCGTGCCCCGAGAAAATTTTTGCAATAAATAATGCCCGAAGCCGGGGAAAACAGCCGACCACCAGGCCACCATCAGCGGATTGCGGGGATGCAGCTGGATTATGCCGAATACGCTTAATCTGGCAAGAGGGCGCCGAGGAGCGTCGTTCATGAAGCAACTTACCTTTCTATCGGTTAATGGACAACAAGCGGATCCAGTTTGTCATATCTTTGCCATAATGGTTTTTGGTCATTCGGGCCCGCTGCTATCCGTTATCCAAGATCACCCAGTTGCACTTTGCCTGCCGATGGGCTATACTAAGTTTCGGCCGGGTCCTCCGCAATGGATGCCCGCGAATCTGGTCAGGTCCGGAAGGAAGCAGCCATAAGCGGGAAGTTTCATGTGCCGGAGGGGTGCCTGGCTCTACATACCCTTTCGACAACAACTAACAAACGATAGGCCTCATCGACCAGTAATAACTGGGACGTGAGGCCTTATTTGTATTTCCGCCCAAATGCCGGAAGGGAAATGCAAGCCATCCGCAGAACTATGCAAACGGAGGTGCATGCTATATGGTGGATCCGGCAAAATCTTTCGTAGACCTTCGAAGCGAGGCAAAGCGAGTGCTGCGGCACTTCGATGCTTCGGGCCGAATTAACGTCGTCCTCGTTACACCTCAAGGCTTCGTCATAGCGGCGAATGACAGCTTCGCTCGGAGCTGCGGCTGTTCGGCCGCGGCGGAACTGTCGGGCCGGCCGGTTCGTGAGCTGCTCGAATGGCCGGAAGGCAGCTTGCCGCTAGAAGAAAGGATGATCCCGGGAGTAGGCGGCATCGTACCGGTGGAGGTAGGCGGACAATCCGCATTTGCCGTCTATGTCCGGAATTCACTGACTCCTGAACAAAACCGTTCTCGCGCACTCCTGGAGCGTTTCTCTGCAAGCTTTATAAAAGATGTGAATTTAGGTGTTCTGTTAATCGATTTGGATTATACGTTATTAAATATCAGCGATACGGCTTGCCGCATACTGGGGTATGAACGGGAAGAAGTGATGTTCCGCTCGCTGGATGATATTTTCGCACATGTTCCCGTTCAGCATCGGCTTGTGCAGCGCACTATTCTCGATGGCGTTATCGTGCGCAATCATGCGGTGTCTTGGGCGAACGCGGAAAGCCGCTATGATCTGCTGCTCGACTCCAACGTGTTGAGAGGGGAAGACGGGCGCATCGTCGGGGCGTATGTCATGTTTAAAGACGTTACGCATTTGCGGTCGCTCGAGGCCCAGGTACAGCGCAGCGACCGGCTGGCGATGATCGGCCAGATCGCGGCGGGCACCGCCCACGAGATTCGCAATCCGCTTACCTCCATCAAAGGGTTTCTGCAAATCCTGAAGTCGACGTTCGAGGACCGGGAGATGCTGAAGGAACGCTCCTTTACCGAGGTAATGCTGACCGAAATCGACCGGATTAACGAGCTCGTCAGCGAGTTTTTACTGCTCAGCAAGCCACGGGAAGCGACGCTGTCTGAGGTCGACATTCAGGTGGTGCTTGAAGGGATTTTACCGATCATCCGCAATGAAGCGCTGCTGCACGGAACGGAGGTCAAGTACGTTCCCTTGCAAGGCGGACTCCCTTCCGTTATCGCTGACCAGGAGCTGCTGAAGCAGGTGTTTCTCAACATCAGCAAGAACGGCATCGAAGCGATGGGCGAAGGGGGCGTATTGACGATTGTGGAGCGGCTGGACCCGCTGGAACGAAAAGTGCTGATCGATATTCACGATACGGGACCGGGCATTCCGCTTTTTCTGGTCGATAAAATCTTCGATCCATTCTTTACGACGAAAGAAGAGGGGACCGGACTGGGCTTATCGGTATGCCAGCGCATCGTGCACGATATCGGCGGGACGATCCGAGTGTCGTCCAAGGGCTACGGTACCACGTTTACCGTAGGTATCCCTTTTTCCTGACGGATCGTGTATAATAGAGGTCATCAAATTGTGGCTCGCCACATGGAGAGGAACCTCATGGCACATATTGCATTATACCGGACATACCGGCCGCAAAGCTTCGGGGATGTCGTCGGGCAGAAGCACATCGTGCAGACGCTGCAGAACTCTCTCCGTGAGCGAAGATTTACGCACGCTTATCTGTTCAATGGACCTCGCGGTACAGGAAAGACGAGTGCGGCCAAGATTATGGCCAAAGCGGTCAACTGCGAGCGGGGGCCGGCAGAGGAGCCTTGCAACGAATGTGAAGCCTGCCGCCGCATCACGGAGGGGGCGGTCATGGACGTCGTGGAGATTGACGCCGCTTCCAACCGGGGCGTTGAAGAAATCCGCGATATTCGGGACAAAGTGAAATACGCGCCGACGGAAGTCCGGCATAAGGTATACATCATCGACGAAGTTCACATGCTGACGACGGAAGCCTTTAACGCGCTGCTGAAGACGCTGGAGGAACCGCCGGCGCATGTGATGTTTATTCTGGCGACAACGGAGCCGCACAAGCTCCCGCCGACGATCATTTCCCGCTGCCAGCGTTTCGACTTCAGACGCGTTTCCTTAGAGGAGCAGATGGAGCGAATCAGCTACATCGCGGGGAAAGAGGGAATCGATATCAGCCGCGATGCGCTGCATTATATCGCCAGGCTGTCGGACGGCGGGATGCGGGATGCGCTCAGTCTGCTCGATCAGATTATCGCTTATTCCGGGGAACGGGTGGAGCTCTCCGACGTGCTCGGAATTACGGGCGGACTAGCCGGAGAGCAGTTCGAGAAGCTGATCGCGGCGATGCGCGAGCGGGATATCGGTACAGCGATGGAGCTGGTCGACGCTTTCATGCAAGAAGGCAAGAGTGCCGACAAATGCATGGAGAGCCTCATTCAATATTTCCGCGACCTGCTCGTGGTGAAGATGATCCCCGATTCGAAATCGATGACGGATCGGATCTGGAATGCGGAGCAGCTAGCCCGCATTGCAGCGCCTTTTACGCCGCAGGAGCTGATGCAGACGATTGAAGTTCTCAATCATTATCTCAGCGAGATGAAATATTCCGCACAGCCGCAGACATTATTCGAAGTAGCGATGATGAGGGCGTGTGCCGGTGACCGCGTAGCGGCGGGTGCGCAGCGGACCGCTGCCGCAGCGGAGCCGTCCGGCGTTGCGGCGGCCGGTATCGAGCCTGCGGCTGTTGCCGAGCTGAACCGCAAGGTACAGCGGCTGGAGGAGCAGCTGCAGAAGCTGCTGCAGGGCGGGGCGGCTCCGGACGGCGGCGGTGCCGCGCCTCGTCCGTCCGTGATGGGCTCGCGGGCCGGCGGTTCCGCTGCTTCAGCACCGGTTCGCAAATCCAGCGTGAAGCTGCAAGGCTTCCTGGCTTCGGCCGATTCGGCGGAGCTTCGCGCCGTTCTGACCGCTTGGCATTCGATTCTGTCGGTTGTGAAAGACAGGAAAATCACCGTCCATGCATGGCTTGTGGACGGAGAACCCGTCGGCGTGGAAGGCGATACGGTCTTGCTTGCCTTCAAGAGCGCCATGCATCGGGATACGACCGAGAAGCCTGCAAACCGGCAGCTGATCGAGCAGGTGATGCACGAGGTGCTGGGCAGGCCGGTCCATTTCGCAACGGTCATGATGAAGGAATGGAAGGATGCCCAGTCCGATGCTTCCGGGGCGAATGCGCCGAAGGAAACGATGCAGCTCGAGCACGAGGACCCGAAGGCGGCGTCCAAGGAAGAGTGGATTTCCGAAGCGATCCACCTGTTCGGCGACGGGCTGGTCAAGATTCAAGACGACTAATTCCAATATAGGAGCGATTACAAATGAACCAAATGCAGCAAATGATGAAGCAAGTGAAGAAGATGCAGGAGCAAATGGAGAAGACGCAGCAGGAGCTTGCCAACAAGACGGTGGAAGGCTCGGCAGGCGGTGTCGTTACCGTTACGGCGAACGGCCAGAAAAAAATTATGGCGATTACCATTAAACCGGAAGCTGTAGACCCGGAAGACGTCGAAATGCTGCAGGATCTCGTATTGACAGCGGTCAATGACGCGCTTGCGAAAGCGGAAGAGCTGGCCAACAAGGACATGGGGAGACTGACCGGCGGCTTGAACATCCCCGGGCTGTTCTAATGTTTTACCCGGAACCCATATCTCGATTAATTGACGCCTTTTCCCGTCTGCCCGGAGTCGGTCCGAAGACGGCGGGGCGTCTTGCCTTTCATGTGCTGCGCATGAAGGAAGATGACGTGCTCGATTTTGCCAAGGCGCTCGTGAACGTCAAACGCAATTTGCATTACTGCTCGGTCTGCTGCAATATTACCGATATCGATCCGTGCCGGATTTGTCAGGACAAATCCCGGGACGGGTCTGTCATCTGCGTCGTGCAGGAGCCGAAAGATCTGGTTGCGATGGAGCGTACGAAGGAGTTTACGGGCTACTACCACGTGCTGCATGGCGCCATTTCGCCAATGGAAGGAATCGGCCCGGATCAGATTCATATCCCCGAGCTGCTGAAGCGCCTTGGCGACGAAAGGGTGCAGGAACTGATTCTTGCCACCAACCCGAACGTCGAAGGCGAAGCGACGGCAATGTATTTATCCCGGCTTGTCAAAGGCTTCGGCCTGAAGGTGACACGGATCGCGCACGGTTTGCCGGTCGGCGGGGACTTGGAATATGCCGATGAAGTGACGTTAACCAAGGCGCTCGAAGGGCGCCGCGAGCTGTAAGGAATGTCCCGGACGCTTTGGCGTTCCGGGGCTTTTTTGTATTCCGCTGCTTGTTCATAAACTCGTATTGCCCCTCATAATCATAGTCTTGAGCGAATTGGACAAGATTGGTGTCGAGGGAGGACCAGAATATGCAGTTGAAAATGTTGCGGCAATGGATGCAACCGAGGCGGCAGCGTCAAGAACGAGAGCGGAACGAAAAGTACGAGTTATACCAGGAAGTGCGTAAAGCCCATGCTGATTGGGAAATAGCGCAAACCCGTTTGGATTATGCGGTCAGCAAGGATGAGATCGACTACGCAATCTATGCGCTGGAGGCAGCGGAGAAGCGCTACGAGATGCTGATCAAGGCGGCGAAGCAAGCGAAGCTCAGCCTGATTGACAGCGACAAGGTGATGGAGGCTGGCGGTGCATGAAAATGATCATGTGGGGGGTTCTCGGCGTTTCGGCGCTGCTGCTGATCATCGTTGTCCTGCGCAGCCGTGCTGCCGGCCGTTGGCTGACTTATCTAGGTGTGAATATCATAGTTGCGGCATTTCTGCTGTATTTTGTGAACCTTGTCAGCTCTTATACGCAATTTACTTTGCCGATTAATGTAACTACGATTGCAACGGTTGGTGTGCTCGGGGTGCCGGGGCTCATGCTGCTGGCAGCTTTAAAGCTCGTTCTCATTTAAGGGGGAAAATTTCTCGACACCCGGTGTTGACTCCGGGTGTCGTTTCGTGTTACTTTATTACTCGCCGCTCCGAATTGCCGGATTGAGCAACGGGGAGTATAAGAATTACCAGTTGCCACGGACAGGGCGGGTGTGATATATTATAAAAGTCGCCGCTAAAACCGGTGACGTTGAGATTGCTCTTTGAAAACTGAATGACGAGTGAGAGGTTTTCGCAAGAAAACAAACACGCAAGTGTTATCAATGAGCAAGTCGAACTACCCTTATTGGAGAGTTTGATCCTGGC
>NZ_JBHLWN010000097.1:0-14779 GCF_042432825.1 Paenibacillus chartarius | reverse complement strand
CGACAAAAGTGCCTCTAAACCCTTGTGAGATAAGGATTTTTTGATTTTTCAGCAAGCCCTACGTTATTTCGGAAATAAACACCGTCATTCGGAACCGGGAGAAAGAACGTATCCCCCTTAACTTTCAACCGCGAAGATGGGTTCAGCCTTGCCATTATACTCCTCCTTGCCTTTCGCTGATCATCAAACGTCGACAGTCTTCCTCATTAGCATATGTACGCCTTGTCGTCCCAAATGTCAGAACCACAACGCAGAACACCCCTGCCAGCGAAAATTGCTGTACAGGGGCTGCACTTTGCTATTCTTCTTATTAGCTTACCGGCACCGGTGGTGGCAGAAACCGCCGCAATGGCCGCAGCGATGGTGACAGAAGCCGCCGCAGAAGCCTCCACAATTGCCAACGCAATTGCCGGCACAGAAACCCCCGCAAAAACCGACGCAGCTGCCGGCACAGAAGCCGCCGCAAAAGCCCACGCAAAGGCCCACGCAAAGACGTGCAGGATCCGTCGGGTTCGAGCCCGGCGAATATCCCCCAGCCGGAATCTGGCCTTGCTGCTCCCAAGGCGACAGCTCGCCTTGATGGAACGGGGAAACGCTCAACTGCTGAAGATCATTTTGGAACTCATTCATTTGTGAAACCCTCCAAATATTTTGTAGCTGCGAGGATTGGCAAGTAGGAAGAACGACCGGTGCTGAACTCGATAGTACAATATGAGGCGGGGTCCGCACTTGTTACTGATGGAAATGCCTAATATTTGGGTATTTGTACCATGAAAACGAAACGACGAAGCTTCGCGGCTTCAATTCGTAATGGAAATAAACACCCACAAAATTCCTGTTTACCCTCTATGCAACATTTTTTTCACATACAGAGCCTACATTCGTGAGTAACATTCATGGTGAAAGAGGTGGCCATTGGCAATGAAACGGCTGTTCGCTGCAGCGGCGATGGGTCCCATCCCTCGTGACGAAACGGTTACGCTTCATCGACAGCCCTTTGTCCGGGACATTCGAGTAATATTTATGTTTTGTCGGCAGACGGTGTTCAATCGGAGGATGTGAACGGAACGATTCGTTGGAAGCGCCCCGTTGCCTCGCATGGCGGTAAGATGTGGGGATTGCTGCTGGGGATGGATAGCACTCCATTTGTGCTGCAAGCTCCCGTATACAAGCAGTACGGCTCGATCACGGACAATTTTGGTTATGCTCTGGCTGTAAAGAAGGACACAAGCCGTTCTAACCTTATCTCAGGCGGCATCTCTTCCATCGTTACTTACCTTACTTCTCAAGCAAAATGATCGGCAGCTCAAACCAAAAACAGGCGCCCCCTTCTGCTGGCGAACACACCCCAACCTTACCGCCATGCCTTGCTATTATCTCCTGCACGATAGATAGGCCTAGGCCGCTGCCGCTTTTTTTGCTGCTTCGTGCTAGATCTGCCCGGTAAAATCGGTCAAAGATCCTTTGCTGTTCATCGGCGGGTATACCGGGCCCCTTATCTTGTACTTCAATACGAACGGTTTCCCCTTGATCCCAAACTCGGATACCGACCCATTGTCCAACCGATCCGTATTTACACGCATTTTGGAACAGGTTGATGAGTACTCGCTCCATCTTTCGTTTCTCAAGGCTTGCGTAGATCGGACTTTCGGGAATGTCCACCTCGATAGCGAAATCCGACAGTTCAAATTGAGGCATAAAGGCGATTATCTCACTGCGAATATATTCACACAAGTTCACCGTCTCCATATGCCACTCCCCGCTATTGGCATCCAGGGAGGCAAGCTCAAATAAATCGTCGAGCAACCGTTGCATCAGCTTCCCCTGCTGATGGATCAATGCCAACGATTGCTCAGGGTTATCGATGACCCCTTCCTTGATTGCCTCCGTATGGGCTAGGACGGCAGTGAGCGGTGTCCGCAAATCATGGGATGCTGCTGCAACCATATACCTGCGTGCTGCGTCCGCCGACTCCATCTGCGAGATCGCACCCTGAAGCCTGGCGGTCATCGTATTAATATTTTCAGCCAAATGGCCGATTTCATCGTTCCTCTCGTTCTTCAAATGTACGCGTGCGGCAAGATCGCCCTTTGCAATTTGACCGACAACGGCGGAAATGGTCTGTATCGGTTTGACTAATAGGTTTCTATAAATCCCCAGCAATAGAATTCCAAAAATAGACACAATAAAAAGAATAAGCAGCGCAAGAAAATGATAGCTGGCAATAAATTTAATTAGCTGAATCTGTTGAATATCCCGATTCGTAATCAATGGGGCATCTTTCATAGAATAACGAATAATATACAGCCCCCATGGTTTTCCTTCATGCATGATGGTTCTCAGCTCGTTCAAAACCTTACCCGCCGTCACGGAGTCGTTCCAAAGATCCAGATCCACCGACTTCCGGCTGTTAGCCGAAAATTCATAGATCAGCCAAGATTCGTTAATATCGTCTCCCAGGGTTTTGCTAGTATCCACCAACACCTTGCCGTCTAGCGACACGACAATAATGCTGCCAATAAAAGGGATGGTCTCCGGGACAGCTGCTTCGGTTATCGGAATTCCACTGGAAAGTGCCTTCTGAACTTCCCCCGTTTGATTGTCGATAAAATCTTGTTTTTGCTGAAGCCACTCATCCGCATCCCGGCTCAGCACACTGAGGGGACCGTAAACATATTCAAGAACGTAGCCGGTAGCGAAAATAAGCGTGAGGCACATTAACGTCGTTGCAACAAAAATAATGGTCATCTTATTTCTAAGATTCCAAAACAATAGGTTCACTTCCTTCAATCACATCTTCGAAAACCGATATCCCAATCCCCTAATCGTCTGCAAATATTGCGGATTCGAAGGATCGGCCTCGATTTTCTCCCGCAAGCGGCGTATATGAACGGTTACGGTGTTGTCATCGCCTTCGTAATACTTGTCCCTCCATATTTGTTTGAACAGCTGCTCTTTGGTAAACACCCTCCCCGCGTTTGTTGCCAGCAAACGAAGCAGCTCAAATTCCTTGGCCGCCAGCTGAATGGATTCCCCGCCGCGCCTCACCAGGAAAGACTCCGTATCAATTTCCAGCCCGCCGGAAAATCGCAATACGTCGAGCATGTTGTTTCCATTCCTGTTAAACTCCCGGTAGCGACGAATATGTGCCTTCACCCTCGCAACGAGCGCCGCACCTGAAAATGGCTTGGTGATATAATCATCCGCTCCCAAGCCGAGACCCAGCACCTGATCGATATCGTCGCCTCTTGCCGTAAGGAATAAAATTGGCACGTTAACGTCACGTTTCCGTAATTCCCGGCATACTTCAAAGCCGTCCAATTTCGGCAGCATCACATCCAGCAAAATCAAATCCCATCCCAGTAGCGCCGACGCTACCGCATCTTCACCGTTATCACACCGGTTGGTCTCGATCCCTTCCTTATTCAGATAAGCTTGAATCGCATCCGCAATCGCATCGTCATCTTCCACGATCAAGATTTTCGCTTCCAAGTCCGTTCCCTCCATCGAAAATGAATCCCACACAAAATTCCATAAAAGTACAATAACCCCTTCCACTATACACTCGAGAATTAAGAAAATACATGTTATTTGTAAGATACCGTTTATTTGAAGTTAAGGTCCGGGGGATATGATGAATTTGTAAAGCAAGTTGATCTGCGAAAGGGGGCTGCACAGCGTATGTTCGGATGGTTGACTGGTTGTATCCGTTGGATTTGGTGGTTCTAATCCCCGATATGAAGTTATTCATAAGAAGACCCGGCAGGAAAGCTGTCGGGTCTTCTTGGTGCTTCGAACAGAAAAAAAAGCAGTATCCGAGGCACCGGAACACTGCTTGCAGCATTATTTGCTCGATACAGCCTGCAGAAGTGACCTCACGAGTTTGCATAGCAATGACACCATGTGAGGCTCCGAAACGCTTCCATCTTGTTCAATGATCTTACTGATATATGGAATAGCGAGTGATGCATGTTCCGGAAGATCAGCGGTCATCATCGTTAAAGTCAATTTCAACGAAGCAAGAGCTGCTGCCCCTCCATCCGCGTGCGGGGATGCGCTTATGATCGCAGTAGGCTTTGACACGAATTCGCCACTGGACACGACCCAGTCCAGCGCGTTCTTGAGCGATCCCGGAACGCCCCGCGCGTATTCAGGTGTACAGATCACGACTGCATCCGCTTCTTGCACATTCAAACGCCATTCGCGAACCTTGTCATGCACTTCTGCTTCGACGCCGTCAATGTCCGGATTGAAATGCGGCAATGCGGCAAGTCCATCGAATTGACGAAATTCCGTCCCCTCAGGAAGCAGCTGTTCGATAAATGATAGCAGACGTGTATTTGACGATCTCTTACGCAAGCTACCCGATATGCCTAGAATGATATACCGTCGTTGTTCCATATTATGCACCTCTTTCCTGTTCGTTACCTTGACTATAAACCATAACGCTAGTGTCATGCTCAATGGGGAATATATATATATTTTACATAATGTTTTTTATGTAATATTATTGTGGTTTTATCGGTCTCAACCGGTTCACACAATGGACGGCCCGCTCCGCCCCAAGTAGCACTCGTGTTGGATCCCATCGGAATCCCCTGCTCTTCGCCGGAAAACATCGCACATAGGTTGTCCATCGTTCGTTGCAGCTCCCCACTCCCCTTTTCACAAAATTTTTAAGGATTCCAACCGACATTTCAGGTTACAATGAATGAGATCGATATGAAATTGGAGGAAGTCCCGTGAAGCCAGAAGGAATTACCGAGTCCGAACGGAACATGCTGTTGGCCGCCCCGTCGGTCCCCCCCAGAAACAACGATACTCCGTTCATCCCCCCGCGTTCTCGCCGAACCCGTAAGAAGCCCGGATTATGGTCCAAGTGGCTGAAGCAACGATAGCGCCGGGTCTATACAAATAGGATAACCAGCAGTCGCCAATAAGCGGCAGCGCAAAAAAACCTTCACGCAAGTGAAGGTTTTTGGGGAAACCAGGCTACCGGATTTCCCGATCTTCCCGCATCAATTCCGCCAGCCTATGAACGAAATGTGCCCGGCATAAATGCATTTACCATCATAGCGAAGCCCCTAATTATATACATTCGCCGGATGTCACGGTTGTTGCACATTCAGATGTCAATCCCGCAACGCCGGCCTTCCCGCAGGCAATGATTCATTGCGGAAAAATCCTTCCGTCTGTGCATACGCCAGCGCATGCTCCTGCAGCAACGGCTCCAGCTGCTCGGCAAAAACAGGTGTTTGCTCCGGAAGCTGCAGCTTATCCGTATCGAGAGCGTACACGGCTATCCGATATAGATGGTCTCCTGAATAGCGGGGCGGCTCCATGCCGAAATAAGCGTTAACTTCCATACCGGCGGGCAGGTTTCCGGCAGCTCCTTCAGGCAAGCCCGTTGTCGAAACAGGGATATTCACTACACTCCAATGAATAAAGTTGTCTGCGATCGGATGCACGTCGTACATCATTAACGCATACGACTTGGTGCCTTCCGGTGCGCCCTTCCATTGCAGCGGAACACTGACGTTTGTGCCGCCTTGGATGCCGCCGTGAGCATATTTCGGCGGAATATCTCCTTCCGCCGGGAACGCGGGTGACGATACATAAAATTTGCTGTTATCTTGTTGCGGTAAAGGGCTAGCGTTTAGCACCCTGCTTGCGGAATCCCAGTGCAGCTCCAAACCAAGCGCCAGGGGAATCGTCCGTACGGAAGCTAATATGCTGCCGTCCGGGCCCATCACCGCAGCATGATCAAGACGATGCCCGACGCCGTTGACGAAAAGAGTATCGTCACCAAGCTTCTGCCGGACGGATAGACCGTCCTTGCCGGCGTGCCACGTTTGCTCGTCGCCGTTCCAAGTAACCGTCAAACCGGCCGCTTCGAATACAGCCCGAACGGGAACGAGCTGCAGCGAATTGATCATTTCTCCCTTGGCAGATAAGATGTTGTCTCCTATCCGAATGGTAAAAGGAGTATTCCAGGTCAAGTAACTCTCCACATTGCGCATAACATCTTTCTCCGCCGCGATTGCCGATGCGGGAGACAGTATGGTGCAGGCAGCAGCGGCAACAATCAGCTGGAAGTCGAGCCGCTTCTCGCCGAGAACGCTGCATGCTCCAATCCAGGTGCTGACGGCTCAATGCCGAACAACAAATGCGAGGCTGACAGAGAAATGCGGTTGTTCTTGCTGTATTTGCAGCTGGGGGAAGTGATTAGCGAGCTGTACTTGTCCGATCCGATGCTGCCGCAGGAATTGCTGGACAGAGACTGGGTCGGACGACGCACCTTACATGAACTGAACGCGTATTTGGATCAGATCGCGGCTGCGATCCCTCCCGATTCGGCGTACAACCGCTTTGTCAGGTGATCGGCGCAACCATAGCAAGTTTGTTAGCAGCCGTATAAGAAAAAGCGGCGATTCAGGACGGCAGTATCGGTCCTGTAACGCCGCTGTAACCGTATCGTTTCAGCAACTTGATTTCGTTCACACGAAGTTTTGCTTCTTGTCGTGCAATAGCGCCTGCGTAGGGTCGACAAGCTGAACAAGTTAAGAACCATTAAGATGTTCTCCCATATTCCTTCGCCAAACGAATAATGCGCTGATAAAGCGCTTTGTCCTTCATATGCTTTAACGGATAAAATTGCGGTCGTGTATTGACTTCCAGAATCCAATACCGGCCGCAACGATCCATGGCGACGTCGAGACCGAGTTCACGAAAGCCTTTGCCGTGGCAGTCGAAGCAGGCGCCGGCATGCCGGCCCATCGTTTCCAGCAGGCTTCGGGCGGCTTTGATTTGCCGCTTCGAATATCCGGCCCCGCGAAGCGTCTCTTCCAGATAGCCCAATTGCCCGCCTGCGTGATAGTTCGTCGCTACCTTATGGGGCTTCCCGATCTTGGTGAAAATAGCCGACGGTGTCCACGCCCCGTTATTCCTCTTCTGAACCATCACTCTGACATCGAACGGCCGTTTGCCGGTGTCTTTCAAATAAATCCCCTGTTGGATCAAGTAACTCTTCGAGCCGGCGAATTGAGTCAGCTCCCTGTGCAGGGCATCCACCGATGCGGCGGTAACCGATGCGTTATCTTTCTGAATTCGGAAGCGATTCGGCTTCAGCCGGACGATCTTCGCAATGTGCCTGCCGCCTGTTCCGCCCGTCGGTTTGAAATAGATCATCGGGTACCGGCTCACCATCCGCTGCAACGCATTTTTGCTATACAGAGATGTCTCCGGCACGTACTTTTGCAGACGGCTATCCTGGATCAGCCACTTGGTTTTGACCCATTTGCTCTTCAGAGACCGGCTCTTATACCCATTCATAGGCGATGCACACTCCTCTCTGAACTAACGTACGCAAGCCTATTTGAGAACGGCACGGCGAACGACATGAGCGGTACCATGGACTTCATGCTAAAAAAAGAACCGCCATAATCGGCGGTCCTTGTCCAGTCGTCACCCAACGATCCTGCGAAGAAAATCTTCCAGCGGTGCGACATCGGTAATATTATTGTTGCAAGCTTCGCTATGAACACAGACGTAATTGCCGAACGCCTTGTAATAATCCGGCGAAGCGTTGGCCGGTCTCGACTTGCTGACGGCGGAGAACAAAGCTACTTCTTCGTGCCGGTTGCAGAGCGAACAGACGCTTTTCTTATTCAGCCGGGTGCATCTTCCTTCGATACCGATTAGCCGGCCGTCCAGGCGATACACGATATACATGTTGTTCGTGGCGATATCGTTCCAGCCTAGATACGTGATGTAGCGGAAGTCGATGGCATCCAAACCCGGCAGCTTCAGCTTCTTCGCCTTCGGAAACAGCTTCTTCAGCTCGTTCTCCGTAACCGGTGCGAAAGCTTCCATGTACGGCTCCAATGCTGCCGTATATTGCTGGAAGTCGCTCGATGTTTGAAGCGCGGCGATTCCTTCCAGCATCCGCTGCTGCGAATCCGAAGCCTCCGGGAACATCTCGACGATTTTCGATTGGACCTCCAGCTTGACCGCTTCCACCACTTTCCGGTCGGATACGGTGTTATATGCATGCTGCAGGGCAGCGACTTGCTTCTTGATAAAGTTATATTGATGGTTTCTAATGAACGGTTGGTCCATAGCTCTTCAGCCCCTTATTGATAATGATATACAAATAAGGTGCAAAGCCATCATTAGAACCGATATAAGCTGTAATTGGGCGACGATCGTAACGCTACGTGTCCGCCCATGCAAAGTATCGCCCTAATCAGGCTTTGCATGAGCCGCTATTCATTCCGGCAAAATGATTTGCCATAGCTACCGCCCTCCCTCTCGTTCTCATCATTATAAGAAAAAGTGGCGGAAGCCGCAACCGCATACTCTACGAGAAATGATCGAAACATTGCGAAATGGAAACCTTGTGTCATCACCATACGTATACGTTATCAGATGTTCCATGTTGAAGGAGGAAGCCGCAATATGTCCATGTTTAAGAAAATGCTTGCCAGCGTAGGGATCGGCGCCGCACAAGTCGATATGCTCATCGACGATGCCGAAATTCATGCAGGCGACCGCTTAACCGGTATCGTCCGCATTCAAGGCGGAAGAGTGAGCCAAAATGTCGACGACGTGTACGCCTATGTCATGACCAAATACCGCAAGGAGCAAAACGACTCGCACGTAGAGGTCGAAGCGCCGATCGCGAAAATTTTGCTCGCCGGCAAGTTTACGGTCGAAGCCGGGCAAACGTACGAGTTCCCGTTCAGCTTCGAGCTTCCGGATATGACCCCGGTTACGATCGGCCGCACGCCGGTGTGGATTCAGACCGGGCTTGATATTAAAGAAGCGTTCGACCCGAAGGATCAGGATTACCTGAACGTATCTCCTCATCCTCACGCACAGATCGTGTGGGAAGCGGTCGAGCAGTTAGGATTCCGGCTGCGGGAAGTGACCTGCGAGTACGCTCCTGCTCACGGCAGAGGTCTACCGTTCGTTCAAGAGTTTGAGTTCGCCCCGGCGGCATCGGAATTCCGCGGCCGGTTAGACGAACTCGAGGTCATCTTCTTCCCGTCCGAGGACGGAATTGAGCTGCTGCTGCAGATCGACCGCCGCGCACGCGGACTGAGCGGACTATTCAGCGAAGCGCTGGAGCTTGACGAAAGCTTCGTCCGCTGCCGGTTCAGCAGATCGGATTTGGGCCGCGGCGCTTCTGCAGTTGCGCAAGAGCTCGCCGGCATCATCCGTCGGTACTCGTAATTATCCATACCATGCAAATAGCCTGAACGTTCTCCTTTTGGAGAACGCCTCAGGTTATTTTTTTACATAATTATTGTTATGTCGTATTTACTGGATGACCCCGCAAACGATCCGATCCCCGGCATTGCCGGCAGGGTCCGTGGCCAGATCGTCGACACCGGCGTGAATGACAAGCGCGGTGCCTCCGGCCTTCAGCAGCGAATTCGGGGCATTCTTCTTGAGTGTTACCGTCGTTACGATGAATTGCGCCTGTGCGCTGCCGTCCGCTTCCGCGACTAGGTTCGGAATATCCCCCGCATGCGGCCCGGCAGGGTTGTCGTGCCCGTGCTTCTTGGCACCGGGATTGAAGTGAGCGCCCGCCGATTTGAAATCGGGAAGCACGCACTTGCCGGTTTCATGGATATGGAAGCCATGCAGACCCGGAGTCAGTCCCGTCGCCTTCACATCGATCAGCACCCCGTGCTGAAGCTGCTTCAGCTGGGCTTGCCCGACCGGACGCCCTTGGTTGTCGATAAGGCCGACGGTCACTTCCGCAGGAGCGGGCGCAGCCGCCGCGTTCGTTTCTTTTGCTTCCGGCGCTTGAAATAAAGCGCAGCCGGATGTCATCATGGCCGCGCCGAGCAGCGATAGAAGCGCGGTATGTTTCATGTTCACGGATGGGTCCCCCATTTCGGTTCAAATCTTTCCTTACTTGTATACCCATTCCAGCGGCGGCTAAACCCGGAGACATGAAACGCTGGGCCCGGTCGTGCTATAATAGGCGTATCAAAGGAGGATTGAACGGCTATGGCGAACACCCATACGTATTCCCGGAACGAAGAAGTGGCGAATGCCGTTACGCACGGCATCGGCATACTGCTGAGCATTGCCGCGCTCGTCATTCTGATCGTATTCGCTGCCATGAAAGGAACGGCACTGCATGTGACGAGCTTTACGATTTTCGGCGCTACAATGTTGCTTTTGTACCTCGCTTCCACGCTCTTGCACAGCTTTCCGGAAGGGAAACTGAAGGATTTGTTCGAGATTTTCGATCATGCTTCGATTTACTTGTTTATCGCGGGGACGTACACGCCGATTTTGCTTACCGTGATCCGGGGGACGACCGGCTGGGTGCTGTTCGGCGTCGTATGGGGGGTTGCTTTACTGGGGCTCGTGTTCAAAGCGTTTCTGACGAAGAAATTCATGTTCACCTCAACGCTGCTGTATATTGCGATGGGCTGGCTGATCGTCTTTGCCTGGCAGCCGCTTCTGCAGAACTATTCGACGGAAGGGCTCGTGCTGCTGATCGTCGGCGGGATCACGTATACGGTCGGGACCATTTTTTATGTGTGGCGCGGCTTCAAATATCATCACGCCGTGTGGCATCTGTTCGTGCTCGGCGGGTCGGTGTTTCATTTCTTCGCGGTGCTCAGCATCGTGATGTAAGGAAGGGGTTTGACGGATCAACGTCGTCCCCTTCCTTTTTTTCATGGCTAAAACATGCTCCAATCGTGACGCTGCGCTAGCCGCTCCAGCAAATGAACGCCGGCTACGCTGTTCCCTTTGGCATTCAGGGCCGGTCCGATGACGCCGATGCCATAGCGCCCCGGCACGAGGGTCATAATACCGCCGGCAACGCCGCTCTTGGCCGGCAGTCCTACCTCGATCGCGAACTCGCCGGAGGCGTTGTACATACCGCAGGTGATCATGAACGTCTTGGCGATTTGCACGAACCGGCGCGGTATATGCTCCAAGCCGGTGATCGGGTCCGTGCCGTCATAAGCGAGAACGAGCGCCATACGGGCCAAATCGCGGGTCGTAACTTGAACGGCGCAATGCTGGAAATATACGTCCAGCACCTCCTCGACGTCGTCTGTCAGCACGTTGTTATCTTTCAGGAAGTAAGCCAGAGAACGGTTGCGATGCGCCGTCGCCGCTTCCGAGCGATACACGGACTCGTTAACGTCCAGCTCCTCGTTACCGGCGAGCGAACGGAAGAAGTCCAAGATTCGCTCCGCCTTCTCGGCCGGCGTGCGCCCCGCAATTAATGAAGAAATGACGATGGCTCCGGCGTTGATCAGCGGGTTGAACGGAATGCCCGGCTCAACCAGCTCCAGCTTCAGCATCGAATTGAAATCGTCGCCCGTCGGCTCCTTGCCGACCTTCTCAAACACCGCCCGTTCCCCGTTGTCCATAAGAGCGAGCATTAAGGTAAATACCTTGGAGATGCTTTGCATCGTGAAGCTGAGGTGAACGTCCCCTTCGGCGAGCACCGCTCCGTCCGCTCTCATGATGCTGATGCCGAGCGCATCCGGGGGCGACTTGGCCAGCTCCGGAATGTACGAAGCCGCCTTCCCTTGCGATGTAAGCGCCTTGGCCGCCTGCAGCTCCGCTGCGAGCACGGCCTGCAGCAGCGCCCATTCTTGGCGATCTGCCGCATTCATTCGCCTTGCCCCTCCTTTTTGTGGTCCGCCAGCCAGCGCAGCCGGTAGCAATTCATGCCCGTTTCCCCGAGCTCATCGAGCAGCTGATAGTTCGCCCACGCGCCGACGACGGCACCGATGCCGGGGACGAGCTGAAGCATTTTGCGAAAATCGATCGTATCCCGGTATTCCTGCTGCAGCTGCAGCCAATCCACCGCATCGTCGCCCGTACGCGCGATCGCCGGCTCCGTATTCGACCAGATCTTAATCGTGCGTAGCAGTTCGTCCCGATAAGCCGGAGAGGAGAACGCGAGCTGGAACACGTACAAAATAAAGACGCGCTCCCGGAAATCTTCGGTACGGTAGCCGTATGCATGCGCCAGCTCAAACAGGAATTTCACCTTGATGCCGATGAGCAGCGGAAAATCAGCCAGCCCCAGCCAAATGCCTCCCGCCCCCGTTCCCGCCCCCTCTACGGTAGCCAGCTTCCGGTACAAATCGAGCGTCTTCTCCGCGCGGATGTCGTGGCCGGACAGCGAGTCCGCCTGCAGCGGCGCCTGCTTCGGGATATAGTCCATGCTGAACAACGCCGCTTTGAATATGCCTCGCACCGCCGCCGTCACGGTATCGTGAAACCGGTCCGGCAGCAGCTCGTTAATCCGGTTCTGCACCTTCTTACCTGCACGCTGCACAATGCCGTGCGGCTTCAGCAGCCTCGCCTCCCAACGCAGCAGCTCGCGCCGTATATGCCGTTCGTAGCCGGTCTCGGTCAGCTCGCTTGAATCGGCCATGCCTTCGCCCCCTCTTTCCGAACTTCGTCCCTTTATTTATACGTCCATGCCGCTTAAGATAGTTTCATCGCGCGCCGCAGGTAATGGCTCCGTCAGCGTCGCCCACATCGCATCGACGGTAACCTGCAGGTTAAGCGGGGCGTCGGCTGCCGCCCGGTACCATTCCCCTTCGCGAAAATAATCCGCATGTCCGCCCTTGATGTGCAGCGGCGTTCGGACCTTCGGCGCGTACTTCAGCCGATTCCAGCGCAGCCATCCCGCGGCGGTACGTTCCCAGCCGCCCCAAGTGCCGAGCCGGCACACCGGGTCGGCCGGCTTGCCGGCGCGACGCGCGGCGTACAAGTACGCCGTGCGCGCCTGCAGCGGCTCTGCCACCGCGCAGCGGGGCGAGCCGACCTGCACGAGCCGGCAATCGGCGGCACCGCCGGCCGCGAGTATGGCTTCCGCGGCGTGCACCGCCGCGACGCCCCCGCCGCTGTGGCCGACGAGCCACAGCGGGCCTTGCGCCGCAGCGCCGCTATCTGCGATGCGCTGCAGCACGTGCCGTCCGCCCAGCGAGACGGCACGGCGGCCGACGCGCAGCCGCAGGTCGCGGCGGATGTCGCGCAGCTGCGCCCACAGGCTGCGGTCCCACGCGCCGTAGGGATGCAGCAGCGCGGACCGGATGCGGCCGCCGCGCTCGCCCCAGCGCTGCAGGAAGCGCCGCTCCAGCTCCAGCCTGAGCCCCTCCATGAAGTCCGGGGAAGTGGCGATGCCAGCTATCACATAGAGCGATACGACGCCTTGAGGCGATCCTGGGTCCGGAATTCGGGCTTGGACCGGTTTATGGTCGGTAAGCAGAGGCATCGCGTATTCTCTCCATATCCGTAGGGTGTGTCGACCGAAACCAGTAGACGAGAAGCGGCGGATTGACGATGTCGATCGTGCCGGCCGCCAGCTTCTGATTCATCGTAACCGCGCCCGTACCCGAACCTACGAGCTGAAGCGCATACAGATCGGCAGCGTGCTCCGCCTGCCTCGATATGGCATTGGACAATGGCAGCGTAAGGAAGCTGAACAAGGACGAAAACAGCAGCAGCAGCGTGATGACAAGCCCCGCGTGCGGCCTATCCGGCCTCCCTGCGCCCCAGACGGGGCCGAAGCGCGTCAGCACATACCGCAGCAGCTTGCTGCCGAGCCAGATCATGACCAACGATGAACCGACAGCGCCGAGCGCGCTCCATTCCAAATGATGCATCGCGTAATGCCCGATCTCGTGCGCCATAATGTGCATAATCTCGGCATGATCCAGCCGCTGCAGCGTCGTATCCCACAGAACGATGCGCAGCGTAGGGCCGATGCCGTTCACGTAGGCGTTCATCGCGTTCGTTTTGGCGGACATGGCAACCTCGTATACCCGATCGGCCGGGATGCCGGCTTCGGCGGCAAGCCGCAAAATGTCCCGCTCCAGCACCGGATCGGACAAGCGCGAGAACGTTTCGTAAAGCGGGTCGATCAGCACCGGCTGTATCACCATCATGAACAAAATAAACGGCACGGACAGCAGCCACAGCTTCAGCCACCAGCGCCCGCCGCGCCGGATGAGCCAGAGGATGGTGCCAAGCGCTATCGCCGTCGTCAGCGTTCCGACCCCGTAGGCGACAAGCTTGTCGCGCAGCCAGCCGCCGAGCGGCTGCGTCGTGATCCCGTAGCTGCGCGACAGTCCGTATGCGGCGAGACGCAGAGGCAGGACGGCGGCGAATACAACCAAGGTCAGCGTAACGAGATAAGCTCCGATCCGAAGCCACGATCGTTTGATCCATCCGCTCAGCCAGCGCTCGTATCGAACCGCCGCTCCACTGAACAAAACCGTAACGTATACCCCCCACTCCCATGGCGGCGCAACAAAAAACAGCAAGCTGCGCCAATAGCCGTATTCCACGCTGTCCTTCAGCTGCTCCGCCGTCATGAACGTACTCGGATCGGCAGGCGATCCGAGCAGCTCAGCCGGTACCGTATTACCTCTCGTCCACCACAAATATGCCGCGATCGCCGCGGCATACGCCGCATATGCCGCATAATACCCGCGTATCCATCTGTTCCCGATCATTAGCTGCCCCCCGGTTGTAGACCATACAAAATCCCGCCCCGCGGGTCGGACTCGTTGCGGCGGCGCACGTTTGACAGCGCGCAGCGGCTGCGAGCACAACCGGCGGATGCGGGATCTCGCGGATCTTCATCACAAGCTCGGTCTTCCCTCTATATTTATCTTACACTGTGACAGGGGGCAGCGCCAAACCGAAAAGCTGACGTGTCAGTGTCAAGCTAGCGTGGGCAGTCATTTAAGATGCCTGGAACGCGAACCCCGAAGGA
>NZ_JBHLWN010000096.1:0-7169 GCF_042432825.1 Paenibacillus chartarius | reverse complement strand
GAAGCTCTTTTTCTATATCCGCTTTTTCCAATTCCTACACCCACGGAGATTTTACACTAACCCCTTGATTAAGAAACCATCATCACCGTACGATCACAAATCGCATCAACGTCCTGGTGGTCGTGACTTACGAACAAACAGGTCATCTCCGCTTTTCTCAGGATATCTCTAAGCTCGCTGCGGATAGAGACTTTAAGGTCTGTATCCAGGTTGCTGAACGGTTCATCCATCAGAAGAATGGAAGGACGCGGGGCAAGAGCCCTTGCCAAGGCTACACGCTGCTGCTGGCCCCCGCTTAATTCGTGGGGATAACGCTTCTCAAAGCCTGATAGCTGCACCAGCTCCAGCATTTCTGCAAGCCGCTCTGCACGTTCTTTCTTCGACAGACGATGCAGGCCAAATTCGATGTTGCCTGCTACGGTCATATGCGGAAACAATGCATAATCCTGAAACACCATGCCGACGCCGCGCTTTTCAGGAGGTATGAAGGAGGTATCGTCCACCACGGTACGCCCGGAAATCGCAATGCTTCCGCCGGTTGGCGACTCCAACCCGGCAACAAGCCGCAGCAGCGTACTTTTTCCACTCCCGCTAGGCCCCAAAATCCCGACGATCTCCCCTTTTTCCATATCGAAGGAGAAGCGGTCAATCACTGGCTTCTGTTTGGAGGAATAGGAAAATGAAAGTTTACCAATATTCACGATCTTCATGAATTCAACCTCTTCCCTAATTGATGAAATACGATAACAGAGACCATACTGACACCGATAATAAACAAAGAGGGTATGGAAGCTTCATAGATGCGTTCGTCGCTTGCGTATTGATAGGTCTTGGTCGCCAGCGTTTCAAAGTTAAACGGTCTAAGCAGCAAGGCTAACGGTAATTCTTTCATAATTTCCACGAACGTTAGAATAACGCCGCTGAACAAGGCGCCCTTGATCAGCGGGGCATCCACCTTGAAAAAGGTCTTCGTCATCCCCAGGCCGAGCAGCCTTGAGGCTTCCGTATATTTCATCCCGATCTTCTCAAAACCGGCCTCGACCGCATTGTATCCGGTGGCCATAAAGCGGACCACATAAGCGACAACCAGCATAACCAAGGACATGCTGAGCACAAGCGGCGCTTTCCCCAGGCCCATGCGGGCATATAGCGGGGCCAGCCATTGATCAAGGCCGATAAACAGCGCCAGTACGCCGATGGCAATAATCGCTCCGGGAACGGAATAGCCGGACGTCACCGACCGGGCCAGCACATAGGTCAGCACATTCGATTGCTGACGAACTACATTGGCTGTAATCACCGAGAACACCATAATGATCGCCGTGGCCGTCAAAGCAAGGCCTATCGTGTTATACGTCAATTCGAAAAAAGCCGGGGTAAGCACATCGTCATAGCTCCAGGCGGCCCATACGATCAATTGAATGACAGGGATAAGGAAGGAGCACGCAAACATAAGCCCACAGAACATGAAAGCAGCCGCAGCGCGGATACCTTTCAGCTTCTTGGGTGTAAGCGGTCTTGATTTACTGGTGGAAGCCGCGAAGCTCCGCTGACGGCGGAGCAGCCGTTCCACCACGAATATCCCGACGACCCCCGCCATCAGCCATGCGGCCAAACGGACGGCAGAGTCGACATCGTACATTCCGAACCAGGTCTGAAATATCGCCACGGAGATGGTCTGGATACCGTAATAGCTCGATACGCCATAATCGCTAAGCACTTCGAATACGACAAGTATGACACCGCCGACGATGGCAGGCCGGGAAATCGGCAGCACGATAAAGAGAAATATGGAAAAAGGTTTTCTCCCGAGCAGGGCGGCATTCTCAATATAAGAGCCGCTCTGATGCTCCAGATAGGATCTGGTAATCATGTATACGTATGGAAACAAGAACATCGTAAATATGAAAATGGCGCCTCTCATCGACATGATGCCAAACCACTCCGGGTTTGGCATCACCCCGAATTCATTGCGCAGCGTGGTTTGGACAATGCCGGTATAGCTCAACATCGTGCTGTAGGTGTATGCCGCAATGTACGGAGGAACGGCCAGCGGCAGCACAAGCGCCCAGCGAAAAAAGCGTCTGAGCGGAAAATCATAAGCCGCGATCAGCCAAGCCAACGTTACCCCGAGCAGCACGGTAAACAGACAAGTAAACAACACAAGCCAAACGGTCTGGAACACATAGTCCTGCAGTAAATACTGCTTGATGTGCTGCCAGTTTTCGTTTGGCGGTTGGAACAGCGACACGAATATAGTAAAAATGGGCAGCAGAACGACCACTGCCCCCAGAAGGCTGGCATAAAGCCAGCCGTTTGTATGTTGTTTTATATTGCGTATAGCTGCTCTAAAGCGCATTTTTATTTCCAACCTACTTTATTAGAAATCTCAACAGCCTTTTTATTATGTTCTCCCAGCTTGGCAAAGTCAATTTGCTGGGCCTTAAACTCTCCCCAAGATTTCAGAAGCTCCGGTTTCTCCGCCTTGGGGTTTACCGGGAATTCAAAGTTCTCCTTGGACATCAGTGCCTGCGCTTCCGTATCGGTCAAGAACTCGATCAGCTTCACGGCATTTTCTTTATTTTTGCTGTGCTTTGCAAGACCCACTCCACTGATATTCAGGTGCGTGCCGGTCGTGCTTTGGTTAGGGAAGAACACGCCGAGCTGCTGTGCAACCTTCACTTCTTCCGCATCTTTGGAGTTCAGCATCTGTCCAAAGTAATAAGTGTTCATAATGGCTACATCTCCGGTTCCCGCAGCAATGGCTTTTGCTTGGTCACGGTCCCCGCCTTCCGGCGCACGGCCGAGGTTAGCGACGATGCCTTTAGCCCACTCTTCCGCTTTCTGCTCCCCGTTCAACTCGATCAGGGAAGCAAGCAGCGATTGGTTATACAAGCTTGTGGAGGAACGCACGAGCACTTTTCCTTTCCACTTATCGGTAGCCAAATCTTCGTATGTAGAGAGCTGCTCCGGTTTAACCCGATCTTTGGAGTATACGATCACACGGGCCCGCGTCGACAGACCGATCCACTCGTTGTCTTTATCCCGGAGCTGTGCAGGAACATTAGCCTCAATGACATCCGACTTTACAGGCTGCAGCACTCCGTTCAGCTTGGCGTTATTCAGCACTCCGCCGTCCACTGTGATGAACAAATCGGCGGAAGTGCTCTCTCCCTCACGCTTTAACCGTTCAATCAATTCTTCCGCCTTGCCTTTGACGACATTGACTTTAATACCGGTTTTCTCCGTAAATTGAGCATAAAGAACGTCGTCCACTTCATAATGTCTTGCCGTATAAAGATTGACGACTTGTTCCGTCTTCGATTCGGAAGCTCCGCTATTCGGCTCTTGCGGCTGCGCAGCTTGCTGTCCGCCTTGTGATGCCGTTCCGCATCCTGCCAAAAGCCCGACGCTCAGAATAGCCGCTATTGCGGATGATAAGAATCTCCGGTGTTTCTTCAACATCATTACACTCCCCTTTTTAAAGTTGGTACTGATAATCATTATCATTTGTTTGCAACTTGGATTCTAGCAAGAATAAACCCTACTGTCAACCCATTATTTTATAGTCACCGCAAACGGTTCCATCAAAAGCAGATTTCGGTATGAATACAAAATAAACCCCCACATCGATGTGAGGGTTACGGATGAATTAATAATTTTTCGTCTGCAGCTGGTCCAGGCTCTTGAATTCATATCCTTGCTTCCGGGCATCGTCAATAATTTTGGCTAACGCCTCCGCGTTGTCTTTCGATACAGAGTGAAGCAGGATGACCGCACCGGGATGCAGCTGCGACATGATGCTTTCGTATGCGTAAGCCCATCCTCTTTGCAGCTTCGGATCCCAGTCCTTATAAGCAATCGACCAAAACACGTTGGTATACCCGTATCCTTTGCTGGCCGCAAGCATCCGTTCGCTAAAAACCCCCCGCGGCGGGCGCAAATACGGCATTTCCTTTTGGGAGGTCAGCTCCGCTACTTTCGTTTTGACACGATCCAGTTCTTCCTTCAGCTTCTGGTCGGATACCTGTGTGAGGTCGGGATGGCTCCAGGAATGATTGCCTATGAGGTGGCCCTCCTGCACCATTCGCTTCAACAGCTCGGGCTGGTCTTGAATATAATGTCCCGTCACAAAGAAGATGGCCGGTACCTGCTTCTCCTTGAGTACATCCAAAATCCTGCTCGTATACCCGTTCTCATAGCCGTTGTCAAACGTAAGATAAAGCTCCTTTTGCTTCGTATCGCCCAAAAAAATGGCATCATGCTTCTGGACAATGGACCGGAACCCCTCTTCCTGAATCGATGGAAGCTCATGGTTCCTGCTCTTCTTAAACCCGAAGTGATAAGGTTTGTCCGCATTGGCTTCGGCCGAATGGGGTAAAATCAAACACAAAAGCACAACGAATGCGGCGAGGAAAGAGACATAACGCTTCATGTAACCATTTCACTCCTTAGGCGATGGTTTTTCTTATGCGGTCATCGGCTAAGGGGTAATGTTCCACAAAAAACAGAAAGTTATGTGTTTCCTTGTAGAAGGAAAGATAAGCAGGCCAATGGATATGTTTTCACCTCGCATACCCATCCGTTAACCCTCTTGCTTGGCACTTAAGTCCTGTAAAATTGCAATTATTGACATATGGAAAAATGTAAAGGTGTCGATAACACACCGCCAGACTTGATGCCTTTGTGTACGGGGATTTAACCTATGGGCCTATGTTACGATGTGTGTTCCTCCCAGTTCCAAATTTCGATCCTTCCCAATTGAAAATAAAACAGGCCCTGCTCCTGCTTCAGCTTCTCCAGCTCGCGCACCGGTCCTGTAACAACGGCGCCATATACTTTCACTCCGTTCTCTTTCAGGTAGTCCAAACGCTTCCCGTCGTTTTCGGACTCCCGGTAGCTTCTCTCCTGTCTCAGCCATTCGATATCTTTGAGCATTTGATCGACGGATTGCTTGAGGGTGTCCGCATTCTCCAGCCAACCGGCCCAGCTCATCCCGTTTCCCTCTTCTTGATACTTTACAAAAGGCCTTAACGTAAGATGGGGCACGAAATGGAGTTCATTTGAGGTCGAATGGGGAATATTCTTCAGATCTCCCTTCAGCTCTCCCGCATAAACCGGCATGCTGAGAACCCGCACTTGATAGTTGGAGCCTTCCATTTCCCTCAAATAAAGAATCGTCCGGTAATGCTCGGGCAGCTTACGCATGACCCCGGTCATTTTTCTCCGCTGCTCCTGCAGCTGCAAAGCCTCTTCAGGAGTAGGCATCGGGCTAGTGCCGGAAGCGTGAATCTCTATGGCCTGCAGCATCTCCGCCTCCCCCTTCCGCTTGCGTACCCAGTCGATAAACAGATTTCGGGCTACTTTATATAACCAGGCCCGGGCCAATCTCATATCCTCCAGCCGAAGCGAGAGCATGGCCCGATAAAACGTCTCCTGAAGCAGCTCTTCGGCCACCTCTTTAGACCCGCACATGCGGTATAAATAGCGATAGAGAGAGGGCTGAAACATCCGGAACAGCTCTGTAAACGAATCCTTCTGCATGCCTCTCCCCCTTTCGCAAGAGTTATAACGATTGATCTCTGTTTTTGTTACAGATAAAAACAAAAATATCCGATGGTAAATGATCCATGGTTGCCTTTCGCCGGCAAATCGATCATACTATAACAAAGTAAGTTACTGACTGGAGGTAAATATCGATGATACAAATCGATGTCTTTTCCGACATGGTATGTCCATGGTGCCGAATCGGCAAGAAAAATTTACAGGATGCTCTGGCTGCATGGGGTCCTAAAGACGAGGTGGAGATCCATTTTAGGGCTTTTGAGTTGGATTCGACGCTGCCGGCCGAGGGACTTCCCTTTCAGGACGCTATGATCAGAAAAATGGGCGGCAATGCCGCTTCCTTGAAGCAAATGACCGATCGTGTGACCCAGGCGGGGGAAGCGGTGGGGGTGACATTTCGTTTCGATCAGGTGACCCGCATGCCGAACACCAAGCTGGCCCACCGGCTGACGGCCCTGTTGCCCGCCTCCGAGCAGGAGGCTATGATCGATGCCATCATGAACGCTTACTTCGAACAGGGCCAGGACATAGCCCAACTGGATATTCTGCTTGGCATCGCCGCCTCCCTCGGTCATGATCCGGTCCATCTGCGGGAACAGCTCGAACAGGGGAAAGGAAGCGACAAGGTAACCCATGACCAGACAGCAGCCAGACAAATCGGCGTTACCGGCGTACCTTTCTTTGTATTCAATAACAAGTACGCCCTCTCCGGAGCTTACCCGCCCGCCGAGCTGATCAAAGTACTCGAGAAAGTCGCAGCGGAATAGACAGACAAAGGACACCGGGGCGGGTGTCCTTTGTTTTTCTTATATAATACCTTCAGCTGAATGCGATCAGAATGACGCCGATGGCAATGAGACTTATGCCGATTCCGCTGATCCAGCTGAGGCGTTCCCCCAGAAACACAACGGCCGCTATCGTCGCAATGACCACGCTTAATTTATCGACCGGGGCGACTTGCGAAACTTTACCGAGCTTTAAAGCCCAAAAATAAAACAACCAGGAAGCGGCACCGGCGGCTCCGCTCAGCACGATGAACAGCAGCGTTTTTTTGTCTTCGAAAAGAGACGGGATTTTACCGATATTGCCTTGAAACGCAACCACGGCCACTAAAAATACCGCCATAATGACGGCCCTGACCGCCGTTGCCGTGTTGGCGTCCACCGACTGCAGCCCGATCTTGCCGAAAATACTGACCAGCGCGGCGGTTATGGCCGATAATAAAGCGAAAACCAACCATAAATAACTCATACAATCCCTCTTTGCAGTAATATGGTAGTACTCTTAGGTTGGCTTCAAGAAGAATTAACATACTAAGGCACACCGGCTGAACGGCAAAGCGGTGACCCGGTACCACCGCAAGGGCACCTGGTTATGGTTTACTCCGTATGTTCACTCACGATTTCTATCTGCACCTTGATCGTCATCCAACCTAAGAGCTATTTTGGAGAGCAGCTCGCCTTTCTCCCAGCTGGAGAAAAAATCCTCCCACACGACGTAGTATACATCATCGTTCGCCTCCATAATAATGCCCCTTGCCCGGTGTCAGTGTCAAGCTAGCGTGGGCAGTCATTTAAGATGCCTGGAACGCGAACCCCGAAGGA
>NZ_JBHLWN010000095.1:0-33018 GCF_042432825.1 Paenibacillus chartarius | reverse complement strand
TCCTTCGGGGTTCGCGTTCCAGGCATCTTAAATGACTGCCCACGCTAGCTTGACACTGACAGATGTAATTAAAACATTGACGAATACCCTTTAAATTGTGTAAGCTACCCATGGGTTGGCTCCTTTTGTGGAGAGTAGATGGGTAACGCGTCTACCTCCATAATAGGAGCTTTTTTGTGCAGTTGCCATGAAAATAACACTTATATTTACATTATTAGTAAATATTTAATGTGGGTTTTTCGTGATAACTTTTATGCAATGCCAGTGCTTATTTTCTTGCTATAGGGTATTCCAAAAACTGCTTTTGGGACAGCCTCTTTCTGTTTCTTCAAAAGTAATGAAGCATGGTTGTAAATATGACCTCATCCTCCACTTTATATGATGTAAGGCATTAAAGTCTTCGCGGTAAGGGTGAACCGCGATAGACACACCCGTGCTTTACTATCACATTTACCGGAGGTTAAAAGAAGATGGCCTACTATGTATATTCTGTTATCGATTCGTATTCGAGCATTAAGGGTGGATATGTTCGCTTGCACGTAATCAAAACATCCCCGAATAACATTAAATTAACTCCAATCAGCGGTACTGTTCCAGCATCCGGACTCGTTGGCGTTAATGCAGGTTTCTTCGATGATAAGACGCAAACCGTTCAATCCATCTGCATTCAGAATTCAACTACCGTGCAACCTGGCGGCTCGAGCGTGTTCGCATGCGGTTACTATAACAATGATTCAACCGGCCATCACGTAAATAAGGGTACGTTGGTATGGGATGCAGACTGGAGAACCTATCGACAGCAAATAATCCAAAGTGCTGCAGAATTAACGATCGGCAATCCCGATCGTTACTGGGCTCAAGGTGGACTGAGCATGCATTTACAGAGCGATTCCGCATGGAACACGATGCGCAGCAACAATCAAGAACTTGTGAACGATCAATTCCCAACATCGGCTATACCGCGAACTGCCCTACTCTATGGCAATTCGCTTAACGTGTACCTTGTCATTACAACGCAAAATGTGACAATGGATGTTTTCCGTGAAGCGTGCAAAGGGATTGACTCCTCCAACGGGCTTCAAGGAATCTTCCTTGATGGAAGCACCGCTACTCAAATGAATGTACCAAACCAGTTCAGTTTTAGCGGCGGTTCCAACCGCAAGCTGCCAGCAATGATTGAAGTCGTCAATAACGTACAATTATAACACAAAGCCGGGCCAGTTGGCCCGGCCATCTTCTTTACAGCATATCCTCTGCAAGATCATACCCTACTTTCGACGTCAGTGAATTGAGCCGCAACAAACCTCTTTTTCCGCTACTTATCTCACCACGAACTTTGCCTTCATGCCGTCAGGATAATTCTCTAAATGGTTACTGATCCATGAACCCGCTGCCCGATTATCCTTCGGTTCCGCATATTCGATGTCTGCTCCTGCACTGCCTTCCGCACACATCGCCATAGGCCACTCGTCGCGATCATAGCCATCCTTAGTAGGGACACCTTTCAGAGATTCCCTGCGGTTTGCGGGTACTTATCTGAAGGACATAAAGGCGTATCGACTTCAGGCTTGAATGGTGTATGAAATATATAAAAGCATGCTGCAACGACAATCACAACAAGACTATACCGTGTTTTCTTCATGACGAATACCTAAATTCTACCCGTTCTCATCAGCCGTTCCCTACCTACTTGATGCGTCTCTATGAATATTCTTCTCAGAAGCTGAAAATCTTTAGCCAGAAGCGCCTCGTAGATCGATCGATTCAGTTTGTTGGCTCTATAGTGAGGCTCATTTGGCGTAAGCTGAAAGTTCGTGATGGCGAACAATAGCATCTTATTCGCAAAATCGTCCAATATTTTCATCATGCTGTTATTGCCTAATATGGCTACCAGACAGTACTGAAACTGAAAGCTGTATTTTGCATATAAGTGATACGCCCTCTGCTCCGTCGCCTCATATTGCAACTCCAAATACTTCTTCATCTTCGGTAGATCCGGCATATCTCCATGAGTCTGCATATGGTCCAGGGCATATAACTGAAACGTATGAATGACCTCGAACATATCCATGGCTTCTTTCATCGATATTTCCTTAACCAGAATCCCGCGGTTTTTCAGAGTAACGACCAGCCCCTCATGCTCCAGCTGCGCGATCGCTCCTCGAATCGGTGTCCGGCTCATGCTCAACGCTTCCGCTAGCTCGTTTTCCGATAGCATACTCCCGGGCAAAAACTCTCCATGCATGATTTTGTTATGAATATATTCATATGCCGTTTGATTCAATGAAATCGCAGCCATCTACCCTATCCCTCTCGCCCAATTAAATGGAACAGTCCTGTCCGTTGTGCTCTTAGTCTAACACGGATATTTGAAAAAGCGAAGACGCTTGGGCCACCTCCGAATATTCACAAAACGTTAATATTCCGTTGATATTCCACTAACATTGCAATAGTAGAATCCAAGTTGTATACAACTTGAGTATAAGATATGGAGGCTCATATGAAAAGGATCATTTTACTCTTAACAGCCGTACTCGCATTTTCTTCCCTGCTGGCCGCATGCGGCTCGTCCGGCAGTGCGCCCAAAAAGTTCGTCATTGCTTATTTGCCGCAGGAAAGCGATGAGAAGCGCGCGGAGATCAATAAAGATTTCGAAACGAAGCTGTATCAGCAGTTAGGCGTACCGGTAGAGTCCTTTAAAGCTACAAGTTATAACGCCGCGATTGAAGCGATGAAAAATAGCAAAGCGGACTTGGCCGTCTTCGGTCCTTTCTCTTACATTGTTGCCGTAGAACGGGCCAAGGTAGAGCCGATCGCGGAATTAACTCTCCCTGCTATGGCGGGCAAACCGGCATCGGTTATCATCGTGCCAAAAAATTCACCAATCAAAACCGTTGCCGACTTGAAAGGGAAAACGTTCGGATTCGTCGACCCGGTATCGACCACCGGACACTTGCTGCCTAAAGCGGTGCTCGTCAAGCAACTAGGCATTACACCGAAGGAATTGGAGAGCGGCTTCTTCAAAGAAGTTTCTTTCGCGGGCGGTCACGACAAAGCGGTGCTCGGTGTCGTAAGAGGCCAATACGATGCCGCCGCCACAGCTTCGATGATTCCTGCGACTCTGGAAAGCAAAGGTTTGATCGAGAAAGACTCCTATCGCGTCATTGCAGAATCCGAATCTCTTCCGGGGACGGCCGTCGGCATTCGCGGCAATCTCCCACAAGACGTCAAGACGAAAGTGAAAGACTTCTTGCTGAGCTATAACTACCCTGAGTACTTCAAAAACGCCTTCGGCTCCGCAGACGCCAAGTTTATCGAAGCCAACGACAAGAACTACGTCCGGATTCGGGAAATCGCAAAATCGCTGAACTTAAGCCCGGAAGATCTGCTGAAATAATCCGTTCACCACGAAGCAGCCTGTAAAGGAGAAGTGCCTGCCGTGCACCCTGAGATCAAATTGAAGCAAATAAAGGTGAAGCGGCGTCTGTCGCTTCTCCTCTTTTTAGCCGCCCTCGCATTTTCGATATGGTATATCAAGTTTGATTTTATGGAGTTTATGGTCGGCATTCCGATCTTCGTCCGGTTTCTGGTTGTCGACTTCATGCCTCCCAACGCGTCCGATATCGCGAAATACATGAAGCCGGTCCTGGATACGCTCGCTTTCGGCGTCGCTGCAACGGTGATCTCTTCCATGGCCGGACTCCTGTTTGCGTTCTTGATGGCGAATAATACGGCGCCGCATCCCGCTTTACGGGTTGTGCTCCGCGGCATCGTCTCATTCCTGCGCAACGTTCCGTTCCTGGTATGGACCTCGATCTTGGTCGTGCTTTTCGGAGTAGGCGCCATGCCGGGAATTTTCTCGCTTATTCTGTTCGGCGTCGCGTTTCTTTCCCGCGTATACGCCGAATCCATAGAAGAAATCGATAAACATCCTGTGGAAGCTCTTGATGCGGCCGGCGCTACGTATTGGCAAAAGTTAAAGCATGCCGTCATTCCCCAGTTCATGCCAGGGTATATTTCGTGGACGCTGTTTATGTTCGAGATTACGATCCGCGCTTCCGCGGTGCTTGGACTGGTCGGCGGCGGCGGCATCGGCAGCCAAATTAAACAGACGATGGATTTGTTCCAATACAGCAAGACGGCTACCGTCATCACCATTATGGTCATCATGATCCTGGCGGTTGAATTCCTCACGCAGCGCATAAGGGAGCGGTTGATCTAAATGAAGACTCCAATTGCCCATAAACCGACGCAGCGCAAGCAGCAGCTGTTTTTTCTCGGCATGTTCGCGCTGTTCGCCCCCTGCCTCGCTTATATCGACCTAAGTTATACGCAATTCCTTGATGGGGTTGCCCGGATTCCCTGGATCGCCCGCACCTTCATGCAGATTTCCTTCAGCGAGCTCCCGAGGCTGCTTGCCGAGCTGCTGTCTTCGGTGATCGTCGCCTTTCTCTGCGTAGTCTTCAGTGTGGTCATTTCCATTCTGCTCGCTTTCGTCATGGCCGACAACACCAGACCGAACCGCTTCGCTGCCACGCTGCTGCGAGTTTTTGTCGTCGTCATCCGCACGATTCCAACCATGATATGGGTGCTGCTCTCTGTAGCCAGCATGGGCTTCGGCCCGATGGCCGGCGTGGTCGGACTTCTGTTTCCGACGATCGCTTTCCTGATTAAAGTGTTTGCCGCCCAGATTGACGAGTCCGGCAAAGACATTGTCGAAGCTATAAGAGCGACGGGTGGAACGTGGTGGCATGTCGTATTTAACGGCTTGCTCCCGAGCTTGATGACCTCTTTCCTCGCTTTGATCGCATTCAAATTCGAGATTACGGTAGCCGAAACCGTCATTCTCGGCATGGTCGGCGCAGGCGGCATCGGCGTTCTGCTGCAGGAATACATCGGCTACTATGACTTCGCCCCTCTGGCGATGGGCGTTCTCGTTGTGTTCATCACGTTATTCCTGCTCGAGATGATCACGAATCAAATTCGCATCCGCCTTGTCGGAAGCAGCCGCTAATTCCTGGAAGGAGCCCTTATTCATGACGAATCTGTTAACGATCCGCAACTTGAAGAAGCAATACAGCAGTTCGACAACAGCTTTGGATATCGATCACCTGCAGGTGAAGGAGAGAGAGTTTATCGCCGTGATTGGCCCGAGCGGCGCCGGCAAATCGACTCTTCTTCGCTCCATTAACCGCTTGGTTGAAACGACGGAAGGCAGTATTGAATTTCTGGGGTGCCGCGTAGATCAAGCTAGAGCCAAGGAACTGCGCAAGGTCCGCTCCCAGATCGGCATGATTTTTCAGCATTACAATCTGGTGAACCGGCTTAGCGTGCTTGAGAATGTCCTGCATGGTCGGCTTGGGTACATGAGCTCATGGGCGGGTGTATTTAATCGATATAGCGAATCCGACCGGCAAGAAGCTATCGCTCTGCTGCATAAGGTAGGACTTGAGAACGAAGTGTACAAACGCGCCGACGAGCTCTCGGGCGGTCAGATGCAGAGAGTCGGCGTCTGCCGTGCGCTGGCGCAGAAGCCGCAGCTCATTTTGGCCGATGAACCAATCGCTTCACTCGATCCGCGCTCTTCCACCGTCGTCATGGATGCGATCCACCGCAACTGCACCGAACAGGGCATCGCTTGCCTCGTGAATCTCCATCAAGTGGAAGTGGCCAAGCGGTATGCCAGCCGAATCATTGGCATCAAGGGCGGCAAGATTCTGTTCGACGGCCCTCCTGAAGCCTTAACGGAGGAGCGCGCTTCGCATATCTACGAAGGCAAAGAAAGCGAAATGATCGAACAGTCCAAAGAACTGATGTACGCATAAATCCTAATCGAGGTGTATGTTACTATGGCGATTCAATTGGCGAATTATCCAAATAACCGTATCCTTCCCTTTGAAGGCGTTCTGAACTTTCGCGACATGGGCGGCTATGAAACCACAGACGGCAGAAAGGTCAAATATGGGCTCTTCTTTCGTTCTGCGGAACTGACCGGCATGACGGCAAACGACCTGGAGCTGTTCCAGTCCTTAGGCATAAAAACGATATTCGATTACCGCTCGGATGGGGAAGCCGAACAGAAGCCGGACCCCGTTATTGAGGGAGTGAAAAATATTCGTATTCCGGCGATGAAGCAGGATGTTCCTGCCGACATGCGCGAACTGATGCGGCAAGGGCATTTCAAGGGCATGACGCCGGACATGCTGGCAGCCATGTATGTGGAGATGGCGGTCAACAACCCTTCCTACCGATCGCTAATGACGACGATTATGAATCTGGATCATTTGGGGGTGCTCCACCATTGTGCGGGCGGCCGGGACCGGACTGGGGTCGGCGGGGCCATCATTTTGCTGGCTCTCGGGGTACCGGAGGAAACGATTATTGAAGACTACTTGATTTCGAACACAACCCTAATTCCAATGAATGAGAAAATCAAGCAGCAGCTCTCCGAATTTATGTCTCCTGAAGAAGCGGATCGGATCGTTGCAAACATGGAGCTTCGCCGGGAATTTATGGAAGCCGTGTTCACGACCATTCACAAGCACTACGGCAGCGTCTCCGCATTCCTCGAGCAGGAATTCGGCATGACGCCTGGGAAGCGGGCTGAATGGCAAAAGTATTGTTTGGAGTCAAACTGAGGAAAAGGAGTTCAGCCGGGTTTAGCGGTTGAACTCCTTGTCGTTCCTCTGTAGAAGTTACCCTTGCTGACCGGCTTTGACCCACTTCGCCACGTTCACGGTACGCTTGGCTTGGTGGATGACGGCGTCGCGTACATTCTCCACCATTTTCCCATCCTGAGTAACGGATACGCTCGTTCCATACGGATTCCCGCCAGCAGCGAAGAGGGCAGGATCGGTATAGCCCGGAGCCGCGACGATCGCACCCCAATGATACATGGTCGTGTAGAGCGAAAGAATCGTTTGTTCTTGGCCGCCATGAGCATTTTGCGCGGAGGTCATGGCACTCACCACTTTATTGACCAGCTTCCCTTGAAACCAAAGTCCGCCCGTCCGATCCAGGAACTGCTTCATCTGAGCCGCCATACCGCCGAAGCGGGTAGGCGTACTGAAAATAATGGCGTGCGCCCATTCCAGGTCATGCTCAGTCACTTCCGGAACGCTCGCCGTTGCCTCAACATGAGCCTTCCAAGCCGGGTTCGATTGAATGACCGACTCGGGAGCATGCTCGGGTATCCGCAAAATTTTCACATCAGCTCCGGCTTCCTTGCCTCCATCCGCCGCCCACTGAGCCAGTTGATAATTGATACCGGTCGAACTGTAATAAATGACAGCCAGATTGACACTCGACATGTGTTAGCCTCCATCGTCAACAGGAAATTTTTATATATTGATTATTTGCATAAGGGGCCCCTCATATCCCCGCTAATTCCTTTCGATTAGGAGCATGAGGAGGCTCTTCCATCCATTCGTACTCCACCATGAGATCCATCCCGTCTTTGGCAAACTTCGCAATTTCTGCGATGATTAGAGCATATTCCGAAACAAGATCTACCCTGGAAGACGTCGATAGAGCATGTCCTATATATGCTATCCCTTGCGCGTTAAGCGCTGAAATCAAAAACATGATCAACCTGTCGGAAAACGGAGAAACCGTAGATGTCGTCACTTCGGAATTAACCATTACGGTCCCAAGGAGATCATCGTTGATAAAAGTCACATTCAAAAAATCAATCTGCCTTTGAGCTAACTTCTTCCCCCTTATCAAATGCTGCTTGACCCTCTCATCTTTGGCGACCTGAATAAATCCGGTCAAGATAATCAATCCAAAGTAGTTGCGTTCAATGTTGAAGAACATTTCCGACATTTCAATTACATTGAGGGGCCGCTTTTTCTCCATCCACTTGGATATCCAGGTTTCCTTCTCTTTAATAAACTCAATATGATCCGGATAAGGGATCATCGGCGGTCGATCGTAGATTCCCTTACTCAGCATCAATTCAATAGAAGCATTGTACAGTTCGAGTGTAGACTGAAGACACTTCGAGAAAAATAATCGAACATCCTCACGAGCCACCTGAGAGACAATCTTTCCGTAGGTTACTAACCCGATTCGGCTCATACCGTAAACAAAGCTAACGGAGAACAGATCGAAGAATAAAGCAGGCGCCGTGAGGTCGACATCGGACTCCGAAAATCCCTTTGGGATCGGGAAGCCTTCCTTCGTAAAAATCGCCCTGATTTCCTTAACATGCTTTGTGGACAATTCCAACGTTGTTTGCAGCAGGCGTTCGACGTCTTTATGCTTGTTGTGCTGTTGTAGATGTTTGGTTAAGCAAATCGACATGCTGTCGTTAATATAAGTCGACCATAGCCAAGCAATTTCTGTTGACGATAATCCGACTTCGTGTGACACGTTCATTCCGAATGCACCTCGCTTCGCAACTATATTGACTATTCAAGTGCTCAACAAAGCCTCACGGTCAACAGCGCCCGGCACCTTTTCCAGCCACTCATGATCGATTAAACATTTCGTAATCTGCTCGGTAAAGGCCCCCGCTTCACTAATTAAGGACATATACAGCTTGACTAATTCATGATTCATGACAGATCCGAGCGAATATCCGGCTTGTGTAATGAGTGATCCGAATACGCCCGCGATATGGCAGGCCATCAGCCGATCCGAGAACACGCTGCCTGTAGAATCTGTAACCTCCGCTTGAAAGGTCGGCGGAATGGGCATATGGCTCTTCAATAACGCGTGCGACATCGAATCAAACTGTTCTCTGACAACCGAAGCGCCCTTCGAGAATAACCGGGCCACGTCCTCCGAATTCGAGGTTTGCGCAAATCCCATGCATAAGGCTTCAATCAGGGCAAGCAGCTCCATGGTGTCGTACAAGTTCGCGAGTTCTATACTGTTCAAAGGACGGGTATCTCCGAACCATCCGTTCAGATAGCTTTGTTTATGAATCACCTCCGGATTCTCTTCCGAAGGAAGGGCAGGCGTTCGCCAGTACATCCCTTTGCGCAGAAGCGTATCTTTGATCCGTTGAACTAGCTGAATGGTAGCTGCGACGCACTCGGCGAAATATTCGCGAACATCGGCTCTTGCTGCTTGGGCCAAGCTCTTGGAGTGAAACACAAGGCCGAGTCGGATTGCGATATCGAGGTATTGCAGCATGAAACGGTCTGTAAATAAGGCAGGCCCATCCCCTAACGCATCCGAAGCTGCAAATCCCTGCGGAACCGCATAATGATCATGGGCAAGCAGCTGTTTTCGCTGTTCAAGGATCGTCTTATTCGTCATTTGTAATGCAGTGTCCAGCAGCTCTTTAATTTCCATGTCTGCTGCATGTGCATGAAAAACGCGCAAATACCACGACGACAATTCGTTAATCGCCGTTCCCGTCCATAAATAACCGAGCTCCGAAGCGGTTAATGGAACTGAATCTGGTGATCTCATCAGGTGGTCACTCCTTGTTTGTACTTCACATAAGGCCGCATGATATAACTGGCTAGCTTTAAGGGATTCAGCCGCTTGGTTTGGAACAGCTTTTCCCCCAAATATCCTTGCAGCATACGGACAATGCGGTCGACATCCGGATTATCCATCTGTTCCATCGCTCTTCGCAAGACAAGGGAATTCTCGTAGCTTTGCCGCAAAGGAGCCGTTAATTCCTCGTAGCTGCCGAGACCGCATAAATCATATGCGGCATAAACCCCTGTCAGCAGCGCAATATATTGACCAAATCCCATAAACGGCATCATGCTGCCAAAGCAGTTTCCTGCATAGAATGTATTTCCGATCCGCGCCGATCTGCAGATGCCCATCGGATATTTCGAGATTTGAAACTGATCGGTAATGGGAAGCGGCTGGCTGAGTTCCGATTGAACCTTTTGGTGAAACGGTCCCCACAAATGCTCAAGTTCAACTCCTCGGGTAGAAGGAATATCGGGGATGGCGATCACAATGTTAGCCTCTTTCTCCGAGAGGGGAATGAGGTACCCGTAGCCGAATGGAGCCATATCGTAATCGATCCAGCTCATAACCGCATATCTGTCAAAGGTACCTTCAACAGTGGCTCCTTTGATCGATACGGTTAAGTCCTCCCTGAAATTCCGGGTTTTCTTTGCGTATTCCCCGTCTCCCGTCGCCAGCACAACATGTGTGTAATTCGCAAGCAGCTGTTCATACGTTTCTTCCGAGTGAAACCGGATCGGCGACTTCACCTGCCGGCTTAACTGGGCTTCAAAGGAGTCCTCTTCTCTCCCGCGAATATTGGTAAAGCCCAGCTGCGCCTCTATAATCGCCTTCTCATTTTTGGACATGATCACCATTTGCTGAATATTTGAGACGGGCTGTAGGTAGATGCCAAACTGCTCGGAAAGCGAGGCGATGCAATCGTGAACAGGGCGTGTGAAAATGGAAAGCAGCACCTCCCCGTTGACGAACCGGTCCCCTACTTTGCTGCGCTTTTCAAAGATGGTTGGTTGTACGCCGTTTTTCTCCAGGGTAATCGCACAGGCCAGGCCCGATAACCCTGCTCCCATAATGGCTATGTTCATTTATCCACCTGCCGCCACATTTGTAACTTAATGGCTTTAGGATGTGTCATGACAAAAAATGCATTCACCGTTTTGCCAAAATAATTAGTTGCCTGCACCATTCAGTTTTGGAACACCGCGTGCTGCACCCGGCAAGAAAGTAAAATGAAAATATGTTAGTATTGCAAGTATGTTGTCATGTTTAACGGCGCGACGAATCCGAAGGTCAAACGAAAGAAAAACATAGCTTCTACAGGAGGAACGTTCATGAGTCAGCGTTTTCGAATAACAAGATCATTCCAAGACGATGCTTTGACGCAAACCATCTCTTTGGAAGAGTGCAAACAGTACTTTGCAGCCAAGCCTGATTTTACGTACGCATCGTCGTATACGGTCTCCGGACCTGCAACCACCATGACCATCGACGGTGACTTTTTCATGTGGAGCTACGGTGAAGCCATGATTCCTTTCCGGCATTATCAAGGGGATTTGTACGTAGCCGTTTCCGATGAAGCCGTCATCCCTAAAATGATTGAAGTCGCAAGCGAATTAAGGGCGGATTTGACGGAGGGGTGACACGATGCGGCCAAACGCTTCCGCCTCGTGGACTGCGGTGCGGCCTAAGCCCGCAGCCCCGCGCCAAGCCTAAGTGCGCAAAAAAGCACCCTCCCGGGTGCTTTCAGCATTTTATAGAGCTTACAACCTGCTTGCCATAACCCCTTTCCGCCGCCGCGGGACGTTTGCAGACCGGGCTTAATGGATAAACCCGAAAGCATTTTTCCCCTTCGCTTTAATGCCGTACATCGCTTGGTCAGCCTTATTCAACAGCTCGGAAGGCTCCAATCCGTCTCGAGGGTAGAGACTGATGCCGATGCTGACGGTCAGGCCGACGGAGGCTCCGTCAACTTCGAATGGCGGTTCAAACGATGTTATGATTTTTTGAGCGACGGATGCAGCATCCTCTTGATTCGTTAGCTGGGTTGCGACCACGACAAACTCGTCGCCGCCGATCCGGGCAACCGTATCGACGCTCCGAATACTGTCGCGCAGCCGATGGGCCGCCTCGATCAAGACGCGGTCGCCGGCAGCATGTCCGAACGTATCGTTGACCGCCTTGAAGCCATCCACATCCAAGAACATGACGGCCAGCTTATCCCCGTTCCTTTGCGCATAGCTGATCGCCCAGACGAGCCGGTCATGAAAGGCAAGACGATTCGGCAGGCCTGTAAGCGAATCGTGCAAGGACAGATGCCGGCTGATTTTCTCCGACGTCTTGATTTCGTTAACTTCCATTTCCATCTCTTTGATCAGATTCTTCAATTTATTCACTCTATAGTACGTATTCGTCATATCGCTGATCTGAATCAGAGCATAGCTGAAGTCCCCCTGGTAGATCGGCGTGATATGCATGTTTTGCTTGTAAATCATTTCCTCTTCAACATCCTTAGGCAAAATAAATGCTTTATGCAACGTACTGGAGCAAAATCGGCTTTGGCCATGATACAGCACCTTCTGTAAAATATCCAAATAGGTGCTCACCTGGAACCTCGGGCAAACCTCCGTCAAGCTTTCGCCCAATACTTCTTCGCGCCTTCTCCCGGAGAAGCGCTCCAGCCAATGGTTCCACAGCACGATCCGCAAATCTTTGTCGACGACCATCATCCCAATATTCGCCTTATCCAGAGCTTGAATAACGAGACTATCCATTGGCCCCCTCCAGCATCGCATCGATTTTACCAAGCAGATTGGAAATAGAGCTCATGCTCAGCGCAATGATAATGACACCCCTCACATCCACATCCGCAAGCAAAAAGGACGTGTGCAAAATCAGCACATAGATTTCATTCTGAAGAAACACCTGGTGGTCCGTATGGGTAACAAATACAAGCTGGATATCCGGCACTGCATATTCCAGCTTCAACTCGAGGAAGTTTCCGAACTCCCCGATAATCGCATTTAAAATAACGTTACTGATTTCCTTGAGCACATCCAGATCCGTATCCACCAAGCTCTTGGCTTGAGTGTCCGTCCCGGAAACGACCTCCCCCAAGCAGGTATTCACCAGTATTTTGGCCTGATCGGCCGGAATCATCAGGAATGCTTTCCCGTTGAATTCATGGCCGAACTTCAAGGAGGATGTAATCAGGTGCCCCTCGCTGAAGAAAATGTTATGCTTGAGATCTTCCCGGTTCACATCGGAGATCGAAACCAATTCGACTTCCGGTATGTTCAATATGATTTTTTGGTTCACCATGTCCGACAGCATGCTGGCAGCCTGCCCAACGTAAACGTTAACCAGCTCCGTCATTAAATCCTTCTGCAGCTCGTTAAGCATGTGGCGCCTCCCGAATCAGCTTAGCCAGCAGCTCTACTTTGTCCCCCGTTACCGGCTTGTTCAAAAATCCGACGATCCCCAGCTCCTCCACTTCATCCTTGGTCGCTTTCTGAACATCGGCCGAGATGACAATGATCCTCGTCGTTTTGTCGTTTTCCCGGATTCTCCGAACCAGCTCCTGCCCGGTTACATTCGGCATCAACAGGTCTGTCGTCATAATATCCGGTTGAAACTCCTGATATAGGGCATAGCCTTTCTCCCCGTCGCCGGCTGTCATCACTTCGCAACCGGGAAATTGGTCTATAATCGCTTTGCGAATCACATTTTGCACGAACACCGAATCTTCTACAATCAGCACTTTCATAGGTTTCAGCCTCCAAGTTACATGCTTTACTCTAAGCTACTACTACAATGTAAAATCTCAGCAATCTCTTTATATTTTTCATGTAAATTCATATCGAATTTTGCCTAAAAATATTTTAGATTTAGTGCTTTTGATGGAGGACCCCGCTTTGAGCGAGGACATGCAAAAAGCACCCTCTCGGGTGCTTTGTAACGCTATCGTTAAAATATCGGGTTCGAACTCCAGCTTCAGTGCGGAAACGGTTCGGGTAAATAAGCTGGGCCCTCTACCACTGGAGGATGGACCGCCATGTCCACAGGTCAAGCGTGCCCCGGTTCCGTTCTTTCAGATGCACCATGCTCTTAATTCAGCTTTATCTGCTGCAGCTCATCCATAAAAGCGGGTTTATTGGAATAATGAAAGCAAAGATGCTTGATGACCTCTTCAGCACGAGCTCGGCCGCCGGCTTCGACAAGCTGCCCAATTACTCCGCACACCTTCCGGTACGCTTTTCGGTTGGTAGAGTGAGACGCTTCTGCCAGAATCACTGCTTTGAATATATCAAACACTTCCTCGGCATACTCCTCCACCAGATGCGGGTAATGAATGGCTACGGACCATTTGTTAGTTCGGACGTAATCCATCAATCTCCGTGTATCCTTTTCCTCAATAAGCACCCGCACATATAAAGCATCTGCACTCCAATTTCTGGTACTGCGTCCCAGCGTATGGATCAGCCTCTCATAAGCTTCAGGCCACTCATCCTTACGAATGAATTGTTTGTACTCCAAGTAATAAGTATAATCCCCGTCTAATACAAACTCCTCTGCAAGCTTGATCTGCTGCTCTACTTGTTGGGTATGACGATAGATCTCGTAGCGGCATCTCTTCCACCCCTTGACTAATCCCGGGTAGCCTCTCGATGCGTCTTGACGTTCTCCTTGCACAGCCAATTGCAATGCTTGTTCATATTGACTGCGTTCCATTGCTGCGTCAATCGCCATTTGACGAAACGCAGTCAGGTCCAAATGATCCTCGATAAATTTAGTCGCTTGCTCTGCGCCATCCATTCTCTGAATGACCCGATAACGGAGCTTGGATATATTTTCCATAAAATAGGGACCGGAGTACGATTGGCTTGTTTCTCGCCTTTCCAAATCAAGTAATTTCCGTTCCCATTCTCTCCGTTCCTCGGGACTGTCAATCAAGAAGGAGGCACTTTCCAAGAGCGACAATTGAACCTCATTCCATCCGTTCAGCTCCGGATGGCGCATTTCTTGTAAAAGCTGCGAAAACAGCCATGCACGGTCATGAACGGGCATGGCTTCCGGCTGGCTCGCTGCAGCTTGCACGAGCTCCAAGCTATCCTGAATGATCCCGCCTACGATTACGTCGGAATCATCGCATGCCTGAAATAAGCCGGCCATTTCCCGCAAAATACAAAAGCTTACTTCCATCGATCGAAGATGATGCCCCTGCTCCCATAGCTCACGAGCTTTCTCTATTACCATGTCGGCCCCAGTTACTGCATCGGCAACATTGCGATAGGCAACGAATCCATGGCGGTCAGAGTTTTTCTTTATATAAGATCGAATTACTTTCCTAAATCGGTCTAGATCTGCTGCATTGTCATATACAGCGAATTTTAGGGCTAGGGCCAGTTCTACCTCCTTCACTTCCTTTGAGAGTTGAACAAGCAGCTCGATCAGTTCCTCTTTGCCAAGCTTAGACAACCGAGCGGACAAGTTCGTTCCAGGAATCGGCTTTGGTATAGAACTAACCCCCATGTCGTCCCTACGGAATCGTTCTTCTCTAATTTCCAGAAGCACAGCCACCGTATGCTTACATACGGGGCCCTTATCATAAGGGCAGTTACACTCTGTGTACAAGACCTTTCCCTGTGAATCCAGCCCAACCTCCACGTCGTACAGATCGCTGCCCTCAACTTCCGCCCTGTAAACTAGCGGTTCCACTTCCTCTATAGATAAAATGCAATCTTCATCCCAGTAATCGATGCCTCGCTCAACAATGATAGGATCTATGATTTTCTCGATTTCAGACAGCTTCATTTGCTCACCCTGCTTTTCAACGATTCGGAACGTCGTCCGAAGATACTAATCCTCTATTAGCTTGATTGTGCTCGTAAAACAACACGATATCCGTCCACAGCTCCTGAACGATATCCACAATCGCGGGATCGAACTGGGTATGTTTGCAGGTATTCAGCTCCGCGCGCACATAGTCCATTTCCAAGGCCTTCCGATAGGACCGGTTGGAGCACATCGCATCAATGCAATCCGCCACGCAAAGCACTCTTGCAAGTAAAGGGATTTCATCCCCTTTTAGGCCGTGCGGATACCCTTTGCCATCGTAGCGCTCATGGTGATACAGAACTCCCTTGACAATTTCCCCTGATATATTCAGATTATTGCATAACTTGGCCCCTGAGGTCGTGTGGGATTTCATGATTTCATATTCGTCATTGGTTAAGCGGCTTGTCTTCAGCAGAATCGAGTCCGAAACGGACAGCTTCCCCACATCGTGAATAAGCCCGCAGTTATACACCAGCTCGGCATCCATCTGCGGGATTCTGCTTGCGATCATCCGGGCCAAATAGGCCACTCTTTGAGAATGTCCCTGCGTATAAGGATCCCGCGCCTCCACGCTTTGCGATAGCGTAAGAATCGTTTGCAAATGCTTGGCCTCCAGCATATTTCGCCAGCGTAAATCCCTCACAACAAAATAAATAATGAAGACCAATATAAAGAAAACCGTAAGCACATCCAACAAAATCACCAAATGCTCGCTTGCTTGTTCCGCATGAAATAAAAACAGCAGCGCCAATACGACATTAACTATTAATGAACTTATCGATGCATAGATATAAATCGTTCTATCTTCAAATAGCAAAGAGAATACAGGCACCAGCACAAACACGCCCGCCAACGCCCATTCCTGCAGAAGAGTAAATATCAAGGAAACAAGCACTAGGGCGTTAGTCACCAGGATGTAGGGCCTGACCTTTGCTGGAGCATAACGAGCCAGTATAGAAGGCAGGAATCCAATGAACAGGACAACGACCAGAGCAAGATAATGCTTGGCGGGATACACCCAGAAGTGCCGTAAGGATAAAATCAGCAGGCCGAAATATACGGATATTTGGCCGATAACGATGAATTTCTTGGTTCGATCGTTGGTCATGGCGTTTACAAGCATAGAGTCCTCTTGAGGTTTTTGATTTAATTATAGCTTCTAAGGACGCTATTGAATATGAATTTTCTGTAGAGTTCAGCCCCTTGGGGTGCTGCGCTCAGCTAGGCCAAGATACGGAAAAAGGCTAGATCACCAAGGTGAGCTAACCTCATTCCGGATATCGTTCTTATCATTTTGTCTTTAAGTCTTCGATCGAGGTAATTTCCATATAGGTGGGAACCACGAGCCCCAGCTTTGTGCCTTTCAGGTTGGCTCCCAGATCTTCAAACTTTCCTTTATATTTATCCGCGTAGTCCTTATGTGTCGTCGGCAGCCATGCCGCTACCACAGCGTCGGCGCTTCCATCCGCAATGCCTGCCCACATCGGTCCCGCCTCAACCTGCAGCAGATCGACTTTATACCCGAGCCGCTGCTCGAGCACCTGCTTCACCACGTTGGTGCTGGCAATTTCGGAGTCCCATGCGACATAAGCGAGCTTCAGCTTCTTCCCCTCCTCTTTGGCAAGATCCTTCACCCAAGCGTCTACTTTGGCCGCGTTATCTTTGACCCATTGTGCCGCCGCCTCTTCCGGCTTCTTACCTTCGGTAACGGCAGACATCACCACCGCCATCTCATCCGGCGTCCATTCAAACCGATCCAACAGCGCATAGGCCGACGGAGCATCTTGATTCAGGCCGTTACGGGTAACGGTATGGATTTCCTCATCTTTGCCGTAAGTCCCTTTCGGATCCTGCAAGTATTTCAATTCATACTTGGCGAACATCCAATGCGGCGTCCAACCGGTTACAATAATGGGCTTCTTATCCTTGTATGCCTTATCAAGAGCAGCCGTCATCGCGGCGCCGGACCCTTCGACAAGCTTCCAATCGGTCAGGCCGTAATCTTTCAGAGCCTGCGCCGTTTGCTTCATCAGTCCCGCGCCCGGGTCAATGCCGATGATTTCATACTTCACTTGCTCCCCGACACCGGCGGCACCGGCCTTTGCGGCTTGACCGGATGTACCGTTTGAAGCGGCAGCATTGGAAGCCCCCCGCTCAGCGCAACCTGTCAGGGCAAGAGCGCCAACGAATCCAAGTATCGCTAGCAGTTTTCCTTTGTTTTTATACATTCGAGCCTCTCCTTCTCTTCTTCAAGATATATTGACTCATTCTGTCCATAACAATAGCCAGAACGACAATGGCCAAGCCGGCTTCGAAGCCCTGTCCTGTCTTGATTTGCGTAACTGCCCGATAAACGTCCGCGCCTATTCCTTGAGCTCCAATCATCGAAGCGATCACAACCATTGATAGCGATAGCATAATCGTTTGAGTGACCCCTGCCATGATTGAAGGCATAGCCAGCGGGAGCTGGAGCTTAAACAGCTTCTGGCTTCCGGTTGAACCGAAGGCGTCGGCAGCCTCCACCAGATCCTCCGCTACTTGGCGTATTCCCAAATTCGTCAGCCGAATCGTCGGCGGTACGGCAAAAATAACGGATGCAATGACCCCGGGCACAACACCCAATCCAAAGAAGGTGACAGCCGGGATTAGATAGACGAATGCGGGCATCGTCTGCATGAAATCGAGCATCGGCGTACATACATTCCGTATCCGTTCACTCTGTGCGCACCATACGCCAAACGGAATGCCGATAATAATGGAGATGAGGGCCGACGTCATGACCAAAGCAAGCGTATCGAGCGTATTGTCCCAGTAGCCCAGGTTATCGATTAGCAAAAGGCCTGCCGCAGTAAACAGCGCGAATTTCCATCTGCCGAAATAATAAGCCACTACCGTAATCGCCAATATGAGCAGAAGAGCCGGCGGAAAATGCATAACGGCTGCCAAAGCATTAACGATGCCATTAATACAAGCTGAAATCATATCGAAGACCAGCGATAAGTTGTCCTCAAGCACATCTACGAGGGACTCGACCCATTCATCCAGCGGTAGCTTCGGAAACATCAACATCGACCTCCTCCGTATGCACAGGGTGCCCTGCCAGCGCCCCCAGCACCGCTCCGCTGACAATAACCCCGATAATACGATTGTCTTCATCCACCACAGCAATCGGATATTTGGAGCTGCTGCAAATATCGAACAGCTGATACAACAGCCGATCAGGGGATACGGTTGGTACATCCCGAATGACGATGTCGTCCAAGCTCTTGCCATCCCTGACGGCGGCGGAAGCCGCTTCGGCGGTAATGACACCGATGAAATGTTTGCCTCTGTCCACCACAAACAGATTGGAGATCCCGCTATCCCGCATGAGCTGAAGGGCAACCCTGGGGCCCCGGTCGATGGCAATCGTCTCAGGCCTGCGCATCACCGACGAGGCCGTCAATACTTTGGACAAATCCACATCTTCGACGAACCGCTCCACATATTCGTTGGCCGGATTCATCATAATCTCCTCCGGCGTACCGATTTGAACGACGCTTCCGTCCTTCATCAAAGCGATCCTGTCGCCGATACGAAGCGCCTCATCCAGATCGTGCGTAATGAAGATGATCGTTTTCTTCATCTTGTGCTGGAGCTCCAGAAGCTCATCCTGCATATCCTTGCGGATCAATGGATCCAGCGCGCTGAACGCTTCATCCATAAGAAGGATGTCGGGGTCATTGGCCAGCGCCCTGGCTAAACCTACTCGCTGCTGCATTCCTCCGCTAAGCTGAGAGGGCATGCTGTCGGCCCAATCCTGCAAGCCGACGAGCTTCAGCGCATCGAGCGCCTTCCTGCGCCGCTCCTGTTTGGCTACGCCCTGTACCTCCAAGCCGTACTCCGCATTTTCCGCTACCGTCCTATGCGGGAACAAAGCGAATTTCTGAAAAACCATGCCGATCCGTTTCCGTCTGAACCGAAGCAAAGCTTCCTGATTCATCTGTACAATGTCGTCGCCTCCAACGACAATACTGCCTCCGGTAGGCTCGATCAGGCGGTTGAGCATGCGAACAAGCGTGGACTTGCCGCTGCCCGACAGCCCCATGATCACAAAGATCTCACCAGGTTCTACGGAAAATGAAACGTTGTTGACCCCTACCGTATGCTTGGTTTCGCGATAGATCCTTTCCTTCGACCACCCTTCGGCAAGTAATTGGATCACCGTGTTCGGATCGGGTCCGAATATTTTGCTAACCCGGCTAACTTCGATAATCGCCATACGCTCACCCCTTTCCTATATGCAGATCCGTTATCCACATTCAGTGTAAAGAAGAAACGAAAGACATGTCAACGTAACTTTCCGTACAATCTGTTCGTACAGTAAAAACTGTATACACTTTACTCCAAATTCCTCTCTCATGCTAACTAATCCGCAATGGTTAAATCCTTTACTTTGTCGATTAGGTTTTTTACAATATCGTTGTACATTGTGAAAGCAGGTGAAACACAGATGGAGCAACCCGCCGACGGGTTATCCCCAGAGCAGGAACAAGCCTTAGCGAAAGCAAGAAAACGCGTTATCGAGGCGATCGGCAACAACATGGACCTGTACGGGATTACGCAATCAACCGGCCATCTGTACGGATTGCTTTTTTTCCAAAACAAACCCATGACGTTAGATGCAATGGGAGAAGCGATGGAAATGAGCAAAACCAGTATGAGCACAGGAGTACGCACGCTGGTCGATTTGAAGATGGTGAATAAAGTATGGGAAAAAGGATCAAGAAAAGACCTTTACGAGGTTGAATTGGACTGGTTCCAAACCTTCGCCGACTTCTTCTCTCTGAAGTGGCGTAAGGCGCTTGATATAAATTTGCATGCGCTGCGCAAATCCAAATCGGAGCTGCTGGAGCTTGCGGGCAGGTTCCCCGATAACGAACAGCTGCAGGCCCAGCTGAAAGCCGATGTGGCAAAAATGGACGAGGCCGTCCGTTACTACATGTGGCTTGACCGTCTTATTGAGTCGTTCGAGACAGGCGATATTTTCCAATTCATTCCTAAAGATGTGAAACCCCCTAGAGAGTAGTACTGTACTCATGCCAAGAAGGGATAGAAAGCCGTTAGCGGCTTCTATCCCTTCTTATTGCCGAGCAAGCGTCCTCACAGCTTATTCGGTCCGCATCCGGTCGAGCAGCTCGTCCAATTTCTCCATCCTGCGCTTCTGCTGGGCTTTCATTCTTTTCTCGTCCTGCCTTAATGCCACAAGAATCGATGCACACATGCCGACAATAATGACGGCAAACGGAACCGCCGCGACAATGGACGCCGTCTGAAGTCCGGTTAGCCCGCCGCTTATTAATAAAACAACTGCAATTAACGACTGAAAGATCCCCCAAACGATTTTGACTTTGTTGGACGGGTTCGGGTTGCCGTTTGAAGAGAGCATCCCCAGCACGAAGGTAGCCGAATCTGCGGAAGTAATGAAGAAAGTGATAATGAGAAGTGTCGCCAGAGCCGCGATCCATATTCCAAACGGAAGCTGCTCCAGCGTGAGAAATAATGCGCTCGTCACATCGTTCGCAGCAGCCTTGGCAAGCGGTATATGTTGAAACATCTCGAGATTCAAGCCCGTGCCCCCGAAGACGGAAAACCAGATAAAGCTAAATAAGCTTGGAATCAACAAGACGCCAAGAACAAATTCCTTGATTGTCCTTCCTTTGGATACCCTTGCGATGAATGTACCGACAAACGGCGCCCAGGCGATCCACCATGCCCAATAAAATAAAGTCCACGCCCCGACCCACGTCCCCTGGGTAAAAGGAGTTAACCGCAAACTCATGTAGACCAGATTCTGCAAATAGCCGCCTAGCGTTAACGTAAACGTATCGAGTATGAAGGATGTCGGTCCCGCGATAAGAACAAATATCATCAATACAACGGCCAGCACTAAGTTTGTATTACTGAGTATTTTTATCCCTTTATCCAAGCCTGTCGTGGCGGAAATCAAATACAGCACGGTGACAACAGCAATGATGGAAACTTGAACCGAAGAGACGTTTGCGAGACCGAACAAATGCGATAGTCCTCCGGCGATTTGTAATGCACCCAAGCCGAGGGAAGTCGCCACTCCGAACACGGTTGCGATAACAGCCAGCGTATCGATGACCGTTCCCGCGGCTCCATTCACCCTATCTCCGAGCAAAGGATAAAATACGGAGCTGATCAGCCCCGCTCTTCCCATCCGAAATTGGATATACGCTAATGCTAAAGCAACGGTACTGTAAATAGCCCACGGATGAAGGCCCCAATGGAAAAAGGAATACCGCATGGACACTCGAGCCGCTTCCGGGCTCCCCCCGGCAATTCCTTCAGGAGGTGTGAGGTAATGGGATAACGGCTCCGCCACTCCCCAAAAAACAAGCCCGATCCCCATCCCGGCGCTAAAAAGCATTGCAAACCACGTCAAAGTGGAGTACTCCGGCTCATCTTCATCGCGGCCAAGCTTGATTTTACCGTATTTGCCAAAGGCCAAAAACAAGGAAAACAGCAAGAAAAAGAATGTCGATATTAAATAAAACCACCCAAAATTACTGATCGAATATTGAAATAACCGATTCGCTGTTTCTGCCAGCTGCTCGGGGGCAAAAGCACCCAACAGCACAAAAGCCGCGATAATCGCAAGTGATATGTACCGGACCAAGAACAACGCCCCCCTTATATGCACCGACAATAGTTTTTACCATCAATGGTAAGACCATTCAGGATATTACTAGGATTGACAGCCCTTCACGAGTTGCTGCCATTTGCCGTTTAAGAAAGACGAATCCAGGGCATGTGTCGTTTGTTGATTCACGCTACTGATTACGTATTCGCCAAATTTGTAAATATGGCTTTTGATCTCCGGCTGAGCCCCCTTCGCAATCCTCGTTAACCCATCTAATAAAGCTCCCGTAACGGATACATCTTTAGCTCCGTAATGCCGGATCTGATAAAAGGTTTTGTACAACAGCTCATCGAAAGAGACAAAGGGAATCCAGACGCGTCCCTCGCGCCTGGAATCTTCAATTACCCAGTGATCTCCCTCCCGCTTCGCGATCCCGGTCAACAGCACACTAAGGGAACGAATACAGTAAACCGCCGTATCGGGATCGTTGATGCCCGGAGATATTGCCCTCAGGGCAATATCAATGATCTTTTCCATCACATACTCCAAATCTTGCTCGTTCGTACGTGTTGGTCCGATCCGAATCTGCCGATCCAGGTATTTCGATGCCGCGGAATCCCCTAAGTTCGATTTTCCCCATATCTCGATTAACGGCTCACCCTTTTGAACATATTGTCCGATTCTCGGAACGAGTCTGATATACAGCCCCTTCTTTTGGGCAAACCTGATTAAATTCTTATAGGAGATCGTACGCACATATCCGGCTCTCGCGGAATTTACACTTGTCTCCTTCACCGGCGAGGGGGCTACAGCGGTCCATTGAAGATCATCTATCAATGCTAAGGCGTGTTGTTCCACCTCATTCATCAAATGATTGACTTGAATGGACAGGGATACTTTGTGAATGAAATAGATAAAGAACACTAAACATAGCGTAGCCAGAATGACGGCGACGGCGGCATCCGGAACCAGTTGTTCATCGGTCGCACGCTTTAGAAGGAGCAGCGATGTAATCGAATACACAAACCCGGCGAAAAACACACCTTGAGCATGCTGCATAGCCAAGCTTTGGGTAAAGTTGGGGAGTACTCTTGGCGAATACTGCGAAGCATAGGTGGATAGAACAACCATCATGACGGAGAAGGTAATGGTCGTCATCGTCAGAAGCGATGTTGCGATCGCCGAGAGGACCTCTTTCGCAATGGCGGCGCTGGTGAACAGGTAGGTTGAGAACCAGCCCCACCTTATCGAGTCCCACTTCCGACTCTCATCTAAATAGTTCATAAGAAACGCGAGTAGTATGGATCCAACGATATAAGAGACTGGGAGCAGCCAATACCGATGCCTTCTGCCGAAAGAACGATTTTTCACAAGCGGCCTCCATAGGTTTACATACTTCATGAGCATTATTTCCAAACGAGTCCAAACCTATCCTCCCGCTTGCTGCTATATTCATCAATGCCCCCTGGCACATCCCGCACATGAATAGGCTCTGTCCCCTAAGTCAGAGGACAGAGCTTGTGCATGATTGTTATTCTTATTGGTTTTATTGCAGTCCCGCGTAGTACTGGTACGTTGTAAGGAAGGACTTATGCCCGGCCCATTGCTTCAAATGGAGAATCGGCGTCCTGATTTCAGCCAGTCTGCGGCAATAGGTATTTCGCAAATCGTGGCAGCTAAAATCCGACCCCAGCTTGGAAGCATACGCCTGAATCACAAATTGAACGGCTCTGGCTTGCATGGCCCCGGATCTTTCGGTCACGAATAGATAGCTGCTGTTGTTATACGTTTCCTTGTCGGCAGTTGAACGTTCCTCCAGCCAAACCGCTAATTTGCTATACGTTTGCGGTGCTACCGGTACGATGCGAAGCAGCTTGCCCGCATCGTCGAAGACCTTAAGCTCTCCCATGCCCACGGAACTCAGCCTTAAGTGCGGCACTTCCTCCACCCGTAATCCGGCATATAACAGAACGTGGATCAACGCCTCATTCCTCGCCCGTTTAAACGGATTCCTCTCCTTTGCTGCGATTTCCAGCAAGCGTGCTTCTTCATCCTCCGTCAACCAACGCGGAAGCTCTGTGCTCTTAGGGGAATGGTACCGAGCCGAAGCGGCGGGGTTCCCTTTGACCATTCCCTGCCGCTCCGCCCAACGAAAGAAGGTCGCTAATATCGATACGTATTTGTTGATCGTAGACAGTCTTTTGCCGCTAAGATACAGCTCGTCTCTGGAGGCGAAAATGTCTTCTTCTTCAATGGAGGACAGCGTTTTGTTCATCCGGTCCAGCCAATTCAAAAAGTGTGAGAGTTCCGTACTGTACAGCTTGACCGTACTCTCCTCCTTGCCTTGAAGGAGAAGATGCTGTTTAAACTGCTCGATGAGGTACGCCGTTTCCGATTGAAGCTCAGTCTTCATAAATCATCGCCCCTGTAGTAGATTCTACGATGTATATAATTTTATGATGAATATTGCACAGAGGTAAGCTTGTCAAGATGGGGCTGAAGGAGCAGTTCCGCATCTTCACTGCCATTGATGAATATCATTCGATCTGCACCAAGCGCCCGATAGGTCATTCTGGCGTGATCTCTTCGGGAAACGATGCAGATTTCTTTATCCGACCAAGCCCGGCAAATTTGGATCCACCTGCAGCAGAGGGTGAAGCTGTCTTCGAACAAATACATGCGTTTAATTGGAATGCTCGGACGGACCCACGTCTTCTGCTTGCCCGTATCCACCTTAATGATATGATTCACACCCATCGCTTCCAAACGCTTCTTCCCGTAATTATTGTTGACCATAGCGTAGAACGGAATCCCTTGCTGGCGCAGTCTGTTCAGGAATTGCTTGCCTGCCTGGTTAGGAGCGGATACGAGAATATACTCCTCCTCAGGCTGTCCGTGTACTTGCATGAAGCTCATCGTTTTCCCTCCTTGGGGGAGGCAACGCTAGCAGATGTAATAAGGTTGCCTCTCCAGTGTGACGCTTACGAGGTTAGCTGTCGGATTCGGACGTGAGAGTCGCCCTACTCGGCATATGCCGAGATTCACCCCGGTGAGCCGGCTTGACCTGAAGCCTTGCTCTCTGGTTCCCCCGCTTCCGCACTGCTGCGGAATTCAGCGATTTGCTCTACTTTCCATCTACATCTCCATACTACAGCTTACATTTCCGATTGTAAACCGGACCCGGTCTACTCCCGGGCGGCAATATATCCCGGACGCGGACGCTGGCCGGAGAATGGCTCCACCAATTTATTGTCGATGCTGTTATAGACCATGAATACATTGCTTCTCGGCAGTGGAGAGATGTTGGAGCTGGAGCCGTGCATCAAGTTGCAGTCAAATAACAATATCGAGCCCGCCTTGCCGGTCGGTGCAGCGATGCCGTACTTCTCGACAAGCCAGGACATGCTGGCATGATCCGGCACCCCATACTGCTGCTTGCGCAGCGATTCCTTGTAATGCTGATCCGGCGTTCGCCCGACACAAGCGATGAAGTGCCGATGAGAGCCGGGAATGACCATCAGCGGCCCGTTAAAGAAATAGTTGTCTTCGAGCGCGATGGAGCAGCTAAGCGCTCTCATTCGAGGCATGCCGTCCTCCACATGCCACGTCTCAAAGTCGGAATGCCAGTAAAACTCCTTACCGGTAAAGCCGGGCTTGAAATTGATTCTGGACTGGTGCACATAGACCTCGCTGCCCAAAATTTGCCGAACAATCGCCGTTAGCCGTTCGTGCATAGACAGCTTCTTGAACACTTCACTGTCGCGATGCACGGCAAACACGGAGCGCACTTCCTCGCTATCCGGTTCGCGGATGACCTCCGGCCGTCCTTCCGTTGCCGAGACTTCCCAGATATGCTTCAGCTCGGCACGCAGCTCCGCTACTTCTTCCTCTGAGAAAAATTGCTCCATAAACAGGTAGCCGTCCTGCTCATAGGAATGTAGCTGTGCCTCGTCGATAACGTCTTGCTGAATGGAACGGTTATACACGACCGGATCCACCCGCTCCAATATTTGGGGCTGATGTTCAACCCGCGACGGATAAGCATCGGGCTCTCCCAGCGGATAGGCCCCGCTCTCGTCATGAACTTCCGTGCCGGTGCACGGAGGGTTGAACACACAGATGACCCTCAAGTCCTCGTGGCAGATGAGCCGATGCTTCTCATGTCCGTTAAGAACGTAGAGCGTTCCCGGTACGACGGGGTGCTTTTTGTTCTCCTCCACCACTTCGAGCTCGCCCGCTCCCGAAATGCAATAGACTGCTTCGATATGGTTCTTGTACCACATCTCCGTTACCGTACCGGCTTTCATCGTCGTATCGTGGAGGGAGAAGCCGACTCCGTCCTTACGCAGCAGCATCCGCCTGCTCGACCAAGTTGCCGCTTCAACCTCGTATTCCGTACCGATCACATCATGAACATGCTTCACGATCATATAGGATACCTCCCTTTATTGGTTTGTCCCTACTGTCGGAACCGTCTGTGCCGCAAATTGATTCGCTACTTCAGCAACGCTTTCACCGAGTATATGGAGGCCCCGCTCCAGTGCCGTCTTGGTAATCGTAAGCGGCGGCATCACTTTGGCCACTTCGCTGTCCGTCCCTGACGTTTCCATGATAAGTCCGCGACGGAAGGCTGCGGCACATACCGCTTCCGCCATGCCCTCGAACGGGAAAGCGATTCCCTGCATAAGTCCTTTACCCCGCCACTCCGCCTTGAGCTGGGGATAGCGGATAATCAGACTTTGAAGAGCTCCCTCCAGGAGCGCCGCTTTCTCTCCAATGGCTTGTTCGAACTCCGTCTTCTCCCAATAGCGAAGCGCTTCCGCTGCACAGATGAACGCAAGATTATTGCCCCGGAACGTACCGTTGTGCTCCCCCGGCGCCCATACATCCAACTCCGGCTTCATTAACGTCAGCGCCATCGGCAGACCGAAGCCGCCTATGGACTTGGACAGGCATACAATGTCCGGTTCTACGCCATACGGCTCAAAGCTGAAGAAGGACCCCGTTCTGCCGCAGCCCATCTGAATGTCGTCGATGATCAGTAGAATGCCATAATGCCGGCAAAGCTCCGCTAATCCTCGCAGCCAACCCGTTCCCGCCATATTCAGGCCGCCCTCGCCTTGCAGCGTTTCGACGATTACAGCCGCAGGAAGCGAGACGCCGGAGCCACTATCTTTTACATAATTTTCAAAGTAAGACAGGGTGTCGACTTCCGCCCCCATATATCCGTCGTAAGGCATGATCGTTGCATGATGCAGGGGAACTCCGGCGCCCTGACGCTTGAACTTGTTGCCTGTTACGGCCAGCGCTCCGAGGGTCATTCCGTGAAAAGCGTTCGTGAAGCCGACCACATTCGTCCGGCCGGTCACCTTGCGAGCAATCTTGAGCGCCGCCTCTACGGCATTCGTCCCCGTCGGACCGGGAAACATCACCTTGTAGATTAAATTGCGGGGAGTCAAGATCACCTCTTTGAATCGCTGCAAGAACCGTTCCTTCGCCTCCGTTGCCATATCCAGGCTGTGGCTGATCCCGTCGTCTATTAAGTAGCGAATCAGCTTGGCCTTCAGCATCGAATTATTATGTCCGTAATTTAGCGCCCCCGCTCCGGCGAAGAAATCCAAATACTCGTTCCCTTCTGTGTCCCATAACGTCCAGTCTACCGCCTTACGAAACACAACTGGAAAGGAACGGCAGTAGCTGCGCACTTCCGACTCCAGTTGTTCAAAGACGTCAAGAGTACCGTCAGCTTGAGCAAGATCAGCTCGGGTCATCGGCAAATCCTCCCTAGAATGAAATTTGTATTAACGGCTCATCCTCATGACCGGGCTCCGGAAATAGCGCAGCCGGAAAACCGTCATTGGAGATGGCAAGTCGGGCGCCCCGACGGCGCGCGAAGGCTTCAAACAAACGGCGCGAAGAGATGTTGGTCGGAGAAACCGTGGCCTCCACTCTCTTGGCATGACGATAAACCGGAAGCTCCATCAGCCTCTGCAGCAGGCTTGTCGCGATCCCCTGCCCTTGCGCAGTCGGGGATACGGCGATTTGCCATACAAACACGTTAGCGGGATCTTGAGGGGAAAGGAAGGACGTGACGAAGCCTACAAGCTCGCCCTCTCTTTCCGCAACTAGGCAGGTACCGGAATAATACCGGCATAGCAGTAAATAACAATAAGACGAGTTCGGGTCCAGCCTGCCGCTGTCACGAACAAGCCTCCAGATCCTTCCGGCGTCAGTTACAGTCGGATGACGGAAAACGATCGCAGCACGTTGAATCGCGGTATTCACCCGATGCAGCTCCTTTCGTTAGCCTTGGTTGCGAAAGCGGGATAGGAACGCTTGTAAGCGCTCGCTTTTCGGTTGCTCGAACAGCTGCTCCGGAGGCCCTTGCTCTACGATCACTCCTCCGTCTGTAAACAAAACACGATCCGCAACCTCGCGGGCAAAAGCCATTTCATGCGTAATGAGCAGCATAGCCATAGAGCCTTCTTCAGCGAGCTCCTTGATGACCTTCAGCACCTCGCCGACAAGCTCCGGGTCGAGTGCGGACGTTACTTCGTCAAAGAGCATAACCTTCGGTTTCATGATCAGCGCCCTGGCAATCGCCGCCCGCTGCTTCTGGCCGCCGGACAGCCGACTGGGATACGTATTTGCCTTATCCTTGAGCCCAACCTTATCGAGCAGCTCCAGCGCCTCCGCTACGGCCTGCTCCTTGGGCATTTTCAACACATGGATCGGGGCTTCCGCCACATTGCGAAGAATCGTCATGTGCGGAAACAGGTGGAAGTGCTGAAACACCATGCCGATCGAGCTTCTGACTCGATGCAAATGCTTCTCATCCGCCCGAACCCAAGTCCCTTTCACCCGCCGATGCCATAATTGCTCACCATCTACCTCAATCGTTCCTCCGGTAGGGTACTCGAGAGTCATCAGAATGCGTGCCAGCGTTGTCTTTCCCGATCCGCTTGGTCCGATAACCGCCACCTTCTCGCCCGGATACAAATCGAGATCGATGCCCTTGAGCACTTCCACCTGACCGTAGCTCTTCCGAACGTTTCGATAGCGGACAATGGGCTGCGTCAGTGCAGTCCTTTCGTCGATAGCAATGATTTGCTCCGGTATGCCCATCCGTCTTCCTCCTTTCGTTATTTGCGCAGCAGCTGCAGCTCCAGCCTTCTCAGCAGCAGCGAGGAAACGTAGCTCATGACCAGAAACAGCAGTCCGACCAAAGTGAAGGCTTCGATATATCGAAAAGATTCCGACCCTAAGGATTTGGCGGTTTGCAGCATCTCCACCAAGGTAATGGCCGACAATACTGGCGTTTCTTTAAACATAACAATCAAATAATTGCCGATCACTGGAAGTACCGGAGGCACTGCCTGCGGCAAAATCAACCGAAACCAGGTTTGCCCGGGAGTAAAATTGAGCGCTTTCGCCGCCTCCCACTGCCCCTTTGGAACTGCTTCTATACCGGAGCGGTACACTTCCGCCAAATACGTCGCATAGTGCAATCCCAATCCGATTACACCAGCCGTAAAAGGAGACAGCGATACACCAAAGCGCGGCAGTGCGTAGAATAGAAACAATAGCTGGATGAGCAGCGGCGTGGAACGGATCAGCTCCATGAAGAACGAAAGCGGCCGGGACAGCCACTGATTTCGGGATCGTTTGCCTATCATGAACAACAGCCCTATGACCAGAGCAATCAAGAATCCCGTTAATGCAGCGCCGATCGTGACCGGAACAACCTTAAGCAGCTCAAGTAGAACCTCCCAGGCATAGCTCCAATTCCATTTCAACCTAGTTCCCTCCCACGGCCAGACGACGTTCCAGCAACCGAATTCCCAAAACAAGCAGCTGCGCGATTAAGTAGTACATGATAAGCACAGCGGTGAGAATCAACGTCGTACGGGACATGTCGAACGATCTCAGCATCATACCCTGATACGTTAATTCCGCTAGCGTGATCAGCGAAACAAGTGACGTGCCCTTCAACAGCTCGATTTGCAGATTTCCAAGTGAAGGCAGAGCAATGCGTAGGGCTTGGGGACCGATAATCCGACAAAGACGTTGAAAACGGGTCATGTTTAAGGCCACCGCTGCTTCGGTCTGCCCCCCAGGCACCGCTTGAAGCGAACTTCGGACGATCTCCGATCCATAAGCTCCATAGTTGAGGCCCAATGCCAGAACAGCAGCGGTCATCGCCGACATGCGAATATCGAACAGCATCGGAAATGCGAAGTATAACCAAAATAGTTGAACCAAAAGCGACGTTCCGCGGAACAGTTCGACGTATCCTACCGTAATCCAGCGTAGAACGCGAATAGAGGACATTCGAGCAAGTCCGGCGGCAATCGATAGGATAAGGGCCGTAACCGAGGCGAGCAGCGTGATCTCAATAGTAATCAACGTTCCCCTCCACAAAGCCGGAAGAAGCTCCAGCAGTGAAGTCATGGCAATCGGCTCCTTCTATACGAATCTACTTGGACAGCTCTTCAGCCGTCATCTTCCCGGGAAGCTCCGCTTCCGTGAAACCAAATTGCTGTATAATCTTCAGCAGCTCTCCCGATGCTTTGAGCTTCTCCAGCTCCGCATTGTAGGCTTTAACAAATTCTTCATCACCTTTGCGAAAGGCGGCCGCACCGTATCCCTTGACACTTTTGCCATCAATGGAAGGCTGCTCGAAGTCCTTGACTCGCTCCAGTTTACTATCCTTTGCGGAGTCCAACATCGCTTGCAACGACGGACCTGTCATAGTTACGACTTGTACCCGGCCGGCTTGAAGGGCTGCAATGGCGGAAGGCTGATCGGGCACTGTTACAATCTGTTCTTTCGGCACCCCTGATTTCGTTAAGTACTCTTCCTCAATTGCTCCTACCATGACGGCAACCTTGACATCCTTGTTTGCGGCGATGTCCTTGTAGCTGTGTATCCCTTTCGGATTCCCCTTCATCACGGCAATCGCCTCGCCGATGCTGTACTCCGGATTGGCAAAGAGCACTTCCTTGCTTCGTTCCGGCGTGATGAACATCCCCGCCGTAATGATGTCGAACCGCTTGGCCTTCAGGCCGGGTATGAGCGCGCCGAACTCCGTCAATACGCCGTTCATTTCCTTAATCCCCATCTTCGTCAATATCGCTCTGGCAACCTCGACGGCCTCGCCCGTCAGCTTGCCGTCCGGCGTGGCGTAGGCGTAAGGCTTTTCATTCGCGAAGCCTACCGTTATGTACCCCTGTTGCTTGGCTTTCTCGAGCGTTGATTCCGAAGCGGCGCTTGTGCCGCCCTTTGAGGTATTTGCGGGCTGTGCTTGATCGCCGCAGCCAACCATCGCTGCAGTGCTTAACAGCAATGTAAGAGCAAGTGCTAACCCTCTTTTCATGCTAAAGCTCCTTCCGAAATGGTTTGTTTGGGGCCCCTTACTAAGGGTAGCATGATTAGGGAGTGAGCCTCACCCCTGCTGACAACTTCTCAGGCCGCTTAAGCCTCCCTCAACGGGGAAGAAACATAATTACGGCGTAAATGTGGAAAAATACTCCCTGATTCTCCCATATCCTCTCTTTTACAAAACCTGAATTGAGCTGAATTAGACTAAATTATGCGGAATATAGTCATTTCCAAGAAATTAATAAATATAATATCCCTAAATCTTTAATTATCACCAAAAATCACATGAATACGAATTGTATATGTACAAAGCCCATGCTTTCCTGAGGATATTGCAAAGACAGCAAAAAGAGGACTGCGTTCCGCAACGCGGTCCTCTTCGGTTCAGTTATACTTACATGATCGGCGGCATAGAAGGCAAAGTCGGCATATAATCGCCTATCACTTGCGGAGGTGTATCGTATACATAGGGCGGCGCGGGGGGAAGAACCGGCCTCGGGGCTAAAGGCACAGGTTGAGGCACATAGTTGAATGTGCCCATGCCGTCCATACTCGGGCCGTGTGCCCAGCGGCCGAACGCGCTTTCGTTTCCGCGGGAGAAGTTGAATAACGTATAAGAAACCTCTTGTTTTTCAAGCTCTCTAGGGAACGTGCTAGGGACGACCAACCCTTCTTTCGCCTCCAGCTCAGCAATGGCGGCAGCCCATTGATTCTGATGCATGGTGTCTCGTGCCAGCAGCCACGACAACATATCCTTGACCCCGCGGTCATCGGTCATTTCATACAGCCGTGCAACCTGCAGACGACCTTGGGACTCCGCGTTCAGATTGGCTCGAAAATCCGCGAGCAAGTTTCCGCTTGCGATCGTGTACTTGGCGTTCCACGGGTAGCCCTGTGCATCGGACGGCATCGCTCCCAGTCCGGATACGATGATGTGCTGGGGATTACCCCCACCCATTACGGCCGCTACCACAGGATCCATAGCCACCATGTGCTCCTGGTCCCGTACCGGTGCGTTATCGAGCAGCCGCGCAATCATGGTCGCCAGCATCTCGACATGAGCGCACTCCTCGGTACCCGTGTCCAGCAGCAAATCCCTATACTTTCCATCGCCCCTAGTGTTCCACCCTTGAAACAAGTACTGCATCATGACCGTAATCTCGCCGAATTGGCCGCCTAGCACTTCTTGCAGCTTCCGGGCGAATACGGGATCGGGGCGCTCCGGCTTAGCGTGATATTGCAGCTCCTTGATATGATAAAACAATTCCGGATCAGCTCCTTAGGAGTAATATTCCCATTCACTCTAAGATATGGGCTGTGCCGGTTGTCCCATTCTAGCTTTCAATACTCCATTACTCCCACTTCACGCTTCTCAGCAGCCGGTGCCGCATCAATTGAAGCACAAATTCTTCATAATAATCCGCTCGTACGATGACCTGATAGTGCCGGTCGCCGAGGGCATAAAACAGCACATCCGTATGCACCCGATTCTCATCGAAATGAGTCTGAATTTCACGGATTTTTGGCAGGCACAGCTCCGGCTCGAGAATATGAATGTGAAATTCGGTGTCATTCCCGTTTGGTTTTTCCTCGATTTGTACGACCTCTTCGTGAATTTCGTATTTTAGCATCGCGTTTCCCTCCTAAATGTTACATAGACTCTCGGCGTTCGCCGAGTCAGGTGGGACAAGGGTTTTCCCTGACCACCCCAGATT
>NZ_JBHLWN010000094.1:0-1498 GCF_042432825.1 Paenibacillus chartarius | reverse complement strand
AAGCGGTACAGCAAGCAGAGTCGCTCAGTATACAGCTTCTGTGCAAGGTTATGGGGATCCCAAGGTCAAGCTACTACAAGTGGCTCAGCCACAAGCCTAGCCCGCGACAGTTGGAGAACCAGGAGCTAACGGCGGTTATGATGTCTTTGTATGAAAAGGTTGAAGGTACCTTCGGTTACCGTCAATTAACGCTTCATATGCGTCGACAAACGGAGAAACAAATTAACCACAAGCGCGTGTATCGTCTGATGAAGATAAAAGGGATTCAGTCTGTCATTCGCAGAAAGAAAAAGAAATATGAGCGTTCTACGCCACAGCAGGTAGCTGAGAACGTATTAAACCGTGAGTTTCAAGCTGAAGCCCCAAACGAGAAGTGGGTAACGGATGTAACTGAATTTAAGTACGGCAATGGTCAGAAAGCCTATTTAAGCGCGATTCTCGACCTTCACGATAAATCGATTGTTTCTTATGTACTGGGGCACTCCAATAATAATCCACTCGTGTTTAGGACATTGAAGTTGGCGCTAAAGGCAGCGCCAAGGAGCAAAGCACTCCTCCATAGCGACCGGGGCTTCCAGTATACGTCTCTGAGCTTTAAGAAGTTGTTGGACAAGGCTAAGCTAAAGCAGAGCATGTCACGAGTTGGACGTTGTATTGATAACGGACCCATGGAATCCTTTTGGGGAACTTTAAAATGTGAGAAGTATTATTTGCATAAATACCAAACCTTTGATCAATTAAAGAACGACATTGATGCTTTTATTCACTTTTACAATTACGAACGATTACAGAAAAAACTAAACAGCCTCAGCCCCATGGAATTCAGGGCTAAGGCCGCTTCATAGATCTTTATTTTTTGTGCTGTCTACTTGACGGGGTGCAGTTCATCGCCGGGCCAGCCTTTTTCGTATGTCAACGATTCGCTGCCGCGTAAGAACCTGCCGCTGCGGTAAGATAATAAGCCAAACCGGTTTGCTGGCTCTCAAGCATCTGTAGGTGAAAGTCATCGTTTAGAAAAAATTGAGTTTGTGCCGCAAAATCATGAGCCGCGAGAGAATAGACAGCCGGTCCGAACGATGCTCCATCATTTCTTTGATTTGTTCCAAGGAGAAATCCAGTTCTCGATAAAATAAAATCTCTTGCAGCCGTTCCAACTCTTTCGTTCCGTACAGCCGGTATCCGGCTTCGCTTACCCGGTTCGGAAGCAGGAGACCGATCTTGTGGTAATGGTGCAGCGTTTTGACGGTCACATTGGACAGCTCCGACACTTCTTTCACCGTGTACAACAGTGCTTATTCCTCCCTTCCTTTCGGTAGCTTAAGGTCTTCCCCAAGAGGAGAGTCAAGATGAATTTTCTTTGAACATGGATGGGCGGGGCATAACGATAACAAGGCCAACCCCGTGTTGTTCCGTGGATGGCCTTGTTTGAGCATGAAAAAGAGGCTGTCCCAAAAGTCATCGTAGATGACTGAGGGCAGCCTCTTTTCATTTTGTACAA
>NZ_JBHLWN010000093.1:0-16525 GCF_042432825.1 Paenibacillus chartarius | reverse complement strand
CAAAAGTGCCTCTAAACCCTTGTGAGATAAGGATTTTTTGATTTTTCAGCAAGCCCTAAATTGGCTATGATCTGCTCTTTCGTCATCAGCATCGACATCGACCAGGAGCCCCTCTCCCTTTGCTTTCTTTCATTGTAAAGGAATGGCGCCGCTGTTCAATACCATTATATTGATCTCTTTTAGTTCGATTTTGACCGAATCGCCGCCGCCTTCACCCGCGATATTCGGCCGGCGTTACGCCGGTATGCGCTTTAAAAATTTTAATAAAATAGCTTTGATTGTCGTAGCCCAGCTCCTCGCATATTCGCCCCACCGAATGCCCCGTCTGATCCAGCAGCTCCTTCGCCCGTTCCATCTTCATGCGGGTCACGTATTCGATGAAGCTTTCGCCCGTCTCCTTCTTGAACAATCGGCTGAAATAGCTCGGGTTCAAATGCAGGCTCTCGGCCACTTCTTCAAGGGAGATCCGGCGGTCGAGATGCAGCGATACGTACTGGCACGCCTCCATGACCTCCGACCGCACCGTCGTCCCGGCACCCTTCCCCGCTAACGTGACCAGCGCTTTCATATGCTCGGCGAGCCACAGCTTCAGCTGGGCCAGCGAGTCGATATTGACGATCTCCTTGTGCAGCGTCTCCGCGGACAAGCCCGGCCGCAGCAGCTGCAGCGACTGCAGCTTGAGCCGAAGATCGAGCAGCAGCTTAAGCACCCAGTCCTTCACCGCTTCCGGCGCAAACTCATCGGATTGTACGACGCCCGCCCACTGCTCGACGACGGCATCGATCGCCTCCGGCTGTTTGCTCAGCAGCACCTCCCGGAAATCGCCGCTCGCTTGATCGTAATAGGAAAACAAATCGCCGCTGCGTTTGACCGGAGCTTGCCGTTTCACAACGCTGCCTTCCTTCAAGTAAAACCGCTGGTGGGCGCTGTCCTTCAAGCTGGCAAGCCGCTGCTTGAGCTGCTCGAGCGATGCGGAGCTTTCCTCCATAATGAACGACATCTGCAGCTTCAAAGCGCTGTTCAGCGCAGCCTGTACAGCCTTCAAGCTTTGTGCGGCCTGATCGTAAATGTTCGTTTTCAAGCTCGGCTTGTACGTAAACAGCAGGAACGTCTCCTTCACGTCGTAGCCGACCTTCAGCCCTTGAACCGGAGCGCTCTGCAGCACTTCTTCGATGACATTCAGCACGGCGAAACGCAGCGTTTGGTCGGATTGAAAACGCAGCTTGGCCTGTCTGTAGTTCTCGATGAAGCCGACCGCCGGCAGGCACGCCTCCCCTTCCCGCAGCAGGCCGAGAGCTTGCGCCTCATGCTTCATTTGCTCCGGCGACAGAAGCGGCTGTTGAATCAGGTTGCGCACCCATTTCTCAATCTGCAGCTCCTTCGTTCCCTGCACAAGCTGCTGCATTTGCGATTGCTGCCAGCTCGACTGGCGCTCCTGATCGAGACTGCTCTTGAACTGGGCTAAAAGCCGCTCCAGCTCGGCCGGATTCAACGCGTCCTTGAGCAGGTAATCCTGCACGTTCAGCCGCATCGCCTGCTGCGCATATTGAAATTCACTGTGGCACGACAAAATGGCCATTCGTACGTTCGCTTTCCGCTCTCTGATTCGGGCAATCAGCTCCAAGCCGTCCATCCTCGGCATCCCGATATCGGTGATCAGAATGTCCGGCATCTGCCGCTGCGCTTGCTCCCAGGCGTTCAGCCCGTTCTCGTGCGCGCCGACCAGCCGCAGGCCGAGACGCTCCCAATCGATGGCCTCGGACAGCAGCTCCAGCACCGGAAAATCGTCGTCCACCAGCATCACATTGTACATTTAAGCTTCCTCCCGCGGTATGGACATGATGATTGCCGTTCCTTCTCCCTCTGCGCTTTGAATATGCATCCGGAACGCCTCTCCGAACGTCATCTTCATCCGTTCGTACACGTTGGCAAGGCCGATTCCGGAAAAATATCCGCCATGCTCCTTCCGAGCCTCGTTTTCGTCCGATTGCGCAGTCACGATCTTCAGCCGCAGCGCTTCGAGCTCTTCGGCATTCATCCCGGTGCCGCTGTCTTTGACGGACAGCTGCAGCACACGCTCTCCCATATCCGCTTCCACCCTTATCGTGCCTGCGCGCCGGTTGAGCCCGTGAATGATCGCGTTCTCGATCAGCGGCTGCAGGCAAAAGCGCGGAACCTTTACGAGCAGCGCCTCTGCCGCAACGGCGACCTGAAGCTCGGCCTTCTCCTTCTGCCGCATATTCATCAGCTTCATATAGTCGGTAACGAGCTCGATCTCTTCATGCAGCGGGATGTCGTTCTTGTCCTGACTGATCGTCATGCGCAGAAGCTTCGATAGCGAGCCGACCATCTCCGCGCTTTCGTGATCGCCGCGGTACATAATTTTCATGCGGATCGAATTCAGCACATTGAATAAGAAGTGCGGGCTGATCTGCGCCTGCAGCATCGCCAGCTCCGCCTTCCGCTTGCGCGCCTGCGTCGCCGACACCTCCAGGATCATTTCCTTCACTTTATCCAGCATTTGATCGAACGAATAGCCGAGCCGGCCGATCTCATCCGGCCCCCGAATGTTCGACCGTACGTCGAGATTGCCGCGCTGTACCGTTGCAGCGACCTTGCCGAGCCGGACAAGAGGGATCGTGAATTTGCGCATCAAGTAGATCAGCAGCAGCAGGAACATCAGAAACGAAGCAAGCTGGAACACAAACACTTTCGTAAAGATCGAATTGATATCCACGATGGCGCTTTCATATGGCTGCATGGATACGAGCTTCCAGCCGGCGAACTGGGTGGGCAGCTCGGTCACCAAATAATTTTCATGCTCAATCGGTATGATCTCGGAGGCTGCGCGAGGCTCATGATTGTTCAGGAAGGATACGGTTTGTCCGATCTTGGACGAATCCCGGTGCGATATAATCCGGTTCGAACCGTCGACCATCATGACCTCTTCCTTCTGAACAAGGCGTTCGAACATTTGATTCACTTGATTTTCCATAATCGTGACGATCACAATGCCGTAGATGTCCGAGGCGTCGCCCCGAAGCGTGCGAACGACGGAAATTTGATACGGATTCGACTTCTTCTCGGAGGCAAACAACGTAGGGGTACTTGATATCCAATGCGACTGGAACCCGCGCAAACTCTGCAGCTCCGTAAACCAGGGCTCCTTCGTCAAATCCAGCGGATCATACTCGTCCGTCGGATAGCTCGTAAAGTACGTACCGTCATTCAGCAGCACCGTCACATACGAGTTACGGGATTCGCGTCCCCATATGCCTGCGTATGCCAAGCTTACCAGCTGTTTTCTGACTCGGTCTTCGGCGGTAAAGCGCGTATACGAATCCCACTTCTGAGCCTGCCCGTATACACGCTGCTTAAAATACGAATTCATATCGGAATCCATCTGGATCATATTCGCGATATTCAGCATTGACTTGAGTAAATTGGCCACATATCCGTCGACCAGCTTGAGCGACTCTTGCGAGTTGTAGACCGCTTGCTTCCGTACCGCGCCCTCCGTCAAATAATTGTAGATGGAAAATGACAGCACAGACGGCAGCACGATGCAAACGATGGAAGCGAACATCAGCTTATGGCGGAAGGAGCGGAAGGTGAAATATTCCCGAAGTCGGTTCAGCATGTTGCGCGGCCCCCTCTCAAAATGCAACAAAAGGGGCAGTGGTAAGCTGCGCCCTTTTGTTCATTGCTGCCATTATACCATATTACTTTTTGTTCGAAGCAATAATTTGCTGTACGCGCTCATGCGTGCCCTTCACCGTTGCATTCAGATCCTGCTTCGCGAAGATGAACTTTTCGAATTCCTCGTTGACGGCTTTATAGACTTCATTCTGGTACGCTACCGGAGGAATCAGCTTGGACGCTTTGGACGCTGCCAGCGTGCTGATCAGCGAAGCTTTGTCCACCTTATCCGGCGATTTCGTTCCGCTTAGAATCGTATCGATGATTTTGCCCAGATCGTCGTTGCTGACCTTGCTCCAGGAAGGCACGTTCTTGCCTTGTACCATCTGGCCTTCCGTCGTATACCAGCGAACGAATTTATACGCTTCTTCCTTATGCTTCGAAGAGGCGGCCACAGCGACAAAGTCTGTCGTTACCGGCGTATAGCCGCCGTTGTCGGAGGCGTTGTTCTTCGGAATCGGCGCTACGGCTATATTAAAGTTCAGCGGAGTTTGATCGGTGCCGCCGATTTCCGTGTTCATCCAGCTGCCGATCATTAGCATCGCAGTCTTCTGGTTGAACAGCATGTTGCGGTAAGCCGGCTTCTGCGAGATGACGCTCTCGTACGGGAACGCCGTCTTGTCTTCCTTCTCCATCTTCCAGCGCAGCTCCAGCGTCTTCTTGAAGTTCGGATCTTCCATATTGGACGTGCCGTCCGCCTTCAGGAATTCGGAGTTATCCAGCTGATTGACCATGGCGAGCTTCATATATTCCATCCAGCCGCCGTTCTGCGGACCATGGAAATACGTACCGTACACTTTGTTCGCGCCTTCGCCCTTGGTCAGCTTCTTCGCATAATCCGCAAACTGATCCCATGTCCAGTCCTTCGGCACCTGCAGACCCGCCTGATCGAGCATATCCTTGTTCAACAGCACGTACCACGGATTGAACTTGCCCGGAAGCGCATACACCTTACCGTTCAGTCGAGTGTCGACCTTATATTCCTCTTCGACCTTGTAGCCGCCGTCTTTGGCGATGAACGCATCGAGCGGCTCGGCCATGCCAAGTCCGACACGCTGCGCGTAGCCAGCCGGGTCGCTGAACATGATCACGTCGAGAGCTTCGCCCGATGCAACCGCCAGGTCAAGCTTCTTACCGGCTTCCTGCGTATCGCCCTTAGCGCTAAGTTCTACGACACTTACCTTGATGTTAGGGAACTTTTGCTGGAAGCCATCAATGGTCTTCTTCCAATTGTAGGTCGCTTCGGTGCCGTACGTGTGAAGCTTGATCTCCACCGGCGCACTGCCGGCCGCCTGACCGCTGCCGCCCGCAGCAGGCTGATTCGACGTGCCTGTCTCCGCCGTACCGCAGCCTGCCAACACACTCAGAACAAGACCCGATGCCGCCACGCTCGACCACATTTTCTTTTTCATCTTGAACCCTCCGTTTATGTGAGCTTTATATGTTGCTAAGTTGAATTATAAGAGCTTCCGATTGCCGCCGTATGACACTTTATTGACTTCATTTCGCACTATTTTGACATTCTAGCCTTTGACGCCGCCGATAGCAATCCCTTCGATGACGCTCTTCTGTCCGATAATAAAGACGACTAGCAGAACGATGATGGCGGACACGGCGCCGGCCATAATTAACGAATAGAACTGTCCGCTCATCGACGTGAACTTTTGCATGCCGAGCGTAATCGTAAACAGCTTGTCGGAGCGCAGGAAGATCAGCGGGTTCTGATAATCGTTCCAAGTCCAGATAAACCGCAGGATCGCATAGGTGGCGACGGCAGGCTTCACGAGCGGGAGGGCGATCGATACGAATATCCGGCCATGTCCCGCTCCGTCGATCTTCGCCGATTCGATAAAGTCCTGATGCAAGCCCATGAAAAACTGCCGCAGCATGAACGTGCCGAGTACGCTGAAGCTGCTGAGAACGATGAGGCCGAAATGGCTGTCGAACAGCCCGATCTGACGGTACAAAATAAACTGCGGTACGAGCGCCGCCTGATGCGGAATCATGTACGTTGCGAGGACGATGAAGAACAGCCATTTTCCCGCCTTAAAATTGACCTTCGAGAAGCCGTATGCCGCCATCGCGGACGTTATACACGAGATGAACGTCGTCGCTACGCTGACCTTGATCGAATTCCAATAGTACAGGTAGAACGGATAGTCGCCGAACCAAACCTGCTTGTAGTTTTCGACCGCATGCCACGTCTTTGGAATCCATTCGATCGGATACGTAAATACGTCGGACTCCACCTTGAAGGAGGACACGAGCATCCAGATAAAAGGCAGCAGAAACAAGATGCTGACAGCAAACATGACTGCGGTAATGAGGGCTTTGCCAAGACGGAAGGTTGCGCGCTGCTCCATATATGCGGTCTCCTCTCTTTCGTAATTTTAGTAATTAACCCATTTCTTCTGGGCGAACCATTGAATCCCCGTAATCGCAAGGACGAACAGGAACAGCATCGTTGCGATCGAAGAAGCATAGCCGATCTTCAAATTCTGGAAAGCGGTATCGTATAAGTACCATACCATCATCGTCGTCGAGCCGATCGGCCCCCCTTGCGTCAGCACCGCGATCACGTCGAACGCCTTGAAGGTGGAGATGATGCCGGTGACGAGCAGGAAGAACGAGGTCGACGACAGCATCGGGAACGTAATGCTGCGGAACTTCATCCAATTGTTTGCGCCGTCGATGTCGGCAGCCTCGTACAAATCTTTCGGGATCGACTGCAAAGCGGCGATATAGACGATCAGGTTGAAGCCGATGGAAATCCAGACCGTAATCATCATAATCGAGATTAATGCGAAATTCGGGTCGGCGATCCATTTGGGCGGATTCGCAATGCCGATCGACTTCAGGAACTCGTTGATCGGACCGTACGTAGGCTCGAACAGAACTTGCCAGACGACGGCAACCGCGACGATATTTGAAATGTACGGCATAAAATACGCGACCTTGAAGAATCCTTTCATATAAACAAAACGATCGATAATGACGGCAAGTACCATGGAAATCATCATGTAGATCGGCACGACGAACAGAAACAGCAAGTTGTTGCGAACGGATTTGAGGAAGATCGGATCCTTAAGCAGCTTCTGGAAGTTGTCCAGCCCGACCCACTTCACTCCCTTGAAGCCCGCCACAAAATTCCAGTCGGCGAAGCTTAGCACGAGCGTAGCGAGAATCGGCAGCAGGACGAGTACGGTTACCCCGAGCAGCATCGGACTTACGAAAATAATACCGGCCAGCGTTTCGCCTCTTTGCAGCGAGCTGCGCCGTTTGCGTGCGGCAGGCGCATCGTTTGCGGCAGGCATCGATTTGGTCATGGAGTTCATACGGCTCACCTCGTTGTTCTTGAACTTTTGTTTTTATTATAAAAAAAATACCGTCGCAAGCTTTGACGGTATTTTGATCATATTCATTGTTATTTTTACTTTTCGACCCGTTAGTTCGGAATCACAATTTGCCAGTGCTGATGAACCTTGCCGTTATCGGGCCATTGATCGGCGTCCGCTCCGTCGGCATTCGATTCTCCTAAAATTTCGAGCAGTTTGCCGCTGTTCCGGTTGATGATTTTATAGAAAGCGCCGTGGCGCACCAGCTGCCAATGCTGGCTGGTCCACCCGCCGTCATCATACTGTTCGACAATTGCACCGTCCTCCGTGGAACCGTTCGTCGGGCCCAGCACTTTACCGCTGCTGCGGTTTTTGATTTTGTAGTAACCGTTTCCTGCGCTGACGAATTGCCAATCTTGACTCGCTAAGCCCGTATCGGGATTTTGCTCGATATCTGCACCATTCGCTGCAGATCCTCCTGTCGGCCACAGCACCTTGCCGCTTTTCCGGTTCACCAACCGATAGAAGGAGGCGCTGTCGATCGGAGCATTGCTCCCGCTGACCGTGCCGGTCGCCGTATCGATCGATACTTGATCCCACCACGCCATGCTCATCGTTGTGTTCGTTGGAAACGTGAGCGGCAGCCAGACGTACTTCGATTCCATCACTTTGCCGCCCCACGCTCCGGCCCACTGGTCGCCCAAATATAAATACGAAGTCGTGCTGCTGCCTTCCACCGGAATGACATACGCCGTTTGCGAATCGTACGTACGTGCGTCGCCAACATTCGCGAGTGCACTCCATGTCCCGGTCATGCTCGTCGACGTGGCGTACTTCTGCTGGTTCGGCGTCCAGCCGGTCGCGCCGGAAGTGACGAGAAAGTATACGCCGTTTCGCTTAAATACGGCCGGCGCTTCCCGGTACTGCCCCGGCCATAGCGTCGCGACCAAGGAGTCGACACTAAGGAAATCGGGCGTCAGCTTATACACATTCAAATCCGCATTCACTCTTGTCGCAGAGATCAAATAGGCCGTGCCGTTATCGTTATAAACCGTCATATCGCGGGAATCGTAGCCTAACGGACGGAAGCTGCCATGATACGTATAGTCGCCGTCCACCGTGCTTGAAGAGGCGACGGCGACCCGAGCCTCACCGTAATCGACGCCGTTTTCCTTATGCGCCCAAAGAACGTACTTGCGCGGAGTCCTTCGTCAGGATCAAATTCCGAAATTCCCAATGGACCAAATCCGTCGACCGGTAGCAGGACACGCCGTTAAATTTTCCGTCGTCCGTCCGATTTTCCCCGAACCAATAATAATAGTTCCCTACCTTTAACATGCCGCCGCCGTGCGCATGAACGACATTGCCGGACGTGTCCTTGAACTGCAGCCCGTTGGTCAACGTCTGGGATGCCGCCAGCAGCGTGCCTTCGCTCAGTAGTGCGCACATCAGCGCCAGGCAGACGAGGGTCGCGATCCAAAGCTTCATTTTCCTCATCATTCGTACCTCCTCATGGATTCATCTCGTGAGTTTCTCCGATGAAGCGACTTCCGATGAGACGTAAAGCCTGCTCCTTTGTTTGCGCTTGAGGCATCACCGCCTTTGCTGTTCGGTTCAGCCCTTACATTGTCCGGATGCGTTGAGTCGGCCGCGTTTTTATGTAAGGGCTTACAAATGTATTATATTACCAATCCACCGCTTTGATTTGCCGTGAATTTTACGGTTTGTAACGTTATTTTGACTGTCCGCCTCCGGCCCGTTTTGTCTGCGTCTTGTCCGCGACGCAACTGCACGTCCAGCGTCAGCAAACGGTTCGAGTATATTCCTCTTCTCCTGTACACAGCCTGTAAGAAATAAATGAAAGCTGTACCCACTACTTACCATCGCTGTTTTTTCTTATTACCCTGCTACAAAACCGATCCGGGATTCGTCTAATATGCGTAAAGGGGGACGGCAGCAACATGGAGGAAGGCGCACAAATACCCGAGCTGTTCCAGCGCTTGTTCCGGGAGCATTACCCCGGGGTGGCGCGGAAGCTCTATGCGTTGACCGGCGATTATGCGGCGGCGGAGGATTTGGCCCAAGAGGTGTTCCTGCGGCTGTACCGGAGCCCGCCGGAGCGGCTGGAGGCTGTCGGCGCTTGGCTGCACCGGGTGCTGACCCGGGTCGGCTACGATTATTTGAGACAACGGTCGTCGGGCAAGGCGTTGTTGGATAAGGAAACCGCCCGCGTGGCGGCTTGGTCGGAAGGCGCCGCTCCTTCGGGAGAGTCGGAGGTCATTCGCGAATGGGAAATCGACGTGGTCCGCCGGGTACTGCAAAAGCTCTCGGACCGGGACCGGACCGCCTTAATGCTTCGGGAGGAAGGATACAGCTACGAGGAGATAGCTCTCCGGCTGGAGGTTAACCCGAAGATCGTCGGCACGCTGCTGGCCCGGGCGGAGGAGCGGCTGAAGAAGAAATACGGGCAAGAGGAGGAACAGCGCGATGGCAGACGAAGTGAAGCGGACCGGCAAGGATCCGGTATTTGACACGGATCGGGCTTGGAACCGGTTCGAGAAGCTGGCGTCCCGGGAGCCGGTTTCGGCGTTCTGGTTGCAAGCGGAGGAAGGCCGGCGTTCGGACGACATCGAGATCGAGCCGCGATTGGAACAAAATCGATTTATTCACGAGAAGGATGGTGTAGTGGAGATGAAACAGACGGAAGCATACAAGGCGGCACATGGGTCCTCGGCTGTCGGGGCGCCGGGGGCCGTAAACGCGGCAGCGACTACCGGGGCGAATGGCAGTTGGCGGACGGAGAGACCTTTCGCACGCAGGCTGCGGAGACTGAGCGCCGGAGCTGCCGCAGCGGTGATGATCGTCGGCCTGTTTGCCTCCCCTCTGGGGGACAGGGCGCTGGCCGCCATGAAGCAAACATTCCGCATTCAGCACCTTGTCGGAGTCGGAATGACAGCGGATGATATGACGAACATCTCTAACCTGCTTGAAAACGGCTCGCCCGACGGTGACCGGAGCTTTAACCTGGCCCAATACGGCACCTTGACTCAAACCGGCGGCGGGAAGTCTCTAAACTTGACCTGGAACGAAGCGGAACAACGGATGGGCGCCCCCCTGCTCCAGCCGGTGAACCCTTCGGCCCCCTCCTACCAGCCGGCTTCCACATTGACCTTCAACCTGAATGTGACGGCGGTCAACCGGCTGCTCACCCGATTGGGCAGCACAACCACCTTGCCCGCCGAAGCGGACGGAAAGGCGATCCGGCTGCACATCCCGGACGGCGTCACCACGGAAGGCACCTTGGCGGGCAAGCCGGTGCGGCTGCTCCAATACGGCAAGCCGGAGCTGACTGTGGAGGGCGGCATTGATGTAGCGACCGTCCGCGAGGCCGTGCTGGGACTGCCGGTGCTGCCGGACAGCCTGCGGACCAAGCTGGCCGCCATCGGCGATTGGCAAACCACCCTGCCCGTTCCGGTCAAAGACGGCGTCAGCAAGAGCCTCCTGCTGGGCGGACATGATGCGGTCATGACCGCGAACGACAAGAAACGCATTCTGTTCTGGATCGACGGGGACCGGATAGGCTTGCTAAGCGGCGATACGAAGGATTTCCCTACGGAAGCCTCCTTCTTGCAGGCCGCCGAGGAGCTTGTCCGGCCATGATGATCGATACGGCGGAATTGACCAAGACCTACAATGGCCGCGGCGGCTGCCGCGGCATCACCCTGCAGGTGCCCGAAGGCTGCATCTTCGGCCTGCTGGGCCCTAACGGCGCCGGCAAAAGCACCTTCATCAAAATGCTAGCCGGCCTCCACCGCCCCGATTCCGGGCGGGCCTCCGTCCTGGGACAGCCCCTGGGCCGGCCGGAGGCAAGGCGTAAGCTCGGGTATTTGCCCGAGCTGTTTCGCTTTCAGGATTGGCTGACCCCGGCGGAGGTGCTCCGCTTGCATGGTCAGCTGGGCGGACTGCGCCCTCAGGAAACGCGGGCGCCCGCCTTTCGCAGCCGGATCCGGGACACCCTGGAGCTGGTCGGCCTGTCCGAAGCCGCGGAACGTCGGATCGGCGGCTTCTCCAAAGGTATGCAGCAGCGCCTCGGCCTGGCTTCCGCCCTGCTGCTGGAGCCCGAACTGCTGATCCTGGATGAACCCGCTTCGGCTCTGGATCCCGTCGGCCGCTATGAGATCCGCAGCCTCCTGAAGCAGCTCCGGGCAAGAGGCGTGACGATTTTCCTGAATACCCATCTGCTTGAGGATGTGGAGGAGCTGTGCGATGAAGCCGCCTTTCTGTTCGAAGGCGAGCTGCTGGCGTCGGGTCCTCTGCACAAGCTGCTCAGCGGCAGCGGTGCCAACTGGCGCTTCCGGCTCGGCGGCTGGCTCCCGGACACCTGGGCGGAGCTGAACGATGCCGCTGTCATCGACCTCTCGGCTCTGCTGCGTCTGGTTGAGGCCGATGACAGCGGCAATGCCCTCCTGTCCGCCCGTCTGACCGACCGGGAACAAGCCGGCTACCTATGCTCACTGTTCGTCCGGAGCGGCCTGACGCTCTATGAATCCGGCCCCGAGCCGAACAGCCTGGAGACCTGGTTCCTCCGGATGGCCCAATCCCGCAAAGAAGGTGTTCCGCAATGACTTTATACATCTCCGCCACTTTCAAGGAGCTGACCCGCAAGCGGGTGTTCCTCGTCACGCTTATACTGACGCTCGTCTTTCTGCTCCTGTTCGCCTTCGGGGCTTGGGGGATCGCCAACATGACCGGGGAAAACCAGGGTTCCCCCGCCAACCGGCTTTTGAGCAGTATGGTGCTGATGGTGCTGGGGCTTTTTTTCGCACAATTTCTGGCGTCCTTCTTCGTACTTTTCACGGCAATGGGGACGATTACAGGCGAACAGGAGAGCGGGCTGCTGCTGGCGGTTGCCGCCCGCCCCATCCCACGCTGGAAGCTTTATTTGGCCAAGTGGCTGGGCCATGCCGTCTGGATCGCCGTATACAGCGCAGTTCTGTTCGTTTCTGTGGTTTGGACCATCCATAGCTTGGCCGGACTTCCCCTACTGGCTGAGGAGCTGCTGCGAGGCCTTGCGCTGTTCCTATGGATGCCGCTCCTTCTCCTCACCATAACGATGCTGGGCTCCGTCTATTTGCCGATGCTGGGGAACGGGATCTGTGCCGCCCTGCTGTACGGGCTTGCTCTCTTCAGCGGGCTGGTCGAAGGGGTATCGAGCTATGGGGGGAGCCATCCGGCAGTGGAAAAATTCGTCTTTCTGACAGGACTGCTCCTGCCCACGGACACGGTTTACCGCAGAAGCCTCTTCGAGCTGCTGGGGGGAGCGGATTGGGCGGGACTAGCTATTACCGATTTGGGGCCGTTCTCCGTGCCGAGCGTTCCTTCGAATGCTTTCCTCCTGTACACGGTGGGGTATGCGGCGGTTATGCTCTGGCTGGGATGCCGTGCGTTTAGCCGGAAGGATTTGTAGAGCTTGACTCTTTACCATTGAAAAGAGACTGCGGCAGCTTCGGACGGGAAACAAGTCCAAAAGCTGCCGCTGTGTTATCTACATCGTTAACTGCTCCCGACACTAGGCTTTGCCTCTTCATTACTTCGCCTTCGCGTTCAATTCATCGATCAGCTTCTCCAACGATTTAAAGCTGTCCACAATTTGGCCGACCATATGCGCTTGCTGCTTCATATTGGACAGTATTTGCTCGGCCGCTGCACTGGACTGCTCGGTAACCCCGGAGATCGTAGTGACCTCCGTCACGATTTGACCGGAGGAGCGTCCGATATCCGCCGTCTTGCCTTCGACTTCCTTCGCCTGCGATACGACCTGATTCGTATTCTGAGCAATGCGTTCGAACATCGCCGCCGACCGATGCGCCGCTTCCCGGCTTTGCTCCAGAGAAGCTTTCCCTTGTGCGACTTGTCCGGTTAATCTTTCGGTACGCTCACGAATGCTGTTCAAAATTTCCGTAATTTGGGCCGCCGATTTCGAGGAATTTTCCGCCAGCTTACGCACCTCGGAGGATACGACCGCAAAGCCGCGCCCGTGCTCCCCGGCCCGTGCCGCCTCTATGGCGGCATTCAAGGCAAGCAGGTTCGTTTGATTCGCCATATCGTTGATCGCGGCTAATATCGTACCGATTTCACTGTTCTGCTCGTTAAGCTGCTCCATTTCATCAACAACAACGTTAATCACCGTATTGGCGGTAGCGATGCTGTCGCTGAGTTCGATGATTTGCTCATTCCCCTGAGCCGTAATTTCCTGTGTATGCGAGGAAAGCTCTCTCATCATCATTGAGCTGCGGGCCACCTCTTGAATGCTAGCATTCGATTTCAGCATGAGCTCGTTAATGTCGGACACGCTGGACGCCTGCGATTCGATCCCGAGCGCAACTTCATTGAAGCTTGCGTTAACCTCATTCGTAATTTTTTCCGTTACCGCAACCTTCTCCTGCAGACCCGAGTTAAACTCGTTGAGCGTTGCCAGCGCCTTGCGGATCTCTTCAAGCAGCTGCTCCGACTTCTGCTGGGCTTCATAAACTTCACGTCCGCGCGCAGTGACATCCTTGAGCATTTTGCCGACAATTTGGATCAGCGTAATGCAAACGGCGCTAATCATCATATAGGAAAACATTCCGCTTTCTAAAAAATGCGCTGGCGATAACACGGAGCCTTTCGACGAGATCACGGCTACCAAAAATAAGGAAGAAGCAGTGACGGCTGCAGGCAAATAGTACGGATATAACGTCATCAGGATAACGAACTTCACGGAAAGCAATGGGTCCCATCTTCCTTGCACGAAGATAAGGAAAATATCGAATGCAACGAAAATGACAATGATCAGATAAGGCGTAATTTGCGATAGTCGTTTGAAAAGGGTAAGGATTGTGATAATCCCCCCAAGAACAGCCATCAAAAGCGTTGAGGATTTAAGTATCTCGAAATCTCCCCCGAGCGCAGGATAAAGCCCCGGAACCAACGCAAATATCCAAAAAAATACGGCAAGCAGCTTATTCCTTCGAAAATATATTTCCTGAAGATAATTTGTGCTCATACTAATGTGCTCCTTTTGTTGTTTTTGCTTTTTGTAATGATGTTCGTTTTACAAATTTATGAATCCTTCTAAATTCGATAAAAAGAGGCTGATTTTCGAGACGTATGATTTATGCCTCATTTTGGTAGACACCGATTCCCCGTTGTATGGTAAAGTTGGATAAGAGGATACAGACACAGACATTATTATCAACATCAGATAGGACGTGACCTCATATGCTTCCCCAGACGCTTCGATCTCGCAGTCATGCTGTACTCAACAAATATTTAACGGGGGAATCGATCGATTACCGTCAAGTCATCGCGCTGTTTGTTCCGATTCTGATTGACCAGGCCTTCCTGTTCGGATTAAGCCTTGTCAATACCGCCATGATCAGCTCGTCGGGTGTTGCGGCGATCAGCGCCGTCAGCATGGTCGATTCTCTGAATATTTTGCTGGTCCAAATTTTCGTCGCCTTGGCGACGGGCGGTACGGTCGTCGTTGCGCAGTATAAGGGCGGCGGAAACGACCGGATGGTGTCCAAGGCAGCGGCCGCGTCGGTGTCCGCCGTGACTTTGGCGGCGGCGGCGCTTAGCTTGATCGTCCTCGTCTTCTACCATCCGTTATTGAAGCTTCTGTTCGGATCGGCGGAGCCGGAGGTGTTCTCGCTGGCCGGCACCTACCTCGTCGGGAGCGGGCTGTCCTTCCTCGGCATCGCGTTCAAGGAGGCGATCAGCGGTGCGCTGCGGGGAATCGGCAGGACGAGGGTGACACTCGGCTTGTCCTTAATTCTGAACGTCACCAACGTGCTGTTGAACGTGCTCTTCCTCAACATCTTGGACATGGGCGTTCTGGGCCTCACTATCGCCGTTAATATATCCCGTTACTTGGCGGCGGCTTGCGCCTTGTATTACATATTGCGCATGGACGCTAGCCTGCGGCTGCGGCTGAAAGACTTCGTGCACTGGAATTTCTCCATGCTTAAGAAAATCTTGTACATCGGACTGCCTTTCGCCGCGGAGCAAGTATTCTTCAACGGGGGCAAAATGCTGACCCAAATCTACATCGTCAGCTTGGGCACCTATGCGATTGCAGCGAACGCGATCGGCGGCGTTCTGGCGATGATTTTGCAGGTTCCCGCCATCGCGTTATCGACTGCGCTCGTCACGGTCGTCGGTCAATGCATCGGCAGCCGAAATATTCAGGATGCCCGCAAATTTACGAGAACGTTCATGTGGCTAGCATCCGGCTCCTTGCTTGCAACGGGGCTCTTGCTTATCCCTTTCTATCGTCCGCTGGTCGGCTTGTTTCATCCGCCGGGCGAGATCATGCAGGTGCTTTTTCTCCTTACGCTGATTAATACGATTGTCCAAATTCCGCTCTGGCCGGCCAGCTTCCTGCTGCCGGGTGCACTTCGGGCCGCCGGGGATTCCCGCTTCACCTCCGTTTCGGCGATGCTGAGCATGTGGCTGTTCCGGGTCATCCTCGGTTATATTCTCGGCATTACCTTGAATTTTGGCGTAGTGGGCGTGTGGGCCGCCATGCAGCTGGAGTGGGTCATTCGGGGAGCGGTTTTTCTATGGAGATACCGTGGGGATCGCTGGTACAAGCATCGTTTGGTCGAGACTACCGACGAACAGTGAGAGCACTGTCATTAATATGAGTGCATAACCAATCGATTTCAAACTTTGCGATGATTTCGTGCGTATGAACAGCAGCAATCTCTCCTCCAGCCCATAATCTAAACATGTATCTGCTGACAAGAAGATGCCTGCAACGCAGCAGTGGCATCCATATCGTGTGCTGGGGCATTACGAAGTCGAATTCAGGAGCAAGTCCAAAAAATATGAAAAACGCTACTGACATACTGTTGTCAGGAGCGTTTTTTTATAATCGGAGTAAGTAACATAAAGGAGTGGGAAATACATGCATTTTGCTTCTGTACGCATCATTACCGACGACGTGGATCGTCTCGTCAAGTTCTATGAGAAAGTCATGGGTGTTTCAGCGGAACGCCCCGCGCCCGTCTTTGCCGAATTCGTTGTGCCATCATGCACCCTGGCGATCGGCCACTCCCAGACAGTGCAACTGTTCGGCGCTGGTTCCGCAATGGCGGCCAACAATCACACTGTCATCCTCGAGTTCCGCGTCCACGATGTCGATGCCGAATACGAGCGCTTGAAGCCGTTTGTCGACGAATGGGTAAAGGAACCAACCACGATGCCATGGGGGAACCGTGCTGTGCTGTTTCACGATCCCGACGGCAATCTGGTTAATCTCTTCGCGCCGGTGACCGAGGAAGCGATTAAACGGTTCAGCGCTAGGCATTGATGAACAGTCGAAGTGAGTGAGACCTCAATTTGTGGTCATTATCATCTATTATGCAAGAATTTTCACGAACAAGTCAAGAGGCTGTCCCAAAAGTCATCGTAGATGACTGAGGGCAGCCTCTTTTCATTTTGTACAA
>NZ_JBHLWN010000005.1:0-8415 GCF_042432825.1 Paenibacillus chartarius | reverse complement strand
GGGGCGCCTCGGTGCCGAAAAGACGGCCCTTCTTGGGCGGTCTTCGGCTGTTGGGGCGCTTTAGCGCCGGAAAGACGGCCCTTTTTGGGCGGTCTTGGGTCGTTAGGGCGCCTCGGTGACGGAAAGACAGCCCTTCTTGGGCGGTCTTGGGCTGTTGGGGCGCTTCGGTGCCGAAAAGACGGCCCTTCTTGGGCGGTCTTGGGCTGTTGGGGCGCCTCGGTGCCGAAAAGACGGCCCTTCTTGGGCGGTCCTGGGTCGTTAGGGCCCCCCTGAAACTTTAGGGTATTCCTGTACCCGGTACTGTGCATTGTATGCAACAGCCAAAAACACAGCACAGTTAGCAGGAATTTTACCTTCACATAGAACAAATCAGTGCCATATCGGACGGCACCCTCCGTTAAGCTTTGTGGTCTGCGTGCAATTGCAAATGGTTGTCAACAGTTTGTCACTGCATTTTCACAACGGATGCGCTATGATAAGGACTGTACATGCATGCACAACATCACCTTTACGGGGGGATCGGGTATATGAAGAAGATTATCGCATTGTTGTTTATTGTGGCTGTCGCTATGGGGATTGCGGCTTGCGGACAGAAGCCGGCGGCTGACGCCGGGGCTAGCGCTGCTGCCGATCCGAACGCTCAGCAAGTGAAAATCGAAGCGTCGAACTGGAAGTTTGATCAGGCGGAATACCGTGTGAAAAAGGGGCAGCCGGTTACGATTACTTTCGACTCGAAGCAAGGCATGCATAACGCAGCTATTGCCGATCTGAAAATTACCGTCGATACAAACAAAAAGACGCACACGTTCACGCCGGATAAAGCCGGTACGTATGAAATTCGCTGCATGATCCCATGCGGACAAGGACATACGACGATGGTGTCCAAGCTGATCGTGGAGTAATGCCGATAATTTTCAAACAAAACCAAGCACCCTCGTTGCTGAACGGATCAGCGGCGAGGGTGCTTCATTATTTGGGCGTTTCCTGCGGTCTTGCGGGCATTAGCTACAATATAGCGATTTTCGCGATGTTGTGAATGTAACTATTGCCTCGTAATGAGCTTAGGTTTACGTCCCCCCGCTCTCCCAAAGCTGACGCAGCTTGTCCGCGACGGCCGGCATGTGCTCGAGCGCATACGGAGACAGCAAGGAATGCTGCAGCAGCAGTTGGATAGGATCGGACGGTATGATCGTCATCACGTTGACTCCTACAACAACGAGCAGCAGCGCCTCCGTCAGGCCAAGCAGCGCACCGGCGGTACGGTTAAGCAAGTTCAAGCCGGGGGCTTTGGCGATAAAATGAAGCGCATGCCCCGCCACCACCAGCCCCAGCTTGACACCGAAAAACAGCAGTGCAAACGATACTGCGTTCACAAAATACATTTCCAGATTGAGATGCTTGGCGAAAAATTCGTATTTCTGATACGTTTGCATCGACGGCAATGCGATCGTCTTCTGAATCGTCGGGGCTAAGTCGTCGTAAAACTTATAAGCGATGATGTAGGCGACGAACAGCCCCGCGAACGAAACGATCTGGCCTACAAAGCCGCGGGTGTAGCCAAGCACGAGCCCGCCCAGGATCAGGGCCAGAATGACCCAGTCCAACCCGTTCATGGCGGCAAAGGCCCCTGTCATGCTTTAGGCTCGTCCAAAGCGAGCTCAATCCATTCGTTGTATTCGACCTGCAGCTTGGCATACTCCTCCTGAAGCGCCTGATGTTCGCGGCGAAGCGTTTCAAGCTCATGCATTAGCGCGCTATCCGGCTCGTAAGAAACGGCCGTTTCTTTGAGCGCAACCAGTTCCGATTGGAGGCGCGTAACCTCCTGCTCCAGGTGTGCGGACCTGCGCTCTGCCTCTTCTCTCCATTCGGCGCTGCGCTCTTCCCATTCGCGCTGCAGACGCTCCTGCTGCTCAATGAAGTCGAACTGCAGCTGGCCGTCCTCTTCGCCCTTGTCCGCTTTCTCCTGACGTGCTATCGCATCAGCCAACTCCGACTGCTGGGCGAGCGCTTCATCCAGCTCCGCCTGCAGCGCGGCAATCCGCGCGTCACGCTCCGCCATTTGCCGCAGGGCGTGCTGGTACTCCCGCTGCAGCTGCTCGCGTTTCTTAGCTTGCTCTTCGGCGCTCCGCTGCGCTTCGGCACGCACCTGCGCGCCGGCCGCACCGGCTTGTACCGCGTCGTCTTGTGCCTGCAGCAGAGCTGCGCGCACTTCGGAGAGCTCGGACTGAGCCTGCTCGGCATTTTGCATCGCCTGCTCCGCTTCGGTTCTCGCTTGTGCCGCATCTGCCCTCAACCGGTCTATTTCGGCCTGCAAGTTTTCCAGTTCGGTAGAGATCCGCTCGTTCTCGGCTTTCGTTTGCTCCAAAGAGGTTTCCGCGTCCCGAGCTTCTTTACGAAGCTGCTCGAGCAGCTCCTGCAACCGGCTTGCCTCGGTTTTGGCCTGCTCCTCTTCGGCGAGTACGTCCGCCAACCGGCGCTGCAGCTTGGCGAGCTGCTCCGCGTGATCTTCCGCCACCAGCTGTGCCAGCTCCTGCAGCTCCTTGGCGAGCTCTCCTGCCGCTTTGGCCTCCACCAGCGCCTTCTCTTGTGAGGCTTGCGCTGCAGCCGCTTCGGCACGCGCCGCAGCTGCTTCCGCAATAGCCTGCTCCCGCGCAGCTTGCGCTTCCGCAGCCTCTGTACGCGCCGCTACGACTTCCGCCTGCGCCGCCTGCTCGCGCTCGCCTGCCGCGATGGCTTCCGTCAGCGCCTGCTCCGCCTCAGCCTTCGCGGCCTCCGCTTCACGCTTCGCCTCCGCCGTTGCGGCTTCAGCCGCCTCGCGCTCACGGCGCTGCTCCGCAGCATCCGCACGTGCCGCAGCTGCTTCCACTATAGCCTGCTCCCGTGCAGCTTGCGCTTCCCCAGCCTCTGTACGCGCCGCCACGGCTTCCGCCTGCGCCGCCTGCTCGCGCTCGCCCGCCGCGATCATCTCCGCCAGCGCCTGCTCCGCCTCACGCTGCGCCGCCGCAGCTGCGGCTTCAGCCGCCTCGCGCTCACGGCGCTGCTCCGCAGCATCCGCACGTGCCTCAGCTGCTTCCGCAATAGCCTGCTCCCGTGCAGCTTGCGCTTCCGCAATCTCTGTACGCGCCGCCACGGCTTCCGCCTGCGCCGCCTGCTCGCGCTCGCCCGCCGCAATCATCTCCGCCAGCGCCTGCTCCGCCTCAGCCTTCGCGGCCTCCGCTTCACGCTTCGCCTCCGCCAAGGCGGCCTCGGCCGCCTCGCGCTCCCGGCGCTGCTCTGCAGCCTCAGCACGTGCCGCAGCTGCTTCCGCAATAGCCTGCTCCCGCGCAGCTTGCGCTTCCGCAGCCTCTGTACGCGCCGCTATGACTTCCGCCTGCGCCGTCTGCTCGCGCTCGCCTGCCGCGATGGCTTCCGTCAGCGCCTGTTCCGCCTCAGCTTTTGCTGCCTCCGCCTCGCGCTTCGCCTCCGCAGCTGCGGCCTCCGCCGCCTCGCGCTCCCGGCGCTGCTCCGCCGCTTCCGCGGCCGCCTGCTCCCGCGCCTCCAGCGCTGCCGCCGCTTCCGCTCGCGCCGCTGCGGCTTCCGCCTGCGCCGCCTGCTCACGCTCGCCTGCCGCGATTGCTTCCGTCAGCGCCTGTTCCGCCTCAGCTTTTGCTGCCTCCGCCTCGCGCTGCGCCGCCGCAGCTGTGGCCTCCGCCGCCTCGCGCTCCCGGCGCTGCTCCGCCGCTTCCGCGGCCGCCTGCTCCCGCGCCTCCAGCGCTGCCGCCGCTTCCGCTCGCGCCGCTGCGGCTTCCGCCTGCGCCGCCTGCTCGCGCTCGCCCGCCGCGATCGCCTCCGCCAGCGCCTGCTCCGCCTCACGCTGCGCCGCCGCAGCTGCGGCCTCCGCCGCCTCGCGCTCCCGGCGCTGCTCCGCCGCTTCCGCGGCCGCCTGCTCCCGCGCCTCCAGCGCTGCCGCCGCTTCCGCTCGCGCCGCTGCCAGCGCAGCCGCGGTCTGCTCCGCTTCGGCGGCGGCCTGCCGCACCTGCTCCCGCAGCGCTTCCGCCTCGGCCTGCGCCGCCTGCGTCTCGGCATGCGACTGCTCCAGCAGCACGGCAAGCTGCTCGTACTGCTGCTTCATCTGCTGCAGTTCCTCCAGCTCCTGCTGCATCTTCAGCTGCTCATCGGCCATATTTACGGCGGCGAGCACCGCAATCCGTACCCCGTCGAGGCGCGGGTAATTGCGGGCAATTCGCTTCATTTGTTCGTCAACCTGGACCGCGACCCGGCGAACATAAGCCGGGGTCGTCGTGGCCAGCAATTTATATTGGCTGCCGTAAATCTCTACGGTTATTCTCGTTTTTTCATCCGGAACCAAGCTCACGGCATTTTCCTCCTCGCAACGCCAAAAAGGCCGTTCGTATCATCGTTACATTCGATACGAACGGCCTTTTCTCCTGCTCCTAAAGCGACTTTCTACTTGCGAAGCTCCGCTCCATAATTTTCCTCGAGCGCCTTGACAACCTCGGCGTGCAAAGCGGTCACTTCCTCATCCTGCAGCGTCCGCTCCGTGTGACGGTAAACGAGCGAAATCGCCACGCTTTTCTTGTCCGCGCCGATCCGGTCGCCCGTATATACATCGAACACCTGAATCGACTCCAGCAGCGCTCCCGCCGTCTTGCGAGCGAGCTCAGTCATGCCGCCGACAGCCACACCGCGGTCGACAACGACAGCCATGTCGCGGGTGATTGCCGGGAAGCGCGGCAGCGAACGGACCTCCAAACGGTCGTCAGCCAGCTCCACGAGCTTCGGCAGCTCCACTTCGAATACATACGTATCGTCGAGATCCGCCTGCTGCTGCAGCGCAGGATGCAGCTGACCGATGCGCCCGAGCAGCAGGCGCTCCGAACCGCCCACACCTAAACCATAAACATTCGCCGTCCGGCCCGGGTGCAGCCCAGGCGCCTCGGAAGCCTCCAGCACCAGCTCGAAACCAAGCACGCCGGCTACACGCTCCAGAAGCCCCTTCGCATCGTAAAAATCGACCTTGCCCGGCTTCCCGTTCCAGCTGGCAGGTCCCCGCGAACCGGTAAGCAGCACCGCCAGCAGCGGCGTCTCCACCGGCTGCTTCGTCAGCCGCTCCTCGTCCGTCGAGTACGCCTTGGCGATCTCGAACAGCGCCACATCCTCGTTGGTCCGGTTGCGGTTGTATACGGCCACATCCATCAGATGAGGTATCAGCGAAGTGCGCAGCTCGCTGCGCTCCTCGCTCATCGGCATCGCCAAAGATACCGTGCGGGTGCCGGCGTACAGTCCCGGGAACCGCTCCTTCTGCGACGGATGCGTGAACGAATACGTAATCGCCTCGTGCAATCCCGCGCCGGTCAGCAGGCTCCGCAGCAAACGGCGGATGCGCTGCTCCTTCTTCAGCGAGCCCGGCGTCGTCTCTCCGCTCATCAGCGTAGTCGGAATATGATCGTACCCGTACAGACGCGCCACTTCCTCGATCAAATCGACGACCCGAGTAATATCGCCGCGGCGGCTCGGCACAGTAACCAAAAGCGCGGAATCGCCAACAGGCTGATAAGCGAAGCCCAAGCGCTCAATAATTCCCTGCACATCACCGAGACTGAGCGACGTACCCAAATATCCGTTCACACGAGCAACATCCAGCGTCAGCTGCACCGGCTCGTGGCCGCCGATCCGCTCCTCGACGATCCCTTCCGCTACGACGCCGGACGCATACTGTGCGATCAGCGATGCCGCACGGTTCAGCGCCGGAATGACCGCCTCCGGATTCACTTCCTTCTCGAACCGCAAGCTCGCTTCCGAGCGCAGGCCGAGCTGGCGCGACGTCTTGCGCACGGAGCGGCCGGCGAATTTAGCCGACTCCAGAAGAATCCGGGTCGTTCCTTCCGTCACTTCGGAATTCAGCCCGCCCATGACGCCTGCCAGGCCGACCGGCTTCACACCGTCCGTAATGAGCAGCATGTGCGGCTCCAGCTTGCGCGTAACGCCGTCCAGCGTTTCCAACACTTCGCCATCAACCGCACGCCGAACCACAACGCGGCCCCCGTCCAAAGTATCCGCATCGAAAGCGTGCAGCGGCTGTCCGAACTCGAGCATCACATAGTTGGTTATGTCGACGATGTTGCTGATCGGGCGAATCCCCGCCGCCATCAACCGATTCTGCATCCACAGAGGAGAAGGTCCGACCCTTACGCCCTCGATCAAACGCGCAGCATAATGCGTGCAGTCCTCCTTCGCTTCAATCCGCACCGAAATCCGATCGGACGCCTTCACCGAGCCGGCACCGCCGATACCCGTGGACAAATCCGGCAGCCGCACCTCGCGGCCCAGAATCGCGCCAACCTCATGCGCAACCCCGATCATGCTCAAGCAATCCGAACGGTTCGGCGTCAAATCAAGCTCCAGCACTTCGTCCGAAATCCCGAGCACGTCGAGAATCGAAGCGCCGACTTGAGTTTCCTCAGGCAGCACCAGAATGCCTTCCTGAATTTCCTTCGGCAGCAGCTTGTCGTTCAATCCCAGCTCCTTCGCCGAGCAAATCATCCCCTGCGACTCGACGCCGCGCAGCTTCGCTCGCTTGATCGCCAAATCACCCGGCAGCTTCGCTCCAACCATCGCCACGGGCACCTTCTGGCCGGCGGCGACATTTTTCGCTCCGCATACGATTTGCAGGTCTTCGCCTGTCCCGACGTCGACGATACAGACGCTCAGCTTGTCGGCATCGGGATGCTTCTCGCGCGACTTCACGTAACCGACGACAGTGTTACTGACGCCCTTGTTACGAGACTCGACGCCGTCGACCTCAACCCCGGCGCGCGGCATCCGCTCCGCCAGCTCATCGGCAGAGCAGCCCGTTGTATCTACGTACTCATTAAGCCATTGATATGAAACTTTCATCGCATCCAGCCTCCTTTACAGATGTGCGAACTGCCGCAGGAAGCGGAGATCGTTGTTATAGAAATGCCTGATATCGTCAACGCCGTACTTCAGCATCGCAATCCGCTCCGGCCCCATGCCGAACGCGAAGCCGCTGACCTTCTCCGGATCGTAGCCGGACATCTCCAGCACGCGCGGGTGCACCATGCCGGCGCCGAGAATTTCGATCCAGCCCGTGTGCTTGCACAGACGGCAGCCTTCGCCGCCGCACATGAAGCAGCTCACGTCCACCTCGACGCTCGGCTCCGTGAACGGGAAGAAGCTCGGCCGCAGGCGAATTTCCGTCTTCGCGCCGAACAGCTCGCGCACGAACTGCAGCAGCGTTCCCTTCAAGTCGCTCATGCGGATGCCTTTGTCGATAACAAGCCCTTCGATCTGGGTAAATTGATGCGAATGCGTCGCATCGTCGTCGTCGCGGCGGTACACCTTGCCCGGCGAAATGAATTTGACCGGCACGGCGCCCTTCAGGCGCTCCATCATACGCGGCTGCATCGGCGACGTCTGGGTGCGCATCAAGATTTCATCGGTAATGTAAAACGAATCCTGCATATCCCGCGCAGGGTGATCCTTCGGCAGGTTGAGCGCCTCGAAGTTGTAGTAATCCGTCTCGACCTCCGGCCCTTCCTCGATCGTGAAGCCCATGCCGAGAAACACGTCCTCGATCTCCTGAATGACCTTGTTGAGCGGATGCACGGCACCGACCGGCGCCGGACGGCCCGGCAGCGTCACGTCGATCGTCTCCGCCCGCAGCCGCAGCTCCGTCTCCGCCGCCGTATAAGCGGCCTGCTTCTCATCGATAACCGCTTCGATCGCGGCCCGCACCTCGTTCGCCACCTGACCGATGATCGGCCGCTCCTCCGCGCTGAGCGCCCCCATGCCGCGCAATATTTCCGTGAGCGGTCCCTTCTTGCCCAAATACTTGATCCGAAGCTCGTTCAGCTCCTGCTGGCTGCCGACAGCAGCCAGTTCACCGAGCGCCTCGACTTTCAGCGCCTCTAAACGTTCTTTCATTTCGTTTACCTCCCAACTGATTTCAACCTTCACCATTTCACTCCCGCAAGCGCAAAAAAGCCCTCTCGTCCCCTAAGGGGCGAGAGAGCCGCGGTACCACCCTTGTCGAACGCCGCCTTCCCAAACAGGATGGACGTACGTTCATCTTCGTTGCCGATAACGGACCTTAGATTCGTCCGGAATGCTCTACTGACGCGGCGCTTCAATCAACCGGCCGCCTGTTCAAGCATCTGCTCGGGAGCGAACTTCGGCAGCTCGTTCTCGGGGCCCGCTCTCAATCTCCGGCGCGCCCTCCCTGTCGAGAGGCTTCTGCGTACTCTTCTCCGTCGTTGCATTTTCACGTTATTTCGATGTTGTTGTTATTATAGAAAAAAAAGCCTCCGCCCGTCAAATACGGATGGAGGAAAGTCAGTGTCAAGCTAGCGTGGGCAGTCATTTAAGATGCCTGGAACGCGAACCCCGAAGGAA
>NZ_JBHLWN010000092.1:0-3005 GCF_042432825.1 Paenibacillus chartarius | reverse complement strand
AAATTACCCCCACAAAGTGAAGAAGAAGCTGACGAAGCGAATTCCGAATACTTTGCGGGGATCCCGGCAAGACCAACCAGCAAATTCTACGCAAACTGTTTCGTATCTAGTTTTCAGGGTGCAACGCACACCTGAATAGCAAGCCGTTTGGCGGTAATGGCGGAAGGGAACCACGCGTACCCATCCCGAACACGGCCGTTAAGCCTTCCAGCGCCGATGGTACTTAGACCGCAGGGTCTTGGGAGAGTAGGACGCCGCCAAGCAGCCGCAACAACAAGACAGCCTCAGCCGATGACAAAATTCATCAGCTGAGGCTGTCTTGTTTATGGAATAGGAAGCTTCATTGCTCAATATAACTTATTGGGTGGTGAGTGTTGCATGAAGAATATAGCCCCAATTGGCCCAAGTTACGGTGACGTGTATGTTTACATAAGAACGACGTTTCAAGCGTTGGTAGAGGCCATCATGCCTCCAACGCTTCTTTCTCATTCCTCGGTAGTGGCCGCAGGTGCAAACTACTATCAGATTGATCAGTACTTGATCGCGGTTCTCGACCAGTCCCAATTCATACCCTCGGATGCAAAGTCTGCGCCACCCCCTTTGTCGTGGGCCACGGCGCAGTTGCTGGACAGGGGGGCGGGGCGGTTATGCGAAAGTGGTCTAGTCCGCTCACCGCCGCGATATGTAACCCCATTCCAAAGCGATTGCCTATTTGCCGGTCTGTGGGGCACCGATCGGCTCTACACGCTTGCATTGCTGGATGCGCTTGACCTGCCACTCTATTCATTGCCGCCACCTTACCGTAACAACCCCGCCATGATTCAAACGATGATCGATTCCTTTGTGCAATTGACAGTATTCGGTATGTATTCGGAATGGTTCGGATATGGCTCGACCCGACTCTTGCCTCCAGCATACCGGGAGCTTGAATTGGCTCCGCCGGTATGGGAGCTAGTCGGCTATCCCGGCCCTTCATTCGGATACCGCGACTTGCGTGGAATACTAATAACTCCTGGTAGGGGGATAGCCGAATGACAGATCCGGATGTTATCGTAATCGGCTCCGGCGGCGGAGGTGCCGTTATCGCCAAAGAGCTTGGGGAGAGAGGGCTGCGGGTGCTCGTGCTTGAAGCCGGGCCGTGGTATGGGAATACAAGGTGGCCTGAACCTAACCTCGAGCGTGGGCCGCAAAGCAGTTCGAACCCGAAAGATTTACATATCCATTTGCTTAAAGAGCACTATTCCAAGCTTGAGAATGACATGAATGACCTCATCACGGGCAAGCTCCGCTGGGGCCCTGCGGACCGAAGCCGCGCTCCTTGGTTTCGGAAGATGAAGCAGCGCGGTTTCGTATGGCAAAATTCCGGAATAGGCGGTACGACACAATCTTATTTAGCGAATTCCCCCCGCGCGTTCCCGGCATCCATCGATTCGATTTGGCCGATTCCCTATCGTGAACTAATCCCGTATTACGAGAAGGTGGAGGCGACTCTGCCGGTAGCATTTTCACCTATGACCGCTAAGGAGGAGCTTTTCTTCTATGGAGCGAAGAAGGCCGGTTGGCAGCTGATTCCCACCCTTGACGTAACGGTTCCAGGCTACCGCCCGCAGCCGAACGCTATACTTTCCCCAAATCCGAACCTCATGAATCCCGACTATTCGCTGGAGCAGCTATCGTGGATGCAGGGCTGTACATTGGCCGGCCATTGTATCAACGGGTGTCCGCACGGACCTTCGGTCGATAAAGTGGCAAAGCGCTCGACGAATGTCAGCTACATTCCGCTTGCATTGCGAACGGGGCGCGTTACGATCAGACCGAATACCTTCGCAATCAAAATTTTGACAGAGCCGCATCGAACGGAGGGACTTCGAGCGGTAGGCGTTCGTGTCCGCGATACATGGACAGGGGAAACGGAGGAGCTGAGAGCCGGGGCTATCGTAATGGCTGCCGGGGCGGTGGAAAGTCCAAGGCTGTGGCTCAACTCGGGCTTGCCCCATCATCCATGGGTAGGCCGTGGCTTGGTCAACCATTATATGGACTGGGTGATGGGCATATTTGACGAGAAGGAGCTGATGTCCATTCTGGGCAGCGCGGAGGTTCCTCCTTATGTGGGCCATACTTCGGGAGGCAGGCTGGACTATCCCGGTCTGGGCTCCATCATCGTAACCGGTTTAAGCCCGGGTCTTCACGCCTCCTTAAGTTTTGGCAGCAGCCAAGCCGGGTTCAGCTTTATGAATCCGTACTTTGCAGCAATGAAGGGATATGAACAGGGGCGTACCGCAGGGGCAGAGCTGCAGCATTGGATGGAAAATTATCGTAGGACGTTGAGCATTGCTATTTTCGCGGATGATGAAGTGGATTACCGGAACGGGGTCTCTGTGGATCCGGCCGATCGGGATGAGCATGGACCCGTCCCTTTGATCAGCTACATTCCCGGGCAACGTGGAGAAAGAAACCGAACCGAGCTAGTCAAAATCGCTATCGACATCTTGCGAAAGGCCGGCGCCAGGAAGGTGCTCCGCACGGATTGGCCCGCCGCGCTGATGATTCATATGGAGGGAACTATGAGGTTGGGAGCGGTCGTCGATGAGCAGGGGGAAGCTTATCAGGTCAAGCGTCTATATATTGCCGATAACAGCGTTCATGTGAACGGTATCGGCGGGGCCAACCCGACTTTGACGACGCAGGCTCTTGCCCACAAGAACCGCCGAGAAGCTGGCGGGAACATATTTTTCATAAACTAGTCATGTCAGGTGCATCCTAATCTTCAACCGGGGGTGTAAGCATGAATATTACGGAGCTGTTTACGGACGCGATAAAGCCTTTCTTGGACGGAGAGAAGCCTCCTCTGAATGTCGGGGAAGTCATGAATTTGTGGTTTTATTTGACGGCTACGGAACAAACGCTGCGCGGGGAGCAGGTTTCATATAATATTGCGCAGGATATGAGGCTGTCCCAAAAGTCATCGTAGATGACTGAGGGCAGCCTCTTTTCATTTTGTACAA
>NZ_JBHLWN010000091.1:0-31003 GCF_042432825.1 Paenibacillus chartarius | reverse complement strand
TTTCTCCCCTCGGGGAGAAAGCTTTTTTAAATGAGTTTACACAAAGATCTTGACAGACCCCTAGCCGGCCGCATCCACTGCTTTTGGACAAGTCCCTGCAGCAGCTTCCGTACGTATTTGCCCTCCATCCCCAGGTGTCGGCAAACTTCATTCGGCGTGATCGGCAGCTTGCTGCGCATAGCGAACCGAATCACTTCACGTTCAATAAACGTAGCCTCCTCCAAACTTTCGCCTTCACCGACCCAACGCCACAGCATCTGCTGCAACAACTGCTGGCACAATCTGGGGCGCTCCGTGATATCGTCATAGGTAAACCTGATGATCCGCCAGCCATCAATGGTGAGATGATTATGACGCATTGCTTGATCTGAAAATTGCCGTCGACTGATATCTCTTGCGTGCGGGCCATAGCCTTCGACCTCGATGTCCAGCTTGAACATCGGCCGTACGTAAGCAAAGTCCAGGAACCGACTGCCGTTTCGAAAATCAACCACCTCGTATTCGGGATGCAGGTGCTCAAAGCTTTGAACAGCCGGCCACCATACCTGCCGGACCAGCAGCTGCTCCGCATGGTTATGCCCTTCCTCTAAACGGCGCAAGCGTTCACCCTTTCGAGCTCTGCGATGTAAGTCGAGCCACTGTTGGTACTCTCGTTCCATGTTTTTGTGCCTCCATCTTAAAAATGAAACACGCCTCCCTTTGACCCGCATCAAGCAGGTTAAGAGAGGCGTGTTCTTCACGACCTATATATCCCATTATATTCCAACATCCGAGAGGCAGCAAGCCGGATTAATTAATAGGGCACGAAAGGGCTCGATATACGTTAGGCAGTACTGTGCAGGGATGTCTCAGGCGGCATACCGTCTGCAGGATTTATTTAGTCGACAACTAACAGCGAGCAAGTCGCGGCTTTGTAGTTGGCCAACCGCCAGCCACCAACCGCCACCCACCACCTGCCAACCAACATCCAATCGGTCGCAGCACATAATCCAGCAAGCAAGCTGTCTCTCCACAAAACTCCATAGATCTTTTCCGCCAGCCACAGCTGTATATTCGAGCTCCTTATGCCCTCTTACGATTAATAGCTACACTCCACAACACCGCACCCCCATTTCCGCATTCATCCTTCCACCAAAGTCATGCCGGCCCGCTAACCCGCATAAGCTTCAAACAAATGTCAAAATTGCAACGCATAACACGGTGGAAGGGGAAATCAACGATGGCTATGGCTGCTTTCGTGCTTCTGACTGGTGCGTTTCTCATCTTTATGGGCGGTATCTGTGCCGCACTGGCGCATTTTGTCAATACCGACACGCTCGAGTCCGACCTGGATCTGCTATGGGATAGGTATCCGGCCGACGTGCAGGCGAAAATTCGCAAAACGTTCGAATAGGCCCCGCTGCCGCAGTTGTGCCGCACCGACGATCATGCTAACCTAAGAAAATGAAAAGGCAGCAGATCGGAGTGACAGATTCGTGTCAGGCAGTATTCTTTATTGGAGCTTTGTAGGAATCGGATTTATCCTCACAATGGCGTTGGGGATTGTTATGATGCGCCGCACGGAGCGGCTGGGGCGGTCGTTCTTATGGTCGACACTGCTGAACGCCGCCATTTTTGCCGGTGCATCCCTATGGTGGTCAGGGCAGGCGCCAGACACGCTGCAGCGTAATTTGGGCTATGCGTTTTATGGAATCGCCTTCGTAAACGTCGCCGCTTTCGATTTGTTTGCGCTGGCCAGTATGCGCAAGCAGAAGCCAATCACAGATCGTTACGAGCCGGAGGAAGACTGAACTTCATGTCAGACCGACAACGACATCGCAAAATCGCCATCATCCTGTGGCTTGCAGCTGCGCTGCTATGGATGGCGTTCATCTACTACAAATCCTCGCAGACGTACAGCGAGCAAGATATGAGGCCGCAGCTGGCGGCGATGATCGAATCGGCGATGCTGTCGCGATGGTTGCCGCAGATTGAGTTCTCCTACGGGGGACAGCCGGTTACGTATAAGAGGCCGTACGACATGGCCGAGTTTTTCGTTCGCAAGGGCGGCCATTTGGCCGAATATGCAGTGCTCGCCTGGTTATGGCTGCGCGTATTATACAGTTCTTCCATAACAGGTATACAACGATACCGTTTCGTTATCGCCGCAGCGATAAGTCTCTTGTATGCAGGCTCGGACGAATGGCATCAATCGTTCGTTCCGAACCGGACGGGACATGCGATCGACGTTGCCGTTGATGCCGCAGGTATCGGCTTGGCCCTTCTCCTCGAGTTTGCGGTCCGAGGCCGCCTTCGCCGGCGCGAGCCACAAAAGAAGTGAACGTCAAGTTCTACTTGACGTTCACTTCTTTTGTTCCCGCTGCTATAGCTCCGGTCTGAGCGCCGTTTTCTTCCAGCTTTTCCGCCGCCGCTCTCTTCCAAAATTCATTCGCCGCTTTCGAACGCTCTCTCTTGGCGAACTCATACATTTTCTCCATATGATAATAGTCCAGCATGTTCATATAGCTCCCCTCCAAGATGGAAAATTTTCTCTCTGTTGATCTCATTATAGATGGTTTAAGGGGAACAAAAAGTGTATAATTGCTTATAACAATTTCCCCTTTTATGCGATACAATTTGACGAGGACAAGGAGGGGCTGGCCCCGTGCAATTGACGAACTATTACTTACAGCTGCGCACGGCGTACGTACACGCCGCCGAAGGCGAGCCGCAGAGAGTGACGCTGGAAGAACTGGCCGCCGTCCTGTTCTGCACGACCCGCAACGTCAAGCTGCTGCTGAAGAAAATGTCCGAGCTCGCTTGGCTCGTCTGGGAGCCGGGGCGCGGCCGCGGCAACGCTTCCAGCATGACCTTTCTTGTGCCGGCGGCGGAGTTAATTTCCCGGCAAGCCGTGGAGCTTGCCCAAAAGGGCGACTTCAAATCGGCGATGGAGCTTATCAACCGTTATGGCGACCGCTATCCGCTGAAGGAATCGTTCGTGGAATGGCTGTTCAGCTATTTTGGCTATAAAGCGGAGGAGAAGGAGGAGCGGCGCCTCGATTCGCTGCGGTTTCCGGTGTTTCGGCCGATCCAGACGCTCGATCCGATTCATGCCTTCTTTTCGAACGATGCGCATGTCATTGATCATGTGTTCGATACGCTCGTCAGCTTCAATACGAGGACGAGATCGATTGAGCCCCGGCTCGCCCATTACTGGGAAGCGAACGAGGACAGAACGGAATGGACGTTCTATTTGCGCAAGCATGTGCTCTTCCACCATGGCCGGGAAATGACGGCTTACGACGTGAAATTCACGCTGCAGCGCTTGATGAGCCCGGCTGCCCAGTCGACCCACATATGGCTCTTTAGCGGCGTGAAGGACATTGTTGTGCTGAATCGCACGACCGTACGCATCGAGCTGAACGGCACGAACCATTTGTTCCTGCAGCATTTGGCGGAGACTTGCACGTCCATTGTCCCCGAAGAAATATGCCGGGAGCACGGAGGGCTGTTCACGCGCATGCCGATCGGCACAGGACCGTTCCGTATCGAATGCCATGACGAATATTTATGCCGCTTGCGGGCATTTGACGGGTATTACGGCGAGCGGCCTTATCTCGATCAGGTGGAGCTGTGGGTGCTGCCGGAAGCGATGCCGTCCTGGCGCAAAAATCCGGTAATTGTCCGGAGCGTGTGCGATGCCAAAGGCTTCTTCGAGCCGATGGACCGGTTATCGCAAGATCCCGGCTGGAAGCAGAGGGAAGATGAAGTTCCCGGCTGCACGCTCCTCACGTTCAATCTTGATGCACCGGGACCGCAGCGTCACGCCAAATTCCGCGAAGCGGTCGATTTGCTCATCGACAGGGACGGACTCGTCCGGGAGCTGGGCGGGAACCGTCTCGGTCCGGCGTACAGCTTCCTGACTTATGAAGACGATACGACGGTTACGAAGCCTTACGAGACGAATGTGGAGAAAGCGAAAGCGCTGCTGGATGAAATCGGTTACGAAGGCGAGCCGCTCAGGCTGTATTCATACCGCAAAGATCCGGACGACATCGGCTGGATTGCCGAGCGCTGCGCGCTTGCGGGCATCAAGGTGGAAACGCATACGCTCAGCCGGGAGGAGATGCAGAAGCCGCAGCGGATCGCGGAAGCGGATATGATCTACTACGGCGTCGTTCTGGAAGGGTTGGCGTTCACGATGCTGGGCATTTTTCTGCAGCGGACGTCTTATGTTGCCGCGCATATGGGTCGGAAGCTGCGTCGTGCGGTCGAAGCGGACGTCCGGCTGCTGCAGACGCTGGCGGACGAGGGCGAGCGCAAAGCGATGCTGCGCCGTATCGAGGAACGTCTGAAGGAGGAGCGAGCCTTTCTGTTCGTGCTGCGCAATTCGCATCAGACGGCGTTTCATGAATCGGTCAAAGGCGTGACGGTCAATGCGCACGGGTGGGTCGATTTTCGCAAATTGTTTATCACCCGCTCGGACCAGCAAGCCGATGAACCGCTCGATCCCGTTCATAATGATGACGAGAACAGGGTATACTCTCAACCAAGCTGACGTTGGGAGGAATCGCCATGAGCTCGATTCGCGAAGCGAAATTCATCGACATGAAGGAGCGGAACGACGAGAAATTTGTTGATATCGATGTATGGCTGACCGGCCGGGAAGAACCGCTGCGCACGGTATTCAAGTGGAACGACGGCAGGCCGGAGCTGGAAACCGTCTACGCCCTGGATACGAGCGTGGCGCTGGACTGGTTCGAGAATAACCTTCACAAGGCTTACGTGGATTTGACGGCGGAGATGTTCGACAATGGACGCGGCGAGCTTGGGCTCGGCTCCAGAGAGGATTTCACCGAAGAGGTCTTGGCTCAGCCGGACGTTCGGCATGCCCTCATGCCGTACTTGCAGCCCGGACGCAATTCAACCGTTGACGAGGTTGCCTTCTTGACGACGGAGGGAGAGCTGAAGGAGCACTCCCGCCACTAGCCGATTCCGCAAAAATAAAGCGATCCCCGCCGCGCCGACGCGGTTCGTGGATCGCTTTTTTCAGCTGGCGCTAAGCGCCGTAGCCGTCGGTTACTGCCGAACATCTCCGTACTTTCGCTCCATACTCAACCAACGGGCGCTGGCAATGAAAAATCCGAAAACGGCGAATACCGTAAACCTTGCGGCGATGAACGTAACCGTCAGCGGTTCGGCATCCTGTACATTCATGGATAAGAGCACTTGAAGAACTGATGTCACAATCGTTAGTACGACGCCCCACAACAGAAGCCCGTACACGAGCACGTACCGGTTGCGGCCCATAGCTTTCATTTTTTCCCACTTGCTGCGCTTGCTGTCCGTCATGGCTAGAACGACCCCATCTTGTACAATTTACTTCGATTATACCGGGCGGAAGCCGGAAAGTCTAACGCGGTTCTGTACTTTCGGCCATTCAATCAGGTAAAATAAGGAGAACGTGTGAACGCAGTTTCGGGAGAGGAGCTTGCATGCGTTGAGTAAAATATTGCTGTTCGTATTTCTGACGTACATCTTGGGTAATCCGTTCGTTGCGCTGCTCGTGCTGCTCGTCATCGTATATGTTCTGGACCGCCGTTTTGTCGGTCTGTCGCCGAGCTTGACCAGGCCGCTGCGTCTCGGCCGCAAGATGAAGCAGCTGCACCGGCATCTGCGGGCAAGTCCTCACGACACCTCCTCGAAGATCGAGCTTGCCCGGATATGGATCGAGAAGAAGCGGTATGCGGAAGCGGAGCGGCTGCTGACCGAGGTGCTGCCGATAATGGATCAGTCCGCGGACGTTCATTTTGAGCTCGGTCTGTGCAAGCTGAAGCTCGGTGAGCTGGAGCAGGGACGAAGGCTCATGGAGAAGGCGCTGGAGCTGAATCCGAGAGTGCGTTACGGCGAGCCCTACTTGCGACTGGCGGAAGCGGTCGCGGCCGCCGATCCGGAAGAGGCTGTGCGTCTGCTGGGAGAATTCCGCCAGCTGCATTCGTCGTCCTGCGAAGCTTATTACCGGCTTGGCCGGCTGTATGAGGCGATGGGACGCAAAGAGGATGCGAAGGCGGCATACCGGGAGGTCGGCGACCTGTACCGCTCGCTGCCCGGCTACAGCCGCAAACAGCAGCGGCGCTGGGCTTTGCTTGCCTGGTGGAAGAGAATGTCCGTCTAAGCGAGGTTCCCCGGATACGGGACTCATGCTGATCATTAGGAATGGAGTGCACGAATGAAGCTGGAGTACGAATATATTTCGCAGGTATTTTTATTGCTGGTGCTTGTCGTTGTGACTTTTATTGGCATGTTGGTTTGGACTAAGTGGAAGAAACGGAAACGGAGATAACGGTATGTATTTCATCAATCGGGAACAGATCGATTCGAGATTCGCTTATATGGGTAAGCTGGCGGCTGCCAGCGCCGAGCTTGCGCGGCAGTGGAAGGAAGACGACGCTATCCTGGCCATGGCCCAGGAGCGGGCGCTGCATTTGGCGATCGAATGCGTAACGGATATCGGCTCGCTGCTGATCGACGCGTTTATTTTGCGGGATGCGAGCTCTTATGAGGACATTATCGACATTCTTCGCGGAGAAGGAGCCTTCAAGCAGGAAACGGCCGGGCTTCTGCTCGAGCTCGTCAAGCTGCGCCGTCCGCTCGTTCAAGATTACGTATCGCTCGAGCTCGGCGGCCTGCATGAGCTGACAAAGCGTCTGCCGGCGCTGCTGCCGGATGTGGTAAGCGAGCTGAAGACGTTTATGGACAAAGAGCTGGGCGGCTAAACTTTCCATACATATTTGTTTGCTAATTTACGAAAGCCCGCGAATAAGGTACAATGAGTGCATCAGACACAGAGAGCGGGTGACTTCATGGAGCACGAAACGGAACAATCCACACGCAGCGTCATTTTGACGTCGATCAAGACGCATGGCGAGCGCAGCGTCGCCGACCTGGCGGAGGAGCTTGGGGTTACGGAGATGGCGGTGCGCAGGCATATGCATGTGATGGAGCGGGACGGGCTCGTTCAACCGCGGCTCGTTCGCAGGCCGATGGGGCGCCCCATGAATGTGTACTCGCTGACGGCGGCGGCCGATGAGCTGTTTCCGAAGAAATATCAGCACTTGGCGCTGGATCTGCTGGAGGAGCTCGACGAGGAGGACGTGAGCCGCCTGTTCGAGAAGCGGCAGTCGAAGCTTTATCAGCGGTATGAAGAACGGATGCGCGGCAAATCGCTGCCGGAGCGGGTGAAGGAGCTCGCCGATATTCAGAACGCTGGCGGCTATATGGTCCGGCTGCAGGAGACCGCACCGGGACAATACGAGCTGTGCGAGCACAATTGCCCGATCGCGCAAGTGGCCGGCCCGTATCAGCAGGCGTGCGCCTGCGAGCTCGATCTGTTCCGTCAGCTGCTGCAGGCGGAGGTGGACCGGACGGAATGCTTGGCCAAGGGCGGCAGCAAATGCGTGTACCGGATTCAGGCGAGCTGTTGACATAAGAGAGGGGACCAGCTTACCGCTTCGGCGGGAAAGCTGGTTTGTTGTTGTTCGGTCAAATGCTCGTTACCGGTAATTTGCCGGCCCATTTTAAGTGGATCGCTATGGATTTGAACGAATTTTCATATAAATCGACCACGTTCCAAGCGGATCGATGTCAATGATTAATAAATTTTTTAACGGATTTCTCATCTCTCGGCATGTAGAGGGCGCTCCTGGAGAATCGCACATTGATTTGCTGCAAAAAGGGGAACAGACCGCACTCCGCCCGCCAGAAACGCACAGCCCTCCGCCTGCTAGAAATGCACAGCCCTCCGCCTGCTAGAAATGCACAGCACTCCGCCCGCCAGAAACGCACAGCCCTCCAACAGCCGGAAATGCTCGGCACTCCAACGGCCGGAAACGCACCGCACACCGCCCGTCGGGAACACATCGCGCCCAAGCGCCGGCTCGCGCCTCGCCCTAGCGGTACGCCTCGCCCCGCCCTAACCGTGCGCCGCAGCCAGCAAACGCCGCGTCTTGTCCGTAATCTCGTCAAGGTGACCTGCGCGAATGCGTTCCGGCTGCACGAGCGAGCCGCCGATGCCGACCGCATAGCAGCCGATGTCCATGTACTGGCGGATGTTGTCTTCCTTCACACCGCCGACGGCGATCATCGGGATGTGCGGGAGCGGACCTTGCAGCTCCTTGATATAGCCTAAACCCAAGCTGCCGCTCGGAAACAGCTTCACCGCCGAGGCCCCCGCCTTCCAGGCTTTGACTACTTCTGTAGGTGTCATCGCCCCCGGGAAGATCGGTACTTCGCGCGACACGGCGAACCGGATGACGTCCTCCTCCATATTCGGCGTAACGAGGAACGACGCCCCCGCATCCACTGCTTTCTCCGCATCCTCCACATCGATTACGGTGCCGGCGCCGATATACATCCGCTCGCCCAGCTTCTCACGAAGCATCGTAATCGCCTCCAAAGCGCGGGGGGAGTTGAGCGTAACCTCCATAACACGGATGCCCCCGGCATACAACGCTTCGGCAAGACCCTCCATGTATTCCGGCTCCACGCCGCGGACGATGACGACGATACGCGTCCGTTCCAGCTCCTGCAAACCTCGTTCACGATTCATGATACGTTCCCCTTTCTCATACACTAGTATCTATGAGGACTATTATACCAAGGATTTACGGGGCTTGTAACTGCAGGACTCTTTAACTTGTCCGATAAGTATATTACGGTTGCCCGGGGATATTTTGGAAATGTATAATAGGATAACCATTGCAGGAACGGAAGACAAATCGATACAGGGCACTTCGAAACGGCGGCAGCTTCACAACCGGAGAAGGGGTGGGGGCATCATGGCGAAACATTTGGCTCAAGGCGTTTTCATCAGCATCCCGCTATTGTTCACGTTGGCTTTACTGGGAATTGTCGATTCGATTCGCGTAAGGGAGGAGCCGGGCATCGCTGCGTCCGCCCCAGGGGAGCCGCCGCCGGCGATAGAGCTTCGGCTATGGAGCACGTGGGTAAACAACAGCGCGTGGGAGAAAACGATCATCGATACGATTCGGAGCTTTGAACGGCAAAATCCCGGCATCCGCATTTCAATAGCCGCGATTCCCCACGACGAATACAAAATTAAAGTAAAGGCCGCCGCAGCAGGCCGCGAGCTTCCCGATATGCTTGTCGTCTGGCCCGGTGCGGAGCTTCAGCCGCTCGTCGAGGGGCAGACGCTGCAGCCGATCGACGATATCGCGGAGGCGTACCGCGCCAAGCTGATCCCGGAGCGCAGCATGGACGATTACAAAGTAGGCGGGAAGCAGTATGCAATACCGGTCGTTGCGAATTACACCAGCATCATCTATTATGACCGGGAGCTGCTGCATAGGCTCGGTTACGACCAATTTCCGGCAACCTACGATCAATTCAGACGGCTGATCGGCGATATCAAGAACGCGGGGATCGTGCCGATCGCCTTGGGCAATAGAGGGAAATGGGTGCTGCAATCGTCGTATTTGTCCACCATCGCCAGCCGATTTACGGGGGACGATTATCTTGCCGATGTCTTGTCAGGGAAACGAAAATTTACGGATCCTGATTTTGTAAGCGCTATCCAAGTCATCGACGAGTTAAACCGGATGAATGCGTTCAACGACGATAAGAACAAACTGGACGATACCGGGCAGCTCAATAGATTCGTACAAGGGGAAAGCGCCATGGTCATATCCGGTTCGTGGGCCTTACCCCAAATATCGGAGCGTTACCCGAAGGACAAGAGCTTCGGACTCGCCGTATTCCCGGCAGTCGGCGAAGGGGACGGCGGCGGGCGGGGCGATATGGACAAGATCTCCGGAGTAACGGGACAGGGCATCGCTCTGAATGCCAACTTGACGGAGGAGAAGCGATCCGCGGCGATCATGCTGCTGCAGTCGATTCATAACGAAACGACCTACCGGAAGCTGCTGCAGGTCGAAACGCTCGTTCCGGCAAGCATCGACGTTCCGCCCGATGTGACGCCGCTTTTTAAACAAATGAGCGAGCTGGTCCATGCCAGGACGATATCCCCGGTATACGATGCGGTACTGCCTACGAAGCTTACCGACCTCGTCAACCAATCTTTGTTCGAGATGACGACGGATACACGCTTGACGCCGATTCAGGTGGCCGCTGCGCTGCAAGCGCAGCTCGACGCCATCAGGAAGGAACAATACGATCAGGCGATGATCGGAAGGGTCTTCAACCGATGAACATAGCGTATCGTTTCAAAGATCTCAGTCTGAAATGGAAATCGTTTATTATTTTTACACTTGTGCTGACATTGCCAACCTCCATCTTCGGCTCCTATGTCCTATATCAATCCAATCACATACTACGCAGCCAAGCTGTCGAATCTGCCGCAAAAGTGCTGGACAGCATCTCGCAGAATGTCGCTTCGATGGCGGACCACGTGCAAAGCATCTCCTCTTACATGATTTACGATATTCAATTCCGCAGCTATTTTACGTACGACGACGACGCAGCGCGGCAGGAAGACTATCTCCGCTTGCAGGACAGCATTCACGCCTTCAGCGCGTTCCAGATGACCTCGAAGGGGTATATTCACTCTATTCAGCTGGAAGGGAGCAGGGGCAATGCGCCGCTTCTCATTGGGGAGCAGGTTCAAGGCGACGAAAGCGATTGGGTGCGAAGCGCGATGCAGGCGCAGGGGAATTTCGTTTGGAGCATGCCGTACGCGGTGACGAATTTATGGACCGGCGACCAGCAATATGTAATCTCCTTATTTCGTCAAATCAAGGACATTAACGAAATTAACGAAACGATCGGCTTCGTCCGGATCCGCCTCAACGAGCAAGCGCTGTTGGAGCTGATTCATTCCAAAGGCTTTGCCCAAACCGCCGGCTCCGTGTTCATGGTCGATGACAAAGGGCATATGATGCTGCATCAAGACCATGCACGGATCGGAGACGTCGTGGCGGAGCCGCAGCTGCTGAAGGACATGAGCAGGGGCACACAGTTGATTTCATATGCGAACGAAGCCGATGGCTCGGTTATCATCGCCCGCAGTATTCCGCATACGAGCTGGTACGTCGTAGCCCGTATCGATGAAGCTGAAATTATAAGTCATTTGGACAGCATTCGAACGGCGATGAAGGGCATGATCATTTTCTCCGTTATGATGGGCATCGTGGCGTTCGCCGGGTTTTATTGGTTCATCATGCGCCCGATTATCGCCTTGACGGAGTCGACGATCCGGGTGGAGCAGGGGAATTTCGATACGCAGGCGCCCGTACTGAGCCATGACGAGATCGGACGGCTAAGCCTCCGGTTCAATAAAATGGTACGTACGATCCAGCGGCTGATCGATACGAAATACAAGCTGGAGCTGCAGCACAAGGAAGCCGAATTCAAGGCGCTGCAAAATCAGATCGATCCGCATTTTCTATACAATACGCTGGACACGATCCACTGGACGGCCCGCATCGAGAACGCCTTCGAAACGAGCACCTTGATCGTGGCGTTGTCCAAATTTTTCAGAATCAGTCTCAGCCAGGGGAAGACGTACATCCCGCTCCGGCAGGAGCTCGATTATGCGCGAAATTATCTCATTCTGCAGAAGAGCCGCGTCCGCTTTAACCTGCTGTACGAGATAACGGACGACGAATCGCTGCAAGATGTTTTGGTGCCGAAGAAGCTTATTCAGCCGTTGGTGGAGAACAGCATCATCCATGGCTTTCCGGATTGGACGGGAACGGGATTCATCCGCATCCGTTGTTCGTCCGAGCGGATGTGCCTGCATATCGATGTGGAGGATACGGGAAGAGGTTTCCGGCCGGAGCAGATGCAGCATTATGCAGCGGGCTCGTCCGACGGCGGGTTCGCCTTGTGCAATATTCAGGGAAGGCTCAGCCTGCTCTTCGGCGAAGGCTGCGGTCTCAGCTTTCACAGCATCCCCGGAGAATCCAACTGCGTTCGAATCACCATGCCGCTGCTGCGTTCGGAAGCGGCAATCCAATCGTATACGGGAAGGTTGGGGGTTCCAGATGAGAGCCAAAGTGCTGATCGTGGATGACGAACCGAGAATATGTGCGGGACTGAGGCTGACGATTCCTTGGACGGAGATGGGGGCCGAGGTCGTCGGCGAAGCGTATGACGGGGAGCAGGCGCTGCAGATGATGGAACAGAACGGGGCCGATGTGATTGTCACCGACGTACGGATGCCCCGGATGGACGGACTGGAGCTTGCCGAGCGGCTGTCGTCCAGACGGTTTGCCGGCAAGATCGTCATGCTCAGCGGGTATGAAGAGTTCGCCTATGTGAAGAAAGCTTTGCAATTCGGCGTTAAAGATTACTTGCTGAAGCCGGTCGATGCTGACGAGCTGATCGGGCTGCTCCGCAGGCTTATCGCCGAACGCAACGAGGAGCTGCAAACGCAGACGGAGCGCAAGCTGGAGGCCGTTTACCGGTATCTTGCCGGTGAGTTAGTCGAGCATACCGAAGTCAAGGACGCCGCAAAATCATTCGATGAGGCGGGGACAGGCACGTCGTGCCGGATCGTTCTCAGCTATATTCCGGACTATTACCGGTTCGAGGAATCGCATGCAGTGGGCGGTCCGAACGCGATCCGGCACAGGTGGAAGCTGACGCTGGACGATGTGTTCCGGCAGGCAGGACAACCGGCTGTATCGCTGTTTCTGCAGCCGAACCGGCTCTTAACCGTCGTCACCGGCGCCGGAGGAGATCTGTCTGTCGTACCGGAGCAGCTGCGGAGCCTGATGGATCGCGCGGCGGAGCGGCTGCGGCCGGACATCCAGCTGAGCTGGTTCGAAGCCGGGGGGGCGTATACGCTGCCGGAGCTGAAGCACGCGGCGGACCGGCTGCTGCAGACATTGTCCGCGCGGGAAAGAGCGATGGATACGGAGCCGAGACCTGAGGACTATCCGAAAGAGCTGGAGCAGCGGCTCCTGGAAGCGTTGTTCCAGCACCGGGAGCAGGAGGTCCGGCAAGCGGCGGAGGAGTTGTTTGCGCATTTTCGAGCTCATCGCTGCTCCGTCGTCGACGCGTACGAGGTATGCAGCGAAATGTATACGATGCTGGAACGAAGGCTGCGGGACATGTCCGGCCTCAAGAAGCTGTGCGGGCAACTGCCGAAGCTGAAGACGGCCGATTTGACCGTTTACGATTCCCTTGCAGCCATGGAGCATCTGTTCTTAAGAGCGCTTTCCCGAACAGCCGAGCTGCTGAAGCAGGCCCATTCCGGCCGCCATCGGTGGCTGATAGCCAGGGTCCGGGCCTACATCGACGTGCATTATGCCGAGGAGCTGAAGTCTTGCGATATTGCCGAGATGCTGAAGGTGACGCCGAATTATTTCAGCTCGATCTTCAAGCAGGAGACAGGCAGGACGTTTCATGAATATGTGAACGAGGTGCGGCTGGGCAAAGCGAAGAAGCTGCTAGCAGAGACGCCGGAGCTGGTCGCAACGGTCGCCCATTCCGTAGGCTATAAGGAATATAAATATTTTTCCAACCTGTTCAAGAAGCACTTCGGCTTATCCCCAACGGAATTCCGCGATAGGAATCATTCGTAAAGTTGGATGAAACTTATGGATATAATCGTAATCCTCTCGGATATTCAGGCCGGGGGGATTCCTCTATGATTGAAGTAAGCGGTTACATGATTAGAGGAGGATTGTACGCCATGAAAATCTTGAGTAGAGGAAGCACGAAAGTTTTGGCGATCGCATCGGTCGTCGCCCTGCTGGCAGGCTGCCAGACCACACCTCCGCCGTCGACCTCGTCACCGGCCAAGCAAGAGCCGGCTAAGCAAGAACCCGCCAAGCAGGAGCCGGCCGCCAATACGGGCGGCAATGCGATGGAGACGCCGAGAAACGAGACGCTCTACATCACCGGCTTGCAATGGGGAGCCCCGACCAACTTTAACCTGATCAGCGGCAATCCCGGCTTTCCGATTAACTACGGGAACTCCCGCGAGCTCATCTACGAAACGCTGTTTATGATCAATCAGCTGGACGGCAAGCTGGAGCCGCTGCTCGGCACGAAATATGCCTGGACCGACAATATGACGCTCCGGATCGAGCTCAATAAAGACGCGAAGTGGAGCGACGGAAAGCCGTTTACGGCTGACGATGTCGTCTACACGTACAAGCTGGCCCAGAAATATGAAATCAACTGGAGCTCCTACTGGACTTACATCGAAGATGTCGTCGCAGACGGAGCGAATGCGGTGAACATCAAGCTGAACAAGTCGAATCCGAACAAATTGACGGTGCTGGAGAGCATTGAGCTCATCCCGATGCTGCCGAAGCATATTTGGGAAGAGCTCGAGAAGAAGGCGAACAACGACCTGGCGACAATCCGCAAGGAAATCCATGCGAATCCGGTCGGCACCGGTCCTTACAAAATGTATTTCTACAACGACCAGAAAATCACGGTCATCCGCGACGACAATTACTGGGGAAAATCGCTGTTCGGCAAACTGCCGGCACCTAAATATATCACGCACGTCGTGTATAAGGACAATGCGGCGGGAGACCTTGCGTTCAAGAACGGGCAGGCCGACGTATCGCAGCAGTTCACGCCGCAAGTATGGAACATGTGGAAGAACGGAGCGCCGATCAAGACGTACTTGAAGGAAGCGCCGTACTATGTCCCGGGCTCGATGCCGTCCATCTTCTTCAACCTGTCCAAGAAGGGGCTCGACAACGCCGATGTCAGAAGGGCGATAGCTATGGCTATCGATTACAAGAAAATTTCCGATCTGGCGATGAGCGGTTATTCCGCCGCCATGCAGCCTTCGCTCACGCTCAATACGCCTGCCGAATCCAAATACGTCGATCAAGACGCCATCAAGTCTTTGCAGTGGACGACCGACGTGGCCGCCGCCAACGCGCTGCTGGATAAGATCGGGGCGAAGAAAGGCTCCGACGGCATCCGGGTGCTGAACGGCACGAGACTCGGACCTTGGGAGATCGAATGCCCGTACGGCTGGTCGGACTGGAACGCCGCGCTTGAAATCGTCGCCCAAAGCGCCAAGGCGATCGGCGTAGAGATTCGCACGAAGTTCCCGGAAGCGCCGGTATGGACGAACGACTTGCAGACCGGCAAGTTCGACATCATCATGAACACGCCGGCCGGGTCGGTCAGCCCGAGCCAGCCTTGGAGCCGCGCAAGAGCGATCATGTATTCGAAGGGCGTTCCTGCGATCGGCGAGATGGCGTTCTGGAACTGGGGCCGCTACAAGAACGAAAGAGCCGACCAGATTATCGACCAAATTCCGACCGTATCGGATGAAGCCGAGCTGAAGGCGTTGTACACCGAGCTGACCAAAATGTGGCTGACGGACATTCCGTCCATTCCGCTCATGTATCGTCCATGGGTATTCCACACCGTCAACGAAACCGTATGGAAAGGGTTCCCGGTCGAAGGAGACGGCAGCAATATTCCTCCGCAGATCGCTATGGATGGAGCCGGCGTGAAGGCGCTGTATCAAATTCATAACTGATACCGGCGAATTTGACGCAAGGGAAGGGGCTTGTCAAGGAACCGCCCGCGGCTGCCCTTGATCAGCCTCCTCTTCACCCAATACGGATTAAGGAGGTGTGGGAGTTTGAATGCTTATACGAAATATTTTGTCAGGAAATTCGCCTGGTACTTCCTCACGCTTCTCGTGGCCATCGGCCTTAACTTCCTGCTGCCGAGGCTGATTCAGGGCAACCCGGTCAGCGTGATCGCCTCCCAGATGACGCAGGGGATGACCGACAGCGACACGATCAAGCGGGTATACGAAACATTCATGAAAGAATTCGGCATCGACAAGCCGCTGGGCGTCCAGTTTCTTATATACTTGAAAAATTTGGCTACCGGCAATCTCGGCACGTCGTTCGGCCTGTATCCGAAGAAGGTGACCGACATTTTGGCTTCCGCCGTTCCGTGGACGGTGGCGCTGCAGCTGCCGGCGATTCTGGTCGGCTGGATCGTCGGCAACGTCCTCGGTGCGGTGGCGGCATACCGCAAGGGCGTGCTCGATAAAGTCATTTTCCCGGTAGCGCTGTTCATCAACTCGATCCCGTTCTTCACCTTGGCGATTATTATGCTGTTCGTCTTCGGGCTGACCTTACACTGGTTCCCGATCTCCGGCGGCTACGATTACCAGATGATGCCCAATCTGAGCTGGGACTTCATCGCTTCGGTCATCCGCCATCATACTCTGCCGTTCTTGTCCATCGTTCTCGTCACGATCGGGGGCCAGGCGATCGGCATGCGCGAGATGTCAATTTACGAGCTGAATGCGGATTACGTGCTGTACAGCAAGCTGCTCGGCATTCGGGATTCGCGGGTGGCCCGCTACGTGTTCAAGAACGCGATGCTGCCGCAGATTACCGGTCTGGCGCTGTCGATCGGGACGATGGTCGGCGGCTCGCTCATCTGCGAAATCGTGTTCAGCTATCCGGGTATCGGCACCTGGCTGTTCACCGCCATCCGCCAGCTGGATTACCCGCTCATCTCCGGCTGCACGCTGCTGATCGCCATTACCGTTCTTCTGGCCAACTTTATTATCGAGATCGTGTACGGCTTCGTTGATCCTCGAATTAAAGCTGCGCAGATGGAGGAGCAATAAAATGAACCATTCCGTCCAAATTTTGCTGAAGTCTCCCAAGTTTATGATCGGTTCGATAACGCTTCTGCTGATGATGGCGCTTGTTCTCATCTATCCGCTTATCAACACGCGCGATCCGCTGGAGATGATGGCGCTGGCGTTTCAGCCTCCGGGCGGCGAGCTGCTGCTCGGCTCGGACAACTTCGGCAGAGATATTTTCCTGGAGCTGATGTACGGCATCCGCACTTCGGTACAGGTCGGTCTGATCGCCGGTCTTATCGCTACGTGTATCGGACTCGTCATCGGGCTTGCGTCGGGGTATATCGGCGGGCTGGCGGATAACCTCCTGACGGCGATTACGAATATATTCATCGTTATTCCGTCGTTCATTATCTTGATTCTCATCTCGGTGAGCATCGACTCGCGCAGCTCGCTGGTAACCGCGATCGTCATCGGCATAACGAGCTGGCCGTGGACGGCCAGAGCGGTAAGAGCGCAGACGACGTCGCTGAGGAACCGGGATCATGTGAACATTGCGAAAATATCGGGGCACAGCACGCCGCGAATCATCCTGTTTGAAATTTTGCCCTACATCGCTTCCTACGTCGTTATGGCGTTCGTGCTGCAAATGGCGTCCGGCATACTCGCCGAGGCTTCGATTTCCATGCTCGGACTGGGGCCATACAATACGATTTCGCTCGGTATTCTCATGAATTGGGCACTGGTGTTCGAAGCTCCCGTAGCCGGCGCGTGGTGGGCGTTCATTCCGGCCGCCTTCGCCATCGCGATCATCACGTTCTCGCTGTACATGATGAACACGGGGATGGACGAAATCTTCAATCCGAAGATAAGGAGCTAATGACGATGAGCCGAAACATCCTGGAAGTGAACGACCTGAAGACGTATTACCGCACTCGTCTGAAGGAGAAGGTCCATGCCGTCGACGGCGTGAGCTTCGCTCTGGAGGATGGGAAGACGCTCGGCATCGCCGGCGAATCGGGCTGCGGCAAATCGACGCTGGCGCTGAGCCTCATGGGCTTCTATTTTCCACCGCTCCACTACGGCGGCGGCTCCATCAAGGTTGACGGTACGGATATTATGAAGCTGAGCAAGGAGCAGCTGCGCACGCAAGTATCGGGCCGGGAGATCGCGTACATTCCGCAGGCGGCGATGAACGCGCTTAATCCGACGCTCAAAATTATCCGATTCATCGAAGACATCATGAAGGAGCACCGGCCCGAGCTCGGCAAGCAGCAAGTATACGAGCTGGCGGCGCAGCGGTTCGAAACGCTGAATTTATCGGCGAAGGTGCTGCATTCGTACCCGAACGAGCTGTCCGGCGGCATGAAGCAGCGGACCGTTATTGCGATCTCGACCATTCTCAATCCGAAGGTGCTCATTGCCGACGAACCGACCTCCGCGCTTGACGTGACGTCGCAGAAGGCCGTCATTAAGCTGCTGAAGGAGCTGCTGAAGCAGAAATTTATCCGGTCGCTCGTCTTCATCACCCATGAGCTGCCGCTGCTGTATCACGTAACGGACGACATTATGGTCATGTACGCCGGCGAAGTGGTCGAGCGCGGGACGGCGCAGCAAATGATTTTCGACCCGCTGCATCCGTATACGAAGAAGCTGATGGGCTCCATTATCGTTCCGGAAGAAGGAATGAAGGGGCATAAGCTGGCCGCCATACCCGGAGCCCCGCCGAATCTGAAACAGGTGCCGAGCGGGTGCCGGTTCGCGGACCGCTGCGAATACGCGCGGGACGTCTGCAGACAAGGGAAGGTGGAGAATCAAATGTTGGACGGACGCGTATACCGGTGCCATTTTGCCGTCGACATGTTGAAGGAGTGGTATAAGAATGAAGGAGCGTGAAGTGCTGCTCAGCGGCAGGCAGCTGACGAAAGTGTTCGGCTATGGCCCAAACAAGACGACGGCTATCAGCGATGTCAGCTTCGACTTCCATGAAGGGGAGATCGTGTCCATCGTCGGGGAAAGCGGCAGCGGCAAGACGACGCTGGCAAAGATGCTGATGGGGCTGCTGAAGCAAACGTCCGGCACGATCGAATACAAGGGGAAGCCGAGACGGCTGAACCGGTATGCCGACCGGAGAGCGTATTGGAAAGATATCCAGGCGATTTTCCAGGATCCGTTCGCTTCGTTCAACTTGTTTCATCGGGTGGAGAAGCTGCTGACCGATTGCATCAAGCTTCAGGGACTGCAGCTGTCGCCGGAGATGCAGGTGCGGAAGATGAAGGAAGCATGCTCGTTCGTTAACCTAAAATATGAGGAGCTGTACAACAAATATCCGTTCGAGCTGTCCGGCGGGCAAATGCAGCGGCTCATGATCGCGCGCATCTTCATGCTGCGGCCGAAGGTGCTGATCGCCGACGAGCCAACTTCGATGGTGGATGCCTGCTCCCGCTCGACGATTCTTGACATGCTGTTGAAGCTTCGCGACGAGAACAAGATGACGATTATTTTCATCACGCACGATGTCGGGCTCGCCTATTATGTGAGCGATACGCTGCTCATTATGGAAAAAGGCCGGGTCGTCGAGAGCGGCGATGCGGAGCGGATTATTTTGAACCCGCAGCATTCGTATACAATACAGCTTATTAACGACGTGCCGAAGATTCATTCCGCCTGGAATCTCGGTTGACCATCGTGGAGCAAGGCCTGTGTAACGGTGAGATCATTCGCCGCTGCACAGGCTATTATTTTGGATGGATATGGGAAACCTGCAGGCATCGGCAGCATGCACTTTACAAAGGCATTACACTCCTATAAGCTTTGCAATAGACGATAATTGTTCAAGGAAGGAAGATGACCTCCAATGAGTGACGCTGTAACTTCTATAAAGCTGACTTCGCTTTCGAGCAAAGGCGGCTGCGGCTGCAAAATCGGACCGGCCGAGCTGTCCCAAGTGCTGCGAAACCTCCCGAAGCCGGAGCATAACCCCAATCTGCTCGTCGGACTTGATACGAGCGACGACGCAGGCGTATACAAGCTGACGGACGACATGGCGCTTGTCCAAACCGTCGATTTCTTCACCCCGATTGTCGACGATCCGTATTCGTTCGGCCAAGTGGCGGCCGCCAACGCGCTTAGCGACGTCTATGCAATGGGCGGCAAGCCGCTGACCGTGCTCAATATCGTGGCGTTTCCGATCAAGACGCTCGACAAGGCGATCCTGGCGGAAATTCTGCGCGGCGCAGCCGACAAGGTGAAGGAAGCCGGCGCAACGCTGGTCGGCGGTCACTCGATCGACGATAATGAGCCGAAGTTCGGCATGGCGGTGACCGGCATCGTCCATCCGGACCGGGTGAAGCCGAATGCCGGGGCGAAGGCGGGGGACAAGCTGATCTTGACGAAGCCGATCGGCGTCGGGATCTTAACGACATCGATCAAGAAGGATCAGCTGACGGCAGACGAGGTCGCCCGCGTCACGAAGGTGATGGCGACGCTGAACAAGACGTCGGCGGAAGTGATGGAGCGCTTCGGAGATGCGGTACACGGCTGCACGGACGTTACCGGCTTCGGTCTGCTTGGCCATGCCTCGGAGCTCGCCAAGGGAAGCTCCGTCGGCATCCGCATCCGCCGTTCCGATGTGCCGGTGCTGCCGCGCGTGCGGGAGCTGGCGGAAGCCGGATTCGTTCCGGGCGGAACGAAGAACAATTACGCGCATCTTGAAGGCAGCGTAACGTTCGCCGCAGAGCTTGATCAGATCGAGCAGTGGATATTGTGCGATGCGGTAACTTCCGGGGGACTGCTCATTTCGATCGACGGCGGCCAAGCGGAGGCGCTGCTCGGCGAGCTTCGCGCCGCGGGAGTGGAAGCCAGCTTAATCGGGGATGTCGTAGCGGATCATCCCGGACATATTCAGGTGACAGTTTAACCGATAGAGGAGTCCTGACGCATGTTTCAAGACATCACGGTCGAGCAGCTTCTGGGGCTGCCGACGAAAGAAGCGCTCACCGTCGTCGACGTTCGCTCGCCGTCCGAGTACGCGGAGTTTGCCGTCCCGGGGGCGCTCAATATCCCTATCTTCACCGATGAGGAGCGGGCCGAGATCGGCACGCTGTACAAGCAGGTGAGCGTACACGCCGCCAAAGAGCGGGGGCTGGAGATCGTATCGGCGAAGCTGCCCGGCTTCATTAAGCAGTTCGAGGAGCTGCCGGGCCGCAAAGCCGTATACTGCTGGCGCGGCGGCATGCGCAGCAAGACGACGGCGACGGTACTGTCGCTCATGGGCATGCGCGTGTACCGCCTCATGGGAGGCGTGCGCGCTTATCGCCAGTGGGTGCATGAGACGCTGGAGAGCTGGGAATTCCGGCCGGAGTGTATCGTTATTAACGGCTACACGGGTTCGGGCAAGACGGAAATTATCCGCGAGCTGGCGCGGCGCGGCTATCCGGCTATCGATCTGGAAGGCTTGGCAGGCCACCGCGGTTCGATCTTCGGACAAATCGGTCTGGAGCCGAACAACCAGAAGACGTTTGAAGCGCTCCTGCTGCAGCAGCTCATTGCCTGTAAGGACGAACCCTATGTCATTATCGAGGCGGAGAGCCAGCGGATCGGCAAAGCCGTGCTGCCGCAGTTCCTCATGGATGCGAAGGAGCGGGGGGCCCAGCTGTTCCTGGAGACGCCGCAGGAGGAGCGCATCCGGCACATCCTTCGGGACTACGAGCCGGAGAAGCATCAGCAGGAATGTATACAAGCGTTCGAGCGGATAGCGAAGCGCCTGCATACGCCGATTGCCGCCGAAATCAAGACACACTTACTGCAGGGGGAGTATGCGCCTGCCGTGGCGCTGCTGCTGGAGCATTATTACGATCCCCGTTACGCTCACGCAGGTACCCAGTATGAGGGTGAGCCGGTTCGCCTCCGGGTATCGGGCATCGAGGACGCCGTTACGCAAATCGAAGGCTTTCTCGAGGAGCGCTTTGGGAAGCGGAAGGCTTCCCAGACAGTACAATAGGATGAATGGGCCGTGCCGGGTGCACGGCTTTTTTTTTCGTTTCTCTAGCATAGACGGAACGAACCCCAAGTTCTTGCGTACAATTAACCAAGACTAGTGAAGCGAAGGAAGAGACTTAATAAGCGAATAGGGGGTGAGCCTGAATGAGTAACAAAGGCTGCATCAAATGCGGAAGCAAAGACGCGGATACAAAGGAAGTAGCCATGACGGGGACCGGGCTTTCCAAAATGTTTGACATTCAAAAAAACGAATTTGTGGTCGTCTACTGTTTGAATTGCGGCTACTCGGAGTTTTATAATCGCAGATCATCTAAGGCTTCCAATGTTTTGGACTTATTTTTTGGCGGATAACACGATTATCTAAAGATACTTACGCCAGGGCTCCGATAATCGGGAGCCTTTTTTGCGTCTGCTCGCCCATGTTCATCCATTCCTAATATAAGCAACCCGGCGGGGGGAGGTTTCGATATAAGTTAATAGTCCCTAGAGGATATTGATCATTCCATGAAGAACTAATGGACGATTGGAATACGATCAGGATAAAAGAGGTGTACGCGCATGGGCAACTATCGAAACTGGGCAGGAAATTATTCGTACCAAGCTTCAGAGCTGCTGACTCCCGGGAGCGTGGAGGAGGTGCAGGAGGCGGTGGCAAGCCGCCGCAATATGAAAGCGCTTGGATCGCGCCATTCGTTTAATGACATTGCCGACAGCAGCGGGAGCTTGCTTTCGCTGGAGAACCTGAATAAGGTAGTCGCGCTCGACCGCGTGAACAGTCAGGTTACCGTTGAAGGCGGCATCCGTTATGGAGAACTGTGCCGCTACCTGCACGATCAAGGCTATGCGCTGCACAATTTGGCGTCGTTACCGCACATTTCGGTAGCCGGCGCGATTGCGACCGCTACGCACGGATCGGGCGATACGTGCGGCAATCTAGCCACCGTTGTTAGCGCAATGGAGGTGGTGACGGCGGACGGGAGCGTCGTCAAGCTTTCCCGCGGCCAGCAGGATGGAGGGTGGGAAGGAACCGTTGTCAGCCTCGGCGGCTTAGGCGTCGTGACCAAGCTTACGCTGGACGTCGTGCCGGCGTTTCAGATGACCCAGCACGTATACGATAACTTGCCGCTAGAGACCCTCAAGGATCATTTTGACGACATTACTTCAAGCGCTTACAGTGTCAGTCTGTTTACCGATTGGAAACAATCGGCGTTTAATCAGGTGTGGGTGAAGCGGAAGCTGTCGGACGACGTTTCCGGTCCGATAGCGCCGGAGTTTTTCGGTGCGAGGCTAGCGGACGTGAACCGGCACCCGGTGCCGGGATATGCGGCTGACAACTGCAGTCCGCAGCTCGGCTTGCCGGGACCGTGGTATGAGCGGCTGCCGCATTTTCGCATGGAGTTCACGCCTAGCGCCGGGGAGGAGCTGCAGAGCGAATATTTCGTTCCGCGTCAACACGCGTATGAAGCTCTGTGTGCCATTGACCGGCTGCGGGAACGCATTGCCCCGCTCCTGTATGTCTCCGAATTGCGCACGGTGGCCAAGGACAACCTATGGCTGAGCCCTTGCTATGGGCGAGACTCGGTTGGCTTTCATTTCACCTGGAAGCAGGAATGGGAGGGTGTGCGGCAGGTGCTGCCCTTGATCGAGGCGGAGCTTGAGCCGTTTCAAGCGCGCCCGCATTGGGCGAAGCTGTTCACCATGCCGGCCGCACGCCTGGCAGAGCTTTACGATAAGCTGCCCGACTTCCGCCAGCTGCTGCTGCGTTTCGATCCCGAAGGCAAATTCCGAAACGACTATATAAACAAATATGTGATGGAAGCCTGACGTTAACAATAGTGTTTTCATCGTTATAACACTAGAAGAATGGAAAGATTACATTTCCGCGGATCCGGACTTAAAGCTGCAAGAGGAAGTTTCACAAATACTTCAACTACAACGGTCAAACGGTTATTTTACGTTATTCAAGGGGCCCAATTATGGCGCCGTTCCACCCTTTCGGCGAAGAAACTAAGTACACCGGTAGGTTAAAGATTATTGCGAATGAACTCAAGGCGCTCCCCCGGGGGAACGAACAAGAGGGATATGATCAGGAATCAGTTGGGAGGCAGCAAATAATTCTATAGGAACAACATAGCTGTACATGGAAAGGGTCTACTGTGAGGGGGGGGCAGATGCCTCTCCTTTGTTTTTATCCAGGAAATTATAGAACCAGCTTTTCTGTGGATGAACCTGGCAGTATCCGTTCTTGCTGGAGTTCACTTTATTTGAATGTCGGCATTAAATCATGAGCGATTCAGCGAAAGTGCAGTCTTTTGCTCATGGATCGCCTATCTGCGGCAAATGCTGCAGACAGGTACCTTTGCCATTTAAGGGCGGCTATTGACGCTTTACATTCAAATGCCTGCATTTTCGCAGTAGTCAAAATCAGGCAAGCTAGCTGTTCGAGTGATTCTATCCGCTTTCTTGCTAACCATTTCAAGCAAATCCGTCGAACAACCTATGTGCAGAAAACCTTGTGAGCTATAACGATATCTTACAAGTTTAGCGGATTTTGAGGGCGTTGTTTTCCAGCAATCAGGAAAAATCAAGCCCAATTTCATCAATTGACATTTGATAGAGCCGCCAAAGTCCGGTATTTTGAATGAAAAGTGGAATAACGGTAAAATAAAGCCCTCAAAATCCTTTCACGAACCGCACCAGCAACGCAAAGCCCCCCGTAGAAAAAAACGAGGTCATCCACTAACGGGAAGCCCCGTATTTTTAATGTACGAGAGCGAAGAGCCATAGCGATACGCCGCGGAAAGCGGGTACATAAGAAATGGGCCGGCATAAACTACTATCACCATAATATGGAGAGGTGCTGCCGGATGCGATATGCGGTGCAATATATACCTCTAGGCAAAATTAAATCGGGCTTTGTCGCCAAACCGACTAAACGCAGTAAAGAGCTTCACAAAGTCGCAAAGGATTGCATGCAGCTGTTGGTCGTCAGGAAAAGCCGTAAACACGGCGGATATGTCATTGTAAGCGGAATGAACCACTTGGAATACTACAAAAGGTATACGAAAAAGAACACAGTACCCTGTCTGGTGGACGAGAACAAATTAACATCGACAGTTGTATCGTTATTGAACCGATTTCGAAAAAGCAAGCTGCCCTATGAGCTGCCGTACAGCAACACGGATCAGATCGCCGTTAACAGCTGGTCCATTATCCGTTCTTTTCTGAAGCAGGATTCCCGGTTTCAAAGCTTAACCCGCCGAGAGCAGCTTAAGGTGCTTAAACTTGGTATTCAATATAAGAAAACGACAATACGATGCATGAGGGCAAAGGTGGATGAGCTGATCAGAAAATACGCCAATCGGTGACGATAATCACCGCGCCGGACGGGCGGGTCAAATTCCTTGTGTCAACCCGAGCCCCGCCGGCTTATACTGTACTATTCCTGGGCATTCGTCCCGGGTGCTGAGGGAGGTGCAGGCGATGCAGGTAATCGAATGGTGCGCAATCGCAGCGACGGCAGCCTTCATCGCGCTCGCCGTGGTCGCAATCCGTACGCTGACGGCAGCTCGAATCGCGTCGCTGCAAGCGGTACAAACGCTGCAGAAGACGTCGCAGTCGATGGAACGGTTGGAGAGACAGCTTGGCGATATGGGGGCGCAGACGACAGCCCTGCTGCTCAAGACCGATGCCATTGCCGACGAGGTGCAGACGAAGCTGCAGACGTTCAAGACCATCGCATCCACCGTCCAGGAACTCGGCTCGAGCCTGAGTGAAGCGGGAGGAACCGTGTGCAGAGCGTCGAAGACGCTGGCCCGATCCATCGTGGAAGTGGAGCAGGCCGTACATACCCATCGGGCTCGCGTGCAGGACGCGCTGGAGTGGGCCGTCACCGGTATGGAGCTGTGGCAGCAATGGCAGGCGGGACGAAAGGCGCAGCGGAACGAGACAACACCAAACGGGAACAAGGAGAGGGATCAAGATGGCTAATCAAAAAGGGAAAGATCTGATCGTCGGGGCAATTGCCGGTACTGTGCTTGGTGCGGTGACGGCACTGCTGCTGGCGCCGAAGAGCGGGAAGGAGCTTCGCTCCGACATTGCTGAAGGGGTTCAACAGGCGAGCGAGAAGACGCAGCAGCTCGTTACCGACGTCACGACCGTTACGTCGAAGGCCGCTAAGCAAGTAAGTGCGCAAACCGGTGAATGGATTGGCAAGGCCAAGAGTGTGACCTCGCAGGTTGTACAGGAAGTGCGCTCCTGGAAGAAGACGGAAGAAGGCAGCGGCGCAACAAGTGCAGCAGCAGTCGAGGTCGTTGAGGGGGAAGCGGCAGTTGAACCCGCGGCACCGGCTGAGGCAGCTGAAAAAAGCCGCCAGGAGCTGACTTTTGTACGGTAATATGCATCGTCAATGAGAGAGCCCGAACGGTAACGGGGAACGCCGTTGAATCAACGCGCTGCCGCTATCGTTCGGGCTCTTGCCTGTTTACCATTTGGACGGGTCAATCTTACTCTTGTCGAGTCCTTCCCAAATGTTCTTATTGAACACTGCATTCGGATTGTCGAAGAGCAGCCAAGCTGTCGGCAAGTAGCGTTCTCCATACTCGCTTGAAGGCTTGTTGACAATTTCCGGCTTGGCGTCGTTTACCCCGCCCTTCACGAAAACTGTGGACGAGCCGCCGTCCAAATTCGCTGCAATGACGACGTCCTTCGCCAAGAAAATTTGCTGGATATCGTACAAGGTCGCGCCAATACTGTGTCCGGGCTGGCGCCCGTCGATGACGGCGAAGACGATACGTCCGTCCTTCGTCTGGCCGATGCAGGTGCGCGGCGCGATACCCCAGCCTTCGGCGGCGCTCTTCAGCTGTCCTTGGCCGTTCACAATGAAGCGCGGCGAGAACGATACCGCTTCCTGTACGCCCATGCCAACCAGCTCGTTCTCGGAATAATTGCCGGCGATCAGCTTGCCGGTGCGGTCGATACCGATGATGTTGCGCTTTGAATTCTTGCCGCTATCATTGTAGTACACTTTGCCGCCAGACATGACGATTCCTTCCGGCTGAAAGCCGTTCCCTTCCCAGTTCGGATCGACGAAGCCGCCGCCGTTCACGCCGAGCAGGGCGCCCGTACGTTCGACCATCGACGTCACTTTCTCGCCTTTGCCGACCTTATTGGTGACGATGACCTTCAGCTTGGTAGGATCATTAATGTAAATCAGGTGTCCTTTGAAGTTTTTGCCTTCGATCGGTTCCACCTCATACGGTGCTGTCGGCTTCTTCGCAACAGGGGCTGCGGCGGTGACCGCCGACGTCCGTTGGTCCGGCTCATTGCCCATATCCTCAAACTTTTTCCAGTAATCATCTACACGCTTCTGCAGCTCTTCAGAGCCGATTAAATATTTGGCCCAATCGCGATGCTGCGTCGTAATGAGCGTATCAGCCATTAGATAACGAAGATTAGAACCCCAAGGAGTCAAGAAAAACCAAATCGAGAACAAAATCATAAAGAAAACAAAAAAGGACACGGCATACAACATGGTATAGCCCCAGAAGGAGCGCATGTTTCGTCTGCTGCCTGTTCCGCTGCGGCGGCGATGCATACCCGGGGCGGACACGTTGCTGGCTGGTTTAGCGGCCATTCGATATAAGCTCCTAACCGAAAAGAGATACAAATCTACTACATGAGACGTAAAAAAGGAAGGAAAGGTTGCGGTACCCCGCATTCTTTTCCTCCCCCAATTAATGTACTTGGAGCAGCTTGTTCTTCTTCATCAGCTCTTCGAACTGGTCCGGAGCAAGCGGAGTGCTGAAGATATAACCTTGAATCTCGTCGCAGCCTTGATCCTTCAGGAAGCGCAGCTGCTCCGGCGTTTCGACGCCCTCCGCGAGCGACTTGATCTTCAGCTTGCGGGACATGGCGATCAGGGCCGTGACAATCGCGGCACTGTCTTCGTCCACCGTAATGTCGCGAATGAAGGACTGGTCGATCTTGAGCGTATGGACGCGGAACTTCTTCAAATAACTGAGCGAAGAATAACCGGTGCCGAAATCGTCGATAGAGATTTGTACGCCGATCTTCTTCAGGTTTTCCATCGTTTCCATAATGTAAGAGACGTTCTTCATCGCTACGGTTTCCGTAATCTCCAAGCACAGCTGACTCGGATGCAGCTTCGTTTCGCGCAGCGTATCCTCGATAAGCTGTACGAAGTTCGGCTGATGGAACTGGTTCATCGAAATGTTGACGGAAACGCAGAGTCGAGGATAGCCCATCAGGCTCCACGCATACGTCTGTTTGCACGCTTCCTTCAGCACCCAGCTGCCGAGCGGAACGATCAGACCGGTTTCCTCCGCCAGCGGGATGAATTCACCGGGGGATACCATGCCCCACTCCGGGTGCTTCCAACGCACAAGCGATTCCATACCGAATATTTTGCCGGTTCCAAGATCCACTAGCGGCTGATAGTACACATGAAACTCTTCTTTTTCCACCGCTTTGCGGAGGTGAATCTCAAGATTGAGCCTGTGAAGGGAGCGTTTGTTCATTTCCGGATGGTACAGCTGAAAATTGTTGCCGCCTTTTTCCTTAGCCCGGTACATCGCGATATCCGCATTTTTGATCAAGGTATCGCCATCCGTACCGTCATCAGGGAACAGCGTAATGCCGATGCTGGCCGTAACGAACAATTCCTGCTCATCATAAATGAACGGCTCTCGCAGCACTTTCGGCAAGCCCTTGACGAATTCGGTCACTTCATCGATGTGGGCGATATCATGCATCAAAATCATAAATTCGTCCCCGCTGTACCGGGCCACGACATCCTGCTCTCGCACGAACGACTTCAGCTTCTTGGCCAAGTCGCGAAGCAGCTGATCGCCGACGTGGTGACCGAGCGTATCGTTGATGACCTTAAACCGGTCCAGATCGAAGAAAATGATGGCCGCTTGCTTGCCTGCCTCTCTTGCCCGCTGGAATGCCTGGTTCATTCGGTCGTTAAACAGGAGACGGTTAGGAAGATTGGTCAATGAGTCGTGGTAGGCCATATGGACGATTTTCTCCTCGGCCTTCCTGCGTTCATTCATGGCCCGGATCGTCGCATAGGAGCGGGAAAACTTGTCGTCCTCTTCGTATGGAAGCACTTCAATTTCTTTATTTTTCAGAAGGTAAGGTTCGAGGTCTTCTTGAACTCGATCGGCCTTGGCGGAGTTAAGCATCCTCATTACTGTCTCGATATGTTCCTTATGGATCCATGCAGCCGATGCGGTTTTCGTACGTTTATGTGAAGGGTCACCTAAATAGACCATGCCTTTTCGCGCGTCATAATCTTGCACTCGGTTCATATTGACGATATTCGAGTTATCGAGCAGACGGAAGCCGTCTTCATACAGCCATTCTTCAATACTATCCAGTGAAGTATCCAAGTAATACTGATTGTCTTTCGTATGAACCATATATTCACGGTCGCGAATTTTCTCGATCTTCAGTACGTCAGTGGAGTCAATGACCAGGATGTCTGATCCTTTCTTGCCATCGCGGGTAACGGGGATTCTTTGCGTCAACGGGGATCAGCTCCATGCGTTGGGATTTTCCCGGTGGCCCGGCGTACCGGGCTCCGTGGTGTGAAGACATTGATGACTACTTCAGGAGTTCTTCTGGCAGTTCTGGACGGTGAGTTGCAATTGAATTGGTTGAGATAAACATCGAAGCAACTACGACAAGTGCCGCATTCAGCAAGAATGCAATTTTAGTTTTCAAATTTAGTCACCTCCTTTCGTGTGAATTGATCAAATAAGCTGTCTAGTTTACCGAAAAGAAGGTGAATAATGCGGGTTGTATGCATAGCTTGAGCGAAATAAACTAGTGCAAGTGTTGATGAACCAATGATGAAATTGCTAGATACGACGATCAACGAGGCGATTTTTAATGCCGGATAATATTTTTCATCTATCCGACTTTGATTTTTTAGTCCTTGCGGTGCTGTTATTGCCAAAATCAACAAAGAAACCACAGTAAGTATTGTTCCACAATAATAAGTGGAAAAAGAAAGGTCAGTATGCCCAATGCAAACGAAAAGCACGATTGTATATATGCAGCATCGAAGTGAGGTGGAGAAATGTACACCACCGGAAATTACTCGTAAAAGCGTGTAGAAGATGACCACGAGCAAGCCCGAAAGAAAGTGACCGGTAAATGAACATATGATGATTACCGTACTATAAGCTAGCAATGTATTGATTGTTAAACTTAAGGCGTAAAATAAAACTTTTTCCGAGGCAGAATTTTCATGATTTGCTCTAATAAACTGCGTACAAGAATGGGCCAGCCGATCGATAAAGTTCATCGTTTCTGCAGCCTTTCATGCTTTTCTTTCAATTGCCGTTTATTTTGCCTATATGCAATATAGATTCCGATTACAAATAGAAGAACATTCAATAGAAGTAAATACAAGCTGATTACAGTAAATTTTCCGCTTACCGCAGTGAGTGCTGTAATTTGAAGCGCCATAATCCCTAGAACTAGTACCGCCGTTAACGAGAAGTTGTAGCCCTTAACAGAATGTCGCATGCTAAAGTATCTGGAAATAAACATAAAACCGATTTTTTTACGTTCAAGTGCCCACGCAACAATGAGGTTTATAATACCTGTAAACACATAAATTAATTTAAGACCGATGGAACCGATCTCAAGAGGAACGTTCAATATCTGCCCGGTAAAAACTGTAGCTCCATATTCAATTATTATGCTAAGTAAAAATAACATGGAGGTAATCAGAACAGAGTAGAAGAACGGTAAAGCGTAAATAAAAGTAATAATTATTGCTAGACAAGTAAAGTTTATGAGTAGTGCATACATGGGTATGTAAGAGAATGTGATTGCCGAGATGATTCCAATTAATAGGGCCATCGATATTACTTTAACTTGTTGGTACCGTATAGGCAGTCTGAATATCGTCAATACACATATTAGTGCACAATAGAACTCAAAAGAAGAGAACAGTGCCGTCCAAATGAGATTAACCACAGAAATTCCTCCTAAACAGATAATTCGACAGATTGTTGTTTTTCGTTCATAGACAGGAAGAACTATTTTAATTAATCTGGGTTAGAGTGCTAGGTACAAGGGTAGAATCGATTATTTACGAAGTATGTCGAAATATGCACTATTATGGCGATAGAAAAAACTGTTGTTAGATATAGATTAACGAATTATTTCAATAATAACAAGAAAAATCGGGGGAAGTTTTAAGAGAATTTTAGAAAAGTATTAGATTTTGTCGAATGAATATCTCTTAATCTAACATTTCCCAGTTATATGAAATGCGAAACAGTAGTGACAGACCTACTATTGCAAGTGGCAATAATACTAGGTTGAGTCCCGGATATAACCAATTGCAATAATTAGGGCTTGCTGAAAAATCAAAAAATCCTTATCTCACAAGGGTTTAGAGGCACTTTT
>NZ_JBHLWN010000090.1:0-100495 GCF_042432825.1 Paenibacillus chartarius | reverse complement strand
GGAGTTTATCCGGTTTTATAACGAAGAACGGATTCAATTGGAATTAAACAAGCTGACGCCGATAGAGTACCGACGCCAGCTCGCAGCCTAGGGCTTTTTTCAATGTCTACAAAATCGGGGCTTGACCAGGACGGCTGCAAGTTCTCTTCACTTTCATGCTATGATATTCATCAATAAGTTTTCACAACGGTGTAATCCGCTTCGTTCTTCTTCAACGGCGTCGCTGCTCCGCTCTGAACGAAGGCGGCGCATCGGATCTATACCCCATGACCAGCCGGGTCGGAATGCCTGCGCTTCTGGCCATGGCCGCGAACGTTGCCGCATAATCGTAACAGATGCCCTTCGAGTCATCGAATACTTGATCCAGGTTCGGGACGAATCCGGTTTCCACTGATAATTTTATATGTATTGCCCTCGACCAATTCCGCGATCAGACACTGTTGCTGCGGTTTCCAAGCTGCAGCGGATAATGAGCGCCGTCGGCCAGCGCGTAATCATACTTAACGTTATCCTTCGAAATTCTGACAATGGCTCTCTTGCCGGTACCGTTACGGGAGTTGAGCGTAATGATGCCCTTGGTATATATATGCCCTTGACTATCCATACTTAGGAATTGCTTTCTACAAGCTTTCCTTTCACGACAATCCGGTGCGTCGGATTGTCAATCGGATGGCAAGTAATGAGCGTGATTTCGCGGTCTTTGCCGTTTCCCTTCAGCACCCATACTTCCTCCGGAAGCACATACAGCTTGTCCTCCACCCGGTACGTATAAGTTTGGGCGCCGGTATCCACTTGAATGAGATCCCCGGCGGCGACTTCATCCAGCCGGTTAAAATTTTTCCCGTAGGTCCGGTTCCGGTGTCCCGCGATGGCATAGTTGCCGACCGCTCCGGCTTTAGCGGTGTTTGCGATGCTGGCGATCGAAATCTTCATATGCTCCATGGTGGCATCCGTCAGGATCGGAAGCTTCAGATCGATCTTGTCGATGGTCAAGATGCCTTCAACGTTATCGGGCATAGGCGCGAGGGCTGGGGCTGGGGCTGGCGCCGCTTGCGCGGGAACCGCCGCAGCCGGTAAAATCTCCGGCATCGCTGTGTTGTCGCTCGGCAGGGCCGCAGTGGGCTCCGAAGGCACTTCCGAATCCGCTACCCCCTGATCGATCGATCTCAGATTGTGTTCCCACTGCTTCAATATTTGCTGCTGCCGGTAGCTCTCGTACCGGTCGGCAATCGTCGGGTAGAGAAATATGCATAGCCCAGCCAATATACATACGGTCGATATCCATTTGCGGCTGTTCATAGAAAGCACCTGTCCTTCCCTTCCACACTCCGCCGTGCTCAAGCATCCATCGCAGCAAATTACTGTTCTTCATCGGTTTGCCGCAGAGAAATCCTTGCATCCCATGGCACTCGGAAATCTATATGCTCTTTATTCTGCACACCCTCGGCAATAACGTCCAGCTGCAGCTTTGCCGCCATAAGAACAATGGCATGAATGATAGCCCGTTTGCTCGGCGTCTCCATATCCTGAGTCATGGGCGATCCAATTTAAGCGCATCGATCAGAAATTCGGTCAAGCATCCCTGCTCCGGAAACGAATAAACAGAAACAGACGGCGTATGACACGGCTAATGCAACCAGCGCCGACAATCCCCACCAAACCGCCGATCCCGATATGATACCGGCTAATATATTTCCCATCGTAATATCAAGAAGGAGATCACACTGGCCGCCATGGAGAGCAGCGTGAGCCCAATGTCGTACTTTACATCCCCATGAAGATGAAACGCAAGCATGTCGATAAAATGCATAGCCATATCCCGCTTCCCATCACCAAAAAGCCGGCAAAAGCCGGCAGAAACGCGCTTGCCGCTGGTATCCGAAATTTTGGCTGCGATGCTTAACGCCGAATACGATGCTAGTACGGCGTTAACCGCCGAACGCGCAACAATATACTAGGTTTAACTCTCGTATATATACTTGCCGTATCTACCAATTCGTCATCCCTTCAGCAATAATAACACCACAACGAGTAGCAATGCCCCCCTCATCTTCGCACGAACAACTCTACAACTTCTCGACTTGATTTCTGTAAGATCGATAATGAAAGACGTCCTCCTGTCGCCGTGATATGATGGGAAGAACGAACTATCATCCTTTCAATTAAGTTTGAAATTTCCCCACTTTGACGGAAATGAAAATGTCCGTGCATTGTTTTATTGTCCCGAATTGATTATGATGTTGGGAGAAGGTGATACGATTGAATTGGAATCAAGCCTTGTCCCAAGGTATCGTTGCCCCGCACTCGGTTTGTCAGCTCATCATTGTCGGTGAAACGAAGGAAGGGCAGCCATTCTGTATGGAAAACGTGTTTACCGTGCAGAAGGTTACTTCCACTCATTTTACCGTATCTTTCGACTTTCAAGGAGTTAGTCCGTTTGAGAAACTGGACCACGTTTCCTTCATTGATTTGTCGTGCCGGGTTCGGGGTATCCTGTATTCAGCTTTTGTCGGGCTGGAACAGCTGGAAGTGAAGAAGAACGTCTGTACACTGCTGCTTACGGCGCCCAGCGAGCTTAGGTCGGAGCAAAGCAGGCGGCATTTGCGCGCCTCACTACCGGTACGTACGCCGGTTACCTGCCGCATCATGGGCGTACGCCGATTCGCAAGCCACCAAAGCGTAGCGTTTCATGGACAAATGCTCGATATTTCTTCCAGCGGCTTGTCGTTCGTGACGCAGGTACGGCTCTTTTACCCGCTCTATCTGGAGCTGCGCTTCCTGCTGCCGGGCGACCCGGAGCCTTATACGGTCTACGGGGAAGTTGTACGCGTCTCCCATTTCAGCAGCGATCTATACCGCGTCGCTGTCGAGCTCCGAAGCTTAAGCGATTCGCTTACGAGGCGGATCGATGAATATTGCATGAACGAGTAGGAGGTACTCTTGTTGAAATACACGGTCGTACAACGCGGCGACGAAGTGTCCAAGCAGCTTACCGAACGGTTCCACCAGCTTGTGCAAGGCTACGGACTTATCCTCGACGAACAATCGCCGGATCTTGTGCTGTCGATCGGAGGCGACGGCACGATGCTGCAGGCGTTCCACAAATACGTCGGGCAGCTCAACCGGATCGCCTTTGTCGGCATTCACACCGGACACCTCGGTTTTTTTGCCGACTGGAAGCCCGATGAGATCGAGAAGCTGGCGGAGATGATGCGGCTGCAGGTAGGGAATGCGGATATTCCGGTCGTCTCCTACCCGCTGCTGGAAATTCAGACGATTACGGAATCCGGCATGGAGACGAGTCTTGCCCTCAATGAGTTTACGCTTAAGGGCGTAGAGGAGACGCTTGTCGCCCAGCTGAATATTAACGACGAAATGTTCGAGATGTTTCGCGGCGACGGCATATGCATTTCGACCCCGATGGGCAGTACAGCCTACAACAAAAGTCTGGGCGGCGCCATGGTCCATCCTTCGATCGAAGCGATTCAGATGGCGGAAATCGCCTCCATCAACAACCGCGTATATCGTACGCTGGGCTCTTCGGTCATCCTGCCGAAGCATCATCACTGCGACATTTACCCGAGGACGAAGCAGCATATGCTGCTGTCGCTCGACCACCTGTACGTGCAGCGCGGAGACGTCGTTTCGATCCGCTGTCGCGTATCGCCCGATGCGAAGGTCCGTTTCGCCCGCTTCCGGCCGTTCCCGTTCTGGAGCCGAGTTCGCGAAGCGTTCATCGCTACCAATTGAGACTTGCCCGATCAGTTCCACTCCAATAAAGAAGGCAGCCCGCCTGTTGCTTACCGCAACGTAGGCGCGACTGCCTTTTCGCCGTTTCCATAGTCCAGCTTACATTCGCTGGCCGAGCACATTCTGGATGGACTCCATAACGCGATGTTTAATGAGCGGCTTCACGATGAAATCTTTCGCGCCCGCCTGAATCGCATCCAGCACCATCCGATGCTGCCCCATCGCCGAACACATGATGATGCGGGCAGCCGGGTCAAACTCGATGATATGGGTTACCGCCGTAATTCCGTTCATATCGGGCATGGTGATGTCCATGGTCACGACATCGGGCCGGCATTCCGTATACAGCTTGACCGCTTCGGCTCCGTTTGGAGCCTCGGCAACGACCTCATGGCCCATCTCCGTGACGATATGACGAATCATGGTGCGCATGAACACGGCGTCGTCAACGATCATTACTTTTGCCATGGAGCGTCACCTGCCTTCATATAATGAAAACGTAATTATGCCATTTAAGAAGGGCGGCCCGACGGATTTGGCGCAGCCGGCTGCTTGCCCTGCTGCCCGTGGTGCTGCTTCGGATGGTGCTGCCGCTGTCCTTGCGGGCGCTGCCCTTGCTGCGGGCGCTGTCCCTGCTGACCGCCCGGCGTATGTTCGCGCCCTTGTCCTTGCGACGATACGTTAGCCTTCTGTCCTTGAGACAATCCGGCGCCCTGCGCCCGGAGACCGCCCTGCTGCCCTTGACCGTCCCGCGGTCCATGCCGTCCGCCTTGGTGCTGTCCCTGACCTCTGCCTCCCTGGTGAACTTGCCCGGAGCCGTGCTGGCGCTGCCCCTGACCTCCACGCTGCTGCTGGCGCCCTCCGCCATGACGCTCGGCCCGCTCGCCCTGTCCGTGCTGCTGTCCGCCTCCCTGCTGCTCTCCCTGCGCTGCATTGTCCTTCTGCGGGCGGGGGGCGCGTTCAGCAGGAGGCTGGGAACGGATCGTATACTTCGGCATATCCTCTTTCGCCGCCGTCGTCTCTTCACGCAAAGACGCTTCGCTTACATACGGGTCCTGTTCGCCGCCGTCCGTTTGATTTTTGTTCGGGATCCGTTCGATAATGAAATAAGCACAGCCGAAATTGCAGTATTCGTTCAAATAATCTTGCAGAACGGCGATGGAGCTTTCTTTGGTCGCGCGCGGGCTGTTTTCCTTGAAGAAGCCGCGCAGTCTCAATTGACTGTAGCCCCAGTCGCCGACGATATAGTCGTACCGGTCGAGTACCTCACTATAGCGCTCGCGAAACACCTCTTGATTCCAGCCGTTCTTATGATCGGTGATAAGCTCGTATGCCTTGCCGCCAATGAGAATCATAGGTTTGCAGGTGCCTCCTTCTGCGTTAGCCGTTCGGCGCCAGTGCGGCCGATTGAACCTGCTCGTGAGCGTGGTAGGAGCTGCGCACGAGAGGTCCGGATTCCACGTGGCGGAAGCCGCGCTTCAAGCCTTCTTCCTTCAGCTGTGCGAACTGCTCGGGCGTGTAATAAGCAAGCACCGGAAGATGCTGCTTTGTCGGCTGCAAATACTGGCCAATCGTTAAAATGTTGCAATCCACCTTACGCAAATCATCCATCGTCTGCAAAATTTCGTCCCACTCCTCGCCGACGCCGACCATCAGGCTCGACTTCGTGGAAATTGCGGGGTTGATTTCCTTCGACCGCTGCAGCAGCTCCAAAGACCGGCTGTATTTGGCCTTGGAACGCACCCGGTCGGACAGCCGCTCCACCGTCTCTACGTTGTGGTTCAAAATATCCGGCTTCGCCGCAAGCACCGTCTCGAGAGATTCGCGGCGGCCGAGGAAATCCGGAATCAGCACCTCTACGCCGCAGAACGGCAGCCGAGCGCGGAGCGCTTGAATGGTCGCGGCAAAAATCGACGCCCCGCCGTCCTCCAAATCATCGCGAGCTACCGACGTTACGACGCAGTGGCGCAGCCCCATCTGCTCCGCCGCTTCGGCGACGCGTTCCGGCTCCTGGAGGTCGAGCTCCGTCGGCAGTCCCGTCGTCACCGCGCAGAAGCGGCAGGCCCGGGTGCAAATGTTGCCGAGAATCATAAAGGTCGCCGTGCGGTTCGCCCAGCATTCATGCAGGTTCGGGCATTTCGCCTCCTCGCAGACGGTATGCAGCGTCTTGCCGCGCATCATCTGCTTCAGCTCTTTGTAATTGTCATTCGGGTTCAATTGTATTTTAAGCCATTCCGGCTTGCGCAAATAAGTCTTGGAGGCCATATGCAAGGTCCGCCTTTATATGAAGTAGTCGATTTTCATCATTATATCACGATTCTCTTCCGAATGCTCACCCTGTCCAGGCTTTGCCGCGATGACGTTCGGCGGAGTCATGCACACGTTCAACATTTATGTTACACTGGGAAAGAAATCGCATTCCTGAGCTGGAGGGGATAGACTTGGTAATGGAAACGATCAGTAACGACGTCCGGGAGAAAGACCGGCGTCTTGGCGATATTTTGCGGGGAATGGGCCGTGTTCTTGTGGCGTTCTCCGGAGGTGTGGACAGCACGTTTGTGCTGAAGCGGGCGCAGCAGGAGCTGGGCGACGCTGTTTTGGCGGTGACAGCCGCTTCCGAAACTTTCCCTACCCGGGAATTCGACGCGGCGGTCAAGCTGGCGGAAGATTTCGGCGTGCGGCTGCACAAGACCGAAGTAAAAGAGCTTGAGAACGCGAACTTCGTAGCCAACAATCCGGACCGCTGCTACCACTGCAAAACCGGACTATACACGCATTTGCGCGACATCGCTGCGGAGCTCGGCTACCCGTTCATCCTCGACGGCTCGAACGTCGACGATCTGGGCGACTACCGTCCGGGCCTGCAGGCGAAGAACGAGCAGGGCGTGCGCAGCGTGCTCCAGGAAGCGGGCCTGACGAAGGACGAAATCCGCGCCTTGTCCAAGGAGCTCGGACTGCCGACCTGGAACAAGCCGTCGTTCGCGTGCTTGTCGTCGCGCATTCCATACGGTACCAAGATCGAGCGCTGGAAAATCGATCAGCTCGACGAAGGCGAAGCCTTCCTCGCCGAGCTCGGATTCTACCAGGTGCGGGTACGCCATCATGATAAAATCGCCCGGATCGAAGTAATGCCCGATGAAATGCTGAAAGTCATCGAGCTTAGCGACCGGATTCACGAGAAGTTCAAGTCGCTCGGCTTTCAATATGTAACGCTTGATTTGCAAGGCTACCGGACAGGGAGCATGAATGAAGTGCTGTCCGCCGCCACGAAAGCGGCCGGCACGGCGGCGGGGAGTGCAGCCGGAGTATGAGCGTAAACGGTGGAGCTTCGTCATGTTCGTCTGCTGAGCTGGAGCGGCTGCTTCGTGATGTTCGGGGCGGTGCTGTAGATGTGGAAGAAGCGCTGCGGCGTATCGCCTCTATGCAAGAGGGCGACCGCGAAGCGCGCGGTTTGATGTCGCAGGAGGTCGCCGACCTCGGCTACGCTCAGCTCGATCTGGGGCGGCAGCGGCGCACGGGCTTCCCCGAGGTGATTTACGGGGAAGGCAAGAGCGCCGAGCAGCTGGTCGGCATCTTCCGGCGCCTGACGGAAAACGCCGATCGCGTACTGGCAACCCGGGTATCCGCCGATAAAGCCGCGGCCGTGCTGGCGGAAGTCCCGGGCGCAACCTACGAGTCGATCGCACGCTGCGTCACCTGGTTCCGTGAGCCGAACGTTCCTCTTCATGACGGCTACATTGCGGTCGTCTGCGCGGGGACGTCGGATTTGCCCGTTGCCGAGGAAGCGGCCGTGACGATTGCATGCATGGGCTCGCGCGTCGAGAAGGTGTACGACGTCGGCGTAGCCGGCATTCACCGGCTGCTCCGGCGGCTGCCCGTCATCCGCGAAGCGAATGCGATCGTAGTCGTCGCCGGCATGGAAGGCGCACTCGCCAGCGTCGTCGGCGGGCTCGTCTCCAAGCCGGTCATCGCCGTTCCGACGAGCATCGGCTACGGCGCTTCGTTCGGAGGCTTGTCGGCTCTGCTGACCATGCTCAATTCATGCGCTACCGGCGTAACCGTCGTCAATATCGACAACGGCTTCGGAGCCGGTTACAGCGCCGCTGTCATTAATCAGAATCGTACCAAAGGAGCCGAGAGTTAATATATGCGTATCTTGTATTTCGATTGTTTCTCCGGCATTAGCGGCGATATGTCGCTCGCCGCACTGGTCGATGCCGGAGCCGATGCGTCCTATATCGAACAAGAGCTGGGCAAGCTGCAATCGATCGAACCGTTCACGCTGGAATGGAAGCGTGTCAATAAACGCGGCATCTCGGCGATGAAGCTCGATGTACATATCGATCCGGAGCATCCGCCTACGCATCACCGCCATTACAGCGAAATCGTCCGCATGATCGAGAAGGCCGGCTTTAGCCAGCGCGCTACCGCCTTGGCGCTGGCGATCTTCGAGAAGATCGGCACGGCGGAAGGGAAGATTCATGGCTTGCCGCTGGATCGGGTGCATTTTCACGAGGTCGGTGCGATCGATTCGATTGCCGATGTCATCGGCGTAGCACTGGCGATCGACTCGCTGGACGTAGAGCGGATCGTCTCGTCTCCGGTGCCGCTCGGCTCCGGTACGGTGCACTGCGATCACGGGATTTATCCGGTTCCCGCACCGGCAACGCTGGAGATGATGAAAGGCTTGCCGATCGCTCCGACACCGTATCAGAAAGAAATGACGACGCCGACGGGTGCCGGCATCATTGCCGCCGTTGTCGACGAATTTTCAAAAGGATTCCCGCCGATGATCGTCGAATCGATCGGCTACGGCGCCGGCACACGGGACCTGCCGAACCAGCCGAACGTGCTGCGTGTCGTCGTCGGACGTTCCGATCCGCTGCTGGCCAAATGGCAGCTGCACCATGAGCATGTGCATGAAGGGCACGAGCACCACCATCATCACGGGGATGACGGGCACCATCATCATGGCGAGCATGGGCACCATCACGGTGAGCATGAGCACCATCACGGTGAGCATAGTCATCATCATGGCGAGCACGGGCACCACCACGGTGAGCATGAGCACCATCATCACGGTGATGACGGGCATGAGCATCACCATCATGGAGAGCATGAGCACGGTCATCACCGTCACATCGAGCCGCGCAAGGTGCGCATCTCCGGATTCGGCGCCGTACGTTCACAAAGAGCTATCGTCCGGGAGAGCGCCGTTCACGAACATTCGCATAGCAACGGCCATCGACACAGTAACGGGCACGACCATGAGCATGCCCACGATCATGGGCACGACCACGACCATGAGCATAAACACGGGGATAACCATGGACACGACCATGTGCACAAGCACTGACACGACAATCTTTAAGATAGATCAGCGACTGGCGCATCGATTGCATCGCATTCGGTCGCTCATCATGTGATTAGCCTATTATTCCACAATGAAAAACCTAGCGTCCTTCACAAACGGCGCTAGTTTTTTTATGCTTTGAGTTACTTTGTGCAAGTTAGCGGGGGCTGGCACCGAGGCGCCACAACCGCACATGACCGCCCATTCCGGGCCGTCCTACCGGCACTAAGGCGCCACAACCGCTCAAGACGGCCCGATTCGGGCCGTCTCCTCGGCATAATCCGCCACAGCGATGACTGGCTGCCCAGTTTCGCACGATCTTAGCATGTTGTCGTGGCCGCAGCACTACGAAAAAACCTTCCAAACCATGATGCTCATGAGTTGGAAGGTTCATCGTGTTCTCAAAGCCCGCTCGTCCGGTCAAACCGGCGCCGCACCTCATCGTACACATCCTTGAGCGGCACCCCGTGCTCGCGCGCGGCCCGTTCGCATTCGGCGAATTCCGGAGCGAATTGGGTCAAGCGGCCGTCCTGGTAGCCTGCCTTCACCGTAATCGTCCCCCACTTTGTCTCGACCGGGAAAAACCGCCGCGCCAACCGATGGCACGTAACCTGCATATAGCGCAGTCCAATCGTCGTCGTTTCGGCAAAAACAACCTTCTCGATCGCCTGCAGCTTGTCCTCCGCCGTCAGCACATTGAGCATGACGCCGGGGCGGCCTTTTTTCATAATGATCGGAATCCAAAAAACATCGTTCGCACCCGCTTCAAACAATCGCTCCCCTACATAAGAGCACCACTCGGGATTCATATCGTCGATATTCGCCTGCAGCATAACCATCCCGGCATCGAGATGCTCGTCGGGATGATGAAACCCGCTTCTCGGCGCCGTTTCATGCTCATTCATGCACCGTCCCCTCCTATCCCCCAAAGTGTATCACGCCCCCGCATAAATGAAAACAATCCGCCTCTGTTGGCATAAAATCGTCCTTTGGAACTCAACCTAAATATACATTTGTGAGGAAGGACGAGGGAACATGAGATCGTTTCGCCAAGTTGTCCGCACTATGCTTACGAACGGTCCAAAGCTGCTGCTGACCGGCGCCGCCGTGTTCGTTGCCGGAGCGTTAGAGCCGGTGTCTACCGCATCAGCGGCAGCCGAGCCTGCGGCATCGGCGGTACCCGCGGCTTCCGCCGCCCCCAAAGACATCTATAAGGAACGCATGCAAATGTTCGAAATGGCCGGCACCATCACCGGCATCCCTTGGTATGAGCTTGCGGCCGTCGATCAGTATGAACGGGCGATGGGCAGGGTCCGCAAGCTGCCAACGGCGTCGAGCTCCATTGCGATTCATTTTAGCGAGGTGGACTGGGCCGGGGCGCTCAATCCGAACCTCCAGGATACAAGCCCGGCTTCCATCGCATTGTTTCGCGGCGTCGGCAGGGACGGCGACGGCGACGGTCAGGCTAATCGGCTGAATGACGTGGACCGCCTGTCCGCCATGGCCGCCCTTATGGTGAAGCAGGGGCTTTCGGCGGATGACCGGCGGCGGTCGCTGTGGAATTACTACCAGAACGACCGTTCGGTCGAGCGGATCGGCCAATTTGCGCGCATTTACCAGCAGTTCGGCCGTCTTGACCTACATGAGCAAGCTTTCGTGATGCCGCTGAACGCAGAGTATTCGTATCGCAGCACGTGGGGAGCCAAGCGGGGCTGGGGCGGCAGGCGCATTCACGAAGGTACGGATGTGTTCGCGTCTCACGGTGTTCCGGTTCGCAGCGCCTGCTACGGCATTGTCGAAGTGAAGGGCTGGAACCCGTATGGGGGCTGGCGAGTCGGTATTCGCGACTTGAACAACGTCTATTACTATTTCGCCCATCTATCCGGATTTCCAAAGGAACTGAAGCTCGGCAAAGTCGTCAAGCCAGGCGAGGTGCTGGGCTGGGTAGGGAGCACGGGCTACGGCAGGCCCGGCACGTCCGGCAAATTCCCGCCGCACTTGCACTTCGGGATGTACCGCGACAACGGCTACAGCGACTGGTCGTTCGACCCTTATTCGTATTTGCGCAAATGGGAACGCGAGGAGCGCCGGCGGGCAAACGCCGAACGTTCGAAATGAAGATGCCATGACGCTACAGGACAACGTCTTCCCTCGCTCGCAGCCGGACCTCAGTTCTTCGGCGGCAGCTCATCTGCACCGTCCCCCTGCGCTGTGGGCAGTGCAGGCAGCGAAAGCGAGGGCGGCGGAACTTCGCTGCCGACCGGCTTCCCGGTGTTGTCGAAGTAGTACATCGGTACGTCGCCGACAACGAGAGAATAGGAAACGGGCAGCTCGGTCTCGACGATCTCCGGCTCGGAATCAAACGGGATGATGACGTTCACTTCGACGACGATACGCAAAAATACCTCAACCAGGATCATGTTAATTCCCGCGTTCTTATACCTTGTCTGCAGATCGACCTTGGCGACCCCCGCAGGGGTAAGCTTCACGGGAATGTCCGGTCCGAACGATGCCAGAATGGCGCTGCCCATCGCCTGACCGAGCGGTACATGCTCCGGCTTCTCCTGCAGTCCGGACATAATGGCCTGCACCGTCTTCGTCGTGTCGGACGTGATACGCATATGTTCGGCATAGTTCAGCGTCAGCCCCGTCGTTTTCCCGTTCTTATCCGTCTTCCACTCCATCAGCTTGGTAAAGTCGGTTTGCTGCGAAATACGGCCGGCGACCGCCGTATTAATCGTCTCTGTGGCAATTTGGCGCATGCGGATTTTGGCAACGTGCATCAGCGGCTCCTTCATATTGCGTTCGACGAAAATAAACCCTTGCACGGTAAACAGCAGCGTGAGCAGTCCAACGATCAGCCAGCTGCGCATCCGGTTCTTTTTCCCGGACGGCCGGCTCTTCCAGCCTCGTCTGTTCAGCATTCCGATCCCTCCGTGAAGCGGTATGTCGACTCGTCCTGATCTTCTTACAAGCTATGCTCGCTCCAGGCAAAAAAGAAGGAGAAGGTCCCGCACGCAGCATCGGCAGCCGGTAAAGCCAAGGTGCATATGCCCGGAAAATGTCGCCGCGCTGAGACCGTGCCTGCCGCTCCCCTGAACAACAAAAAACCTCAAGCTCTAAAGGCCTGAGGTCGTGGTGTTTAGACTACGCTTGGCATTCCGTCTGTGTCCGATGACCGCAGACGCCCGCTGCGGCCGCCGGCGAAATGGTCAAGGCTGAACTTCAGCGGCATTCGGCCTACTTGGCTTCCTTCCCTTAACCCCCGCCCCTTGCCGTCAATAAATTCCTATACTTGGCATACGATTTCCGCCGTCTCCGTCGATTATGTGCCGCCGGGGGCCGCCGGGAGCAAAATATAGGCGGTAGTTCCTTCACCGCGAACGCTGGCGTATTCCAGCTTGCCGCCCATCGCTTCGATGACGCGGAATGCAACCATCGTACCGAGACCGGTGCCCCGTTCTTTTGTCGTATAGTACGTGGTCCCCAGCCGCCGCAGCTGCTCGGGCGTCATGCCCTCGCCGTTATCCGCCACTTCAATAACGATATACTCTTTGCGCAAATAGCTGCGGATCCGGACTTCACCGTTCTCTTGAACGGCTTCGATCGCATTTTTCACCAAATTCATAACGACCTGACCCAGCTTAACGCTGTCGTTGTACGTCTTAAGGCCAATCTGCAGATCGAGCAGCAGCGACACTCCCCGCATAGCGGCGAATGAATGCATTAACGACGCGATACCGCTCAGCTTTTCCTTCAGATCGATCGTTTCGAGCCGTTCCACTTGAGGCTTCGCGAGGCTCAAATAATCGCTGATGATGAACTCCGCCCGGTCAAGCTCGGAGATGGCCGTATCCATGTAGCCGGTTACTTTCGGATCGACGGACGACTTCGCAAGCTGCAGAAACCCGCGTACTACAGTAAGCGGATTGCGCACCTCGTGCGTAACCGAAGCGGCAAGCTCGCTGACGGCCACCAGCTGTTCCGTTCGTTGCAGGCTTGAGCGCAGCTTCGCAATTTCCACGAGATGCTCGATCATAAATACGGCAAGCAGCGTCAACGCAAGCTGAAGTCCCCCCGCCAAGGCGAATAGTCCGGCGTATTGCGGGAACACGGACAGTTTACCGATATAGGTTAGATAAAATACCATATTCAGCATCACATACACAAAGGCCAGCATCGCTGCCCCTGCGCTGATCCCGTAACGCTGGAGCCTCGACAGGCTGCGAAAGCGCGCGGCGAGCATAAGAGGAACGATCATCGTCAATACTGCGCCGACCAGCGAAAACATGGCCGCAGGTCCGCCCAAGTACGTGCGGAATACGATGGACATGACCACGCTGATGATCCCGGCCGGATAGCCGCCGTAGAGCGTGGCGATCATGATCGGAATCCAGCGAAAATCCCACTGGAAGCCTTCTGCAAACTGCAGCGGAAAGCTCATACACAATACGGACGCTAGCCCGCTGAGCAGTCCGATATAGACGGAATAGCGCCGATGCAGCGCAAAATGGTTCGACCGCAGAAACACGATTTGGATCGTCAAGATCGGCAGCAGGATCGTTAATACTTGGAGCATTAAATCCTTAAACATGGCGGATTCTCCTTATATTCTCCGGCAATTACGCAAGAGAAAAGCCCAAACGAAGGCCGCTGTCCGCAGCTTCGCTTGGGCTTATGATTTAGCGCAACCTCTAAATGCATTAAACCGAATTCACTATGGAGTCCATGGCTTGAGAATAAACACCATGACGCTTTTATCCAGCTGGAAGTCCCAATCCACGAAAATATCGAAGATGCGGGTACGCAGCATCCCTTCCAAAGCCGCGTTATTATGCAAATACTTTTTTTCGAGAATGCGCTTCGTGCTCTTCAAAATTCTTTCATAGCCTTGCCGGATAAGCTCCTTCTCAATGGCGATGAGAACACCGTCGCGGAATACAAGAAGCGTCCTTTCGTTCAGAAGAACCGCCCTCAAATTCTCCGGGGGTTTCTGCACCTGAGTGCTGATTCGAGCGATTTCGGCGAGCAGCTCCGTCTTGCCGGGGAAAGGCTCGTCCGGGATGCCGTCTCCCGTATCCAGCGCATGAGATTCTACCCCGACCATGACGCCGGAGCCGTTATGCAAGCCCCAGTCGTAGTAAAACTCGTGGATCTCCATGCCGGCGATGACTTGGATGAACGCTTTGATCTCCGGAATCAGCTTGTCCATAATGACGGCTCGGGTCTGAAATACGGTGTCTTCTTTCTGCTGATCGATAAGAACATGCTCCATCGGATTCAGGAACTGCCTCATCTGGATCACAATAATCGGCCGCTTGATACTGATATGCAGGGACTGCGGTCCTTTCCCGAACGTATCTCGCAGCAGCTTGCCGATGTGTCCGGACAAAGCCGAATTGATTTGTGCATTCTCCACGTTGAACCCTCATTAAAGACGAAAGCGTGCTTTCTCTCGTCCATGTATAATCTTATTACAGGAACCCGGAAACAACAACACCTATTGTAAAATAGGCACTGTAATTATTTGCGGGATGTGAGATTTTTATGCAAAAAGAGGCAAGAAACCCCGGCCGGGCTTCTTGCCTTTGCTTGCTTGCTTGCTTATAGCGAAACCGTTCTCCCGGTTTCCTGCGACTCGAACGCCGCCAAAATAACGCGCAGCGACTTGAGCCCTTCTTCGCCGGGGATGCTCGGCGGCGTGCGGGTTACGATCGAATCGACGAATGCGTCGATGACGCCGCTGGACAATTGCTTCTCGTTCGTTGCGATCGCACCGACCTTATAGCGCTCAACGGTGCCGTTGCGCAGCTCTACGATCACTTGATCGTCCGGATGCGTACCGATCTTCATAACCCCGTTCTCGCACCAGAGCACCGTGCTGTTGTCTTCGCCCTTGTAGTACGTCCAGCTCGCCACCAGCGTACCGATCGCGCCGCTCTTCATGCGCAGCACACAGGTCGCGTTGTCGTCGACGTCCGTCCCTTCCTTGTGCAGCGTGCCGATGAAGGCCGCAACGTCCGCCACTTCGTCTTCGAGCAAATAGCGGATAAGATCGGACTTGTGAACGCCGAGATCGCCCATGGCGCCCATGATCGCTTCTTCCTTGCGGAAGAACCAGCTTTCTCTGCCGTCCACGCTCCAGCCTTCCGGTCCCGGATGGCCGAACGAGGTGCGGAACGTCATTACTTTGCCGAGCGCGCCCGATTGCAAAATTTCTTTCGCCTTCACATGCGGAGGCATAAGACGCTGGTTGTGGCCGACCATCAAATAGACGTTGTTGCGCTTTGCCGCTTCGATCATCGCTTCGCATTCTTCCACAGATGCAGCCATCGGCTTCTCCACCAGCACATGCGCGCCGGCATTTGCAGCGGCGATCGATGCCGGGGCGTGCAGCGCATTCGGCAGGCAGACGCTTACGGCGTCCGGCTTCACTTCCGCCAGCATCGTCTCGTAATCTCTGTATGCTTTGCCGCCGTGCGTGTTCGCGTAATGCTCCGCTCTTTCCAGCACCGAATCCACGAAGGCGACCAGCTCAACCTGATTGTTAGCGGCGTATTCCGGGATATGGCGGTGCTTCGAAATGGATCCGCAGCCGATTACCGCTACGCGAATTTTACTCATCGTTCGTCATCGCTCCTTTGCGGGATAAGCCCGCCTCTTCTCGATACTATCATAAACAATTCAGTTAGGAATAAACATATCCGATTTGATGAAAACCTGCACGATCTGGCTATGTTCGTACAAGCGTCCGCCGCGAAGGGTCGTAACGCCACGGCACGTCCCCGCCGGCTTCGGCACGAAGGTGAATTCCGCCGAGCCAGCGGTCATACCCGAGCAAGCGAACCGCATCGCATTCGCCGCGAAGCACCTGTCGCCCTGCTGCGGTCAGGCTGACGGGCCGCTTCATCATGTGCGGGTCCGTCTCGTACCCGGGAAGCCGGCCCATGTCCGAACCTTCCCAGGCGATCAGCGCCTCCGCCTTCCCGCTCCCGCACAGTCTCCGCAGGTACCCCCAGTACTGGACATCCCCCATGCCGTACAGCGGGTGCCGCTTGCCGACCCGAACGAACAGGTCCTGCATCGGCAGGGGGCCATACGTCTCCAAGGTCTCGAGCGTAGTCGCTTCGACCGCCCCAAGGCCGCGGCCGGTGTCGGGAAAGCGGCTCAAGTGAAAGGCGAGCGCATCCTGCGCGAACGGAAGCTCGGTCCATAGAAGCTCTTCCTTGAGCAGCGCCACAATCGCATCCGGCTCCCCGCCGGCATAAGCGGCCCACACGCGACGGCCAAGGTCGAGCGCAGCGCCGCCGATCTCCTTCCAGCAGCCGAACAGCGACGCGAGCTGCTCCGCGCTCAGCATGCCGAATCCTTCAAAGCCGGGAACTCCCGGGAACTCGCCGATGGACATGACGCTCAGCTTTGTCCCGCCCTTATCGCATTCTGCGAAATAGTGAAGCAGAAACCAAAGGATCGTCTGGTCGAACAAGTCGTGCTCAAACCAAAGCACGAGCTCCTCGTAGGCGGTGAACCGGTCAAGCCTGTCCTTCTGCTCCCTGCCATGACGGGCGAAGAGCTCCGCCGGAATGCCGAGCTCGCGCTCGAGCCGGTTCGCCCGCAATTGAACGAGCCGCTCATATTCCGGTGCGGCTACAGCCGGGCCTTCGGTCAGAAGCTCGCGCCAGACGAGAATGTCGCCTTCAAGTCCCCCCTGCCTCAACTTCCTCTCCACCAAATCTCCGTTAACGATATGGAGCATGCCTGCACTGCCTTTCCACGATAAAGTTGGTGCCGGTTCTAGGGATGTGTATAATGAGAGTAACATGCACGAGAGGAGAAAGAAACATGGAGCGCATCGATCCGCAAGCCGTGCAGCGCATCCTTCAATCGCTCAAGGAGCAGGATGTGTACATCAGCTTGGAAATGACGACAGGCGCCTATGCGGCGCATTCGGACAGCACGAAGTTTACCGCTTCGACCTTTATGAAGAACGGACGGTTCCGCTTCTCGCAGGGCTCGATCTCCGGCAGCGGCCCGTACCGGATCGGCTTGCAGACGGATACCGGCTGGGTGTATGCCGAGGGCTTGACGCACTGGGAGCAAAGCGAGCAGGACCGCCTGATCGCAGCCGGCCACGACGGCGAGGGCAAGCTGATCGTCGGGCTGCTCGTAGGCCGGGAGCCATTTTAACGAAAAGAGGTGCAGCAATGAAGCAGCAGAATCAACATCAGCGCGTTCTCGTCGTACTGCCGCATCCCGATGACGAATGCTCGGTCTCGGGATCGCTGGCCCGTTATATCGATGAGGGCGCGGAAATCACATACGCCTGCCTGACTCTTGGAGAGATGGGGCGCAATATGGGCAATCCTCCGTTTGCCAATCGGGTAACGCTTCCGCTGATCCGCCGTGAGGAGCTGATCGCCTCATGCCGCAGCATCGGCATTCAAGACTTGCGCATGCTCGGCTATCATGACAAAACGGTCGAATTCGCCGATCAGGACAAGCTTGACGCGGACCTGCTGGCGATCATCGAAGACGTGAAGCCGACGCTGATCCATACGTTCTACCCGGGCTACAGCGTTCACCCCGACCATGACGCTACAGGAGCGGCCGTCATCCGGGTGCTGGAGCGGCTGCCGGTCGGGCAGCGGCCGGAAGTGCGCTGCGTCGCCTTCTCCAAGGGCTGCGAGGAAGCGCTCGGCCCGCCGGACATCGTTGCCGACGTCACCCCGTACCTGAAGCAGAAGGGCGGGTCGTTCCAGGCGCACCGATCGCAATTTTATTTGTTCTTCGGAACCAAACCGCTCGATCATCCGGAAGTCGTAGCCCGGCTCAGCACGGAACGGTTCTGGACTTATTCCTTCACGGCAAGCATTTGATAGACGGGCCGGCTGTCTCCCTTGACGAGCACCGGCCCGTATTTCATCTGGGAAGAGCCGTCCCCGTCCAGGAAAATCCCATCGACGAGCCGTCCTCGCCCGACCTTCTCTTTAATCGCGGCACGGAACTCCGGGACCGTGCAAGGCGTGTCCGAGACGATCAGCCATAGGTTCTGGTCGCGGTCATAGGCGACGGCGGAGCGAAGCCGCTTCTGATCGAAGGCGGGCATCAGCTCCTCCAGTGCAATCCGCTCCCACTGCCCGTCGTCCTGCAGCGTCATGCTTACGCCGCCTTGCGCCCAGTAGCGGCTGCGGCTCGCCACGACAATCTCGTCCGCGCTAAGCACGCTCTGCACCGACAGCTTGCGGGCCGCTTCGTCCCAGACCAGCGTTCCTTTCTTCGTGTCGACATTATACCAGCCCGATCCGTAGTCGCCGGGTGCTCCCTTAAGCGGCTGATCGCCGCGGACGGCAATGCTGATCAAATCCCCGTTGTAGAAAAATCCCCCGTTAATGCCGTTCATTCCGGTTTCCGTCACATTCGTGGCGATCTTCTTCAGCTCGATCCGGTCCGGCGTCGAACGAATAACATTCATGGCGATTCCGCCCGAGGACACGACCTTGACGTACGTCTCGTCCCGCTCGGGTGCAGCGGCATGCACGTCCCAGTAAGGACGCAGGCCGACGACAGGAATGGCACAGCCGAAGGCGAATGCCGCCGCCACCCAGACCGCCTGCCACCCCTGCGCTCTCCTTTTTCCGGCTCGCTTCACTCTCATCGATTCTATTCATCCTTTGCTCATAGACTCATAGAAGGAAGATATGCGGCTATTGCTAGATTTATGAGCAAAGCTTCGTGAGCATGAGAAAAAGCCTGAACTTTAGATAAGATCGTGCATGGTGAACTCGATATGTTGCAGCTACTTTTATCGTAAATGGATAACGCCCTCTTCAACATACTGCCGAATCAAGCGAACCAGCTCCTGCCTCGTTTGTTCGGATATCGCTTCAACGGGCAATCTTGCCGGCCCGGCCGGCAATCCTATGAGATTCATGGCTTCCTTCAGCACAGATGGCAGGGTTCCCCAGCTCATGGCCGCCCGAAGCGGTTTCAGCAGGTCTTGTGCTTGTTGAGCCTCGTGGAAGCGGCCCGACTTCCAGTTCTCATAAATCGCAACCACCGTCTCGGGAAGCACATTCGCGGTTGCCGCGATCGCTCCTTTCCCGCCGGCCATTAAGGTCGGTAAAATTAAGGAATCCGTACCTGCCAGCACCGAGAAATCCGAATCGGTCTGATCCGCATACTGTAAAATATTATCGAAGCTGCCGCTGCTATCCTTAATCCCAACGATATTCGGTATTTTGGATAATTTTGCCACGGTGCCGGGCTGCAGGCTGTTGCCGGTGCGGGCCGGAATGTTGTATAGCACAATGGGCAGGACCGTCGACTCCGCTATTTTTTCATAATGCAGCATAAGCTCTTTTTGCGTAAAATTGAGAAAGTAGGGGGTTATGACCGATAATGCAGCTACGCCGATTCCTTCGAATTTTTTCGCGAGCTGTATGGTTTCCGCCGTACTCACGCACCCGGCCCCCGCATAGACAGGAATTCTTCCCTTCACCTCATCGACCGCAATTTCCATAATTCGGACCTTCTCATCAAAGGATAACGAGAAAAATTCTCCGTTGGTCCCCAAATAAAATAACCCATGAACCCCTGACGCGATCGCCCTATTCACGAATTGTCGAAGCGCGTGTTCATGAATCGCCCCATCTTCTGTAAAAGGGGTGACCATGGCCGGGATGATACCTTCAGGTTTAAGCATTCCGTCTTGCCTCCTCCGGAATCGGTTGCTTGGGAGCTAATTCTACCGCCATGCGAATCGCCGCCAGCATACTGCGGTCATCCGCCATATTTTTCCCGGCAATATCAAACGCAGTGCCGTGGTCCACCGACGTCCGGATCATTCCTCCCTTTAAACCGACGGTGATATTGACACCTGCTTCCAAGCCAAGCACCTTGATCGGTCCATGCCCCTGATCGTGATAGCAGGCAACTACGATATCGAAATCCCCCCGAACCGCACGGTAAAATAGGGTGTCCGCCGGATACGGACCAGTGACCTGTATGCCTTCCGCTTGCGCTTTCTGAATTCCCGGCTCCAATTTTTCTTCTTCCTCCCCGCTGCCAAACAACCCGTTTTCCCCGGCGTGCGGATTGATCCCGCATACGGCAATCCTGGGACTGGAATATCCGGCACGGGTCAAGGTTTCATGGGCCAGCTTGATGACCGTATAGGTTCGTTCCGGATTGATCATCTCAACGGCCTGAATGAGCCCGACATGAGTGGTTAGATGGATCACTTTCAGCTTTGGCGAAGACAGCATCATCGAATAGTCTTCCGTACCTGTCAGCGCCGCCAATATTTCCGTATGGCCCGGATACATATGCCCTCCTTTGTGCAGGGCTTCCTTGTTTAAAGGCGCTGTGCAAATGGCATGAATCTTGTTTTCCTGCGCAAGCTCTACGGATTTAGCGATAAAATGAAAGGCGGCATTTCCCGCAGCCGCAGAAATTTGGCCGACAGGCAAATCGGCAGGCAGCAAATCCAAATCCAAGCAATCGATCGTACCGAAGCTATACCTGGCTTCTTCTATGTTTTGCAGCGAATGAATAACAACAGCAGCCCCTGTAATTTGTATCGCTCGCTCCAGAATTTTTTTATCGCCAATTACCAAAGGACGGCACTGTTCATAGAGCTCCGGATTGGCCAGCGCCTTAACAATAATTTCCGGTCCGATGCCTGCGGCATCCCCCATCGTAATTCCTATGATCGGTTTCAGCATATCTGATTGTCCTTCCTTTGATTTTATTCCGCGCTGCCGTGACTCAATTTCTTCAAAGATTTGACCAGCGCGGTTTCTGACCCGAAGCTGCCGGCTTTCGTAATGACATAAGCTCCTTGCTGCGATTCGATTCTGCCGAGGGGAATCCCCGGCTCCACTTCATCCAGAAGCTCAATATCCACGGCATCGAGCCGGTTCAATAACCGCTTCGCGGTGTCCCCGCCGGCAAGGACCATCCGGCCGATGCCCTCACTATGAATCAGTTGAAAGGCTGCCCTACCTAAGCAATCGGCGATGACATTGCTGACCCCGACGGCATCCATACCTTGCTTGTTTCCTGTTTGCACGGCCTGTTCAATATCCAGAGGATCTCCTGAGGAATACAGTGCGATATGGTTTCCGCCTGCTAATGCGCCTCTTGCTTCCTCATAAACGCGAATCCATTCCGCTTCCCTCGTCCTTTCGTCAGCCACCGCGAGATGGGAATGCAGCTTAATGCCGGTTACGTTCGGCTCACTCAAGACAAGCTGCAGCTGCTTACGCGCTACGCGACTGACGCTGCCAACGACCAGCAATACGGGGGAATCGCTTGGGCTGAGAGGGAAGGAACGCTCTGTTCTTTGCATGCCATAGGCCGAGGGCAGCACATTGGCGAGTCCGGCGGAACCGGCCCAAACAACCGAATATCGAGTTCCGATCAAGAGCCCGGCCATAGCTTGCAGTTCTCCGTCTTCCGCCGCATCCACAAGCAAGTAATGCGTGCCTTCGCTTTTGAATTGCGCTAGCTTGCTATGAAGATAGTCAGGGCCATAAGATAGCTCGCGAGAAGAAATATGCCCGACCCTCCTCTTGGACTGCTCTTCAATCAGCCGAGGGAGGAACGATTCCTTCACTGCCGTTTTCGGATCATGGCCTACCTCGGTTTCATGCACCAGCTTGCCGTTCACATAAAGATAGCCTTCGATAACCTGTCTTCCCATCGCCGGGTAAGCCGGAGCAATCACCGCGAAGTCGGGTCGGCAAACATCGTAAATCGCATTCACCTCGGCCCCTACATTCCCCCTCATCGTAGAGTCGATTTTCTTGAACATCACATAGGAATTTGCGCTGTGCAGGAATTCCGAAATCTCTTTGACCTTTCGGTAGGCTTCATCCTGCGGCAGCGAGCGGCTGTCGGTATCGAACACGACGGCATCCCTTTCCTCAAGGGAATGGCTCTTCGCACCGATCAAGACCGCCGTCCTGAGACCGAAGCGCGTCAGCTGGACTCCGCTGTCATTAGCCCCGGTCAAATCATCGGCAATAATCGCAAATTTCACTTGGCCTCAGCCTCCTCTACTTAGGCAGGAGCTTCTTATACACATCCTGAATATGATCCAGGCTCATGGCTTTGGGATTATTGTTCAATAGACGGGTAACCTTGGATGCCGCTTGAGCCAGAGCCTCCACATCCGCTTCGGTCACACCGTATTCGGCCAGATTTTGCGGAATCTGCAATTCTTTAATCCATTCGGATATGCGAGTAAGCACGAAATCTGCCGCTTGGCTTGCGGTCATGGAGACGTCGTGCCGGAAGCCCATTGCTTGCGCTACATTAGTCAATCGATTTGAAATCGCATCCAAATTGAACTCGGTAACATGGGGCAGGAGCATCGAATTGGCGACCCCATGGGGAATATGGAACTTTCCGCCAAGCGGATAAGCCAGTGCGTGAACGGCCGCCGTACCTGCACCGGTCAGAGCCATTCCGCCATACATCGATCCGAGCAGCATGTTTTCCCTTGCTTCTATAGAGCCCCCGTCCTGATAGGCCTCTACGATGCTTCGAGAGATCCTGCGGATCGATTCCATGGCAAACATGTCGCTAATCGGGTTAGCCTTGTTGGAGATAAACGATTCGAAAGCATGCGTAAAAGCATCCATCCCGGTGGCGGCGGTGATCTGTTTGGGCAGCTGCAAGGTTAACATCGGATCCAGGATCGCCAGCTGGGGCAGCAAATAACGGCTGATAATACCGACCTTCAGCTCTTCCTCCGGCAATGTCACAATTGCATTCGGAGTCACCTCGGAGCCCGTCCCGGAAGTAGTCGGAATTAATACGAGGGGTACGCCGCGGCGGGGGATCAGATCTGTACCGAGCATTTCGCGAAGAGGCTTCTCGTTGGTCTTCATAACGGACAAGATTTTGGCCGCATCCAGTATGCTCCCGCCCCCGAGTCCAATGAGGGCATCAAAGTGCTCGCCGGCAATTGAAGAAAATAATTGTTCAATATTTCCTATTGTGGGCTCTTGGACAACCCCCTTCAGCACTTGCAAGGAGATGCCCGCTGAGTTTAGCTGCAGCGTAAGCTCATCAACAACGCCAAGGCTTTCCATAGCCGAACCGGTAACCAATAAAGCAGAACGAATCTCGCCCATCATTTGAAGCCGATCTCGCAGCGTGGTAATAGAATGCCTTCCTGCAATAATGGAAGCTGCCGATTGAAACGCATAGGTCTGGATCGCTGCATAATTGCTCAAAGCCATTTCCTCCCATTGAAATGATGTATACATCATATAACGAGAAAGAGATGTTCTCAATACAAATATTGGAGGAATCTCAAATAAAATCTAGACTAGTGCCTTTCAGACGCAGGAAATTGACACCTCAAACGAACAGATGCTAAAATCTTATATACATCATTTTGATCCCGAGTTATTCGTCATCGTATCCTTTACCCAAAACTTCAATCTCAGAGGAGTCGTTATGTCTACGAGAACAGGCTTGCCAAAGCTTGATACTTCGAATTTGTGGGATAAATCGTACAACATCCTGAAGGAAAAGATTATCCGCCGGGAATTTCTCGCAAATGAAAAGTTATCTATACCGGAGTTAGCTGAACAGCTGGGGGTAAGCAGAACCCCTATTCGGGACGCCTTGAATCGTTTGGAAATGGATGGACTTGTGAAAACGGTTTCCAAAGTAGGAACCTTTGTCAATGCAATCGAAATCGAAGACGTGCAGAATATTATGGATACGCGCTTAATGCTGGAATTTTGGGTAGCTGATAAAATCGCAGCTCAGACGAAAGACCAAATTCAGCAAGAAGTTGTGACTATGGAACAAATTTTGCAAACATCCAAAGAGAATATTGAAATATTACCGTTGGACACATACTTGCAATATGATTATAATATGGCTTTTCATCTTGAATATATGAACATCGGGAAAAACAAGAGAAATATGGAGATTTACAAAAGTATCATGAACTACAGATTTCTCGCAGCGCAAGCCTCTTTAATTACCAAAGAGATGGTTACGACAGCCCTTGAGCAGCATACCGCCATCTTGCATGCTGTCAAAGAAGGCAGTATGTACGACATCAAGACGATGATCAAACTGCACTTAGACGATTCCAAGATGAGATTATTGGAAAAAATACATGCCAATGGTGGAGCTATTTAGTTGGATTATGACCTGACTTTCCTACACCAAAGCTCTTATTGATTTCGCTTAATACGATTTAGAATGAAATTTCATGTAAAATCGTCTTTGCCAATAAAAAAAGCATCCCTGACAGGATGCTGAGGTTTATTGGTTGTAGGATTGTTCCCAAGGATACGTCGTCAGCAAATAATCGGCGAATTTCTTGCTCTCCTCGCGGCGGTGCTTGCGCATTTGCGCCCGCTGCACGGCGGTTTCGTGGAGCTTCCGCTCCTCCTCCGTCTCCGGCACGATCCGCGGAACCGGCACGGGCTTATGATTTTCGTCCAATGAAACGAATGTCAAGAACGATGTTGCCGCGATTTTCCGCTCTCCGGTATACAAATCTTCTTTAACGACCTTCACGAATACTTCCATGGAAGTCGTTCCCGTCCATGTCACGAACGCCTCCAGACATACGCAGTCCGTCAAATGAATCGGCGACAAGAAGTCGACCGAATCCGTGGACGCCGTCACGACATTGCCTCGGGACAGCTTGGTTGCCGAGATCGAAGCGATATCGTCGATGAGCGACATCAGCTTGCCCCCGAACAAAGTATTATTGTTGTTGACGTCCAGCGGGAATACACGGGAAATTTTGAAGCAGCGGGTTTCCCGGACGTACTTCTGTTGATCGTTGCCCATCCTGCCCCTTCTTTCGGCCATGCATCATATTCTCAAGCTAACTTGAAACGCGGCTTACAATGTCCATCACATTCGCCCGGGACAGCTTCGTGCCGCCGCCGGCAATCGTCTGCACCGTCGCATGCGCCAGCGCCAGAGGAAGCGCGCAGAACTCCAGGGCCGGCCCCTGCTTCAGATCGGCCACGTATTCGTTGGCTAGCTGCAGATTGCGGTCGATGTAGCGGATCATATCCGCCTGCTCCCATCCGTCCGGGTAAAAATCGACGCCCCGCTCCAGATCTTCGGTCCGGTTGCGCAGGATGTTGACGGCCTGAAGCCCCCTGCCGAACGCGACGGCCTTCACTTTATCGGCAATCGTTCCGTCGTGCCACTGCCACAGCTCGGACAGCATCTCGCCGACCATGCCGGCCACGCTGTAGGTGTAGCCGTCGAGGTCCTCCTCCGTGCGGATGCTCCACTTCCGCTGCACCCATTCGGCCATTTGCTCCGACATCATGGCGATGTAGCGGTATACGGTTTGCGCGGCGGAGGACGGACACAGCAACAGCCATTCGTGCATTCTTACGGAAACCGCCGGTAAAATGTTCGCATACGGCTCCAGCAGCTGCTGCAGCTCCTGCATCACGTTATTGGAATGGAACGTTGCGCGTATGCTATGCAGCAGCGTAATCTTCGTCTGATCGGCAATGCTCTCGTGATCTTCAATTTCATCAATGGCTCTCATGCACAAGTAAGCGGAAGCCACGGCTTCCTTCAAGCCTTCCGTCAGGCGGCTGATCGGAATAAAGAAGGTGCGGCTTGTCTGCTCCAGCATGGTCATCGCATCGTTGTGACTGACGTTAGCGATCGGTATTCCCTCCATTACCCAGGCAACTATAGTTCCCCATGGTTCAACTTACTCCATGATACCATACGTGACCTAGAGTAAGCCATTCGCCCCGGAGTCTACAGCAGCGGAACGTCCCCATCCAGAGCGGCGAACGGAGCGTCCGGCTCCAGATCCTCGTCACCGATCAGGTCGACATACTGCCGTACGCCTTCAGGGGAAGTGGATCCGATCGCCGCTTCTCTGTCGGCATCCTCCAGCATCTCATACGATTCTCTATCCATGGTAAGCCTCCCTTTGCAGTCATGGTACATCAAATTGGAAAATGCTCTCTGCCTATATCGTAGCCAGATCAGACGCTTCTCATGCAATCGGGACTGTCTTAAACCTGCTTGCCGCAGATTGTTCCCGGTTCTTACAACCGTTCGAGATCCGCAGCCTTCTCCTTCATCAGGAAAGCGACAATCTGCTCCTGCTGCTCAACGTTCGCCGGAAATACGGCCTGAAAGCAAGCCACATTTTCCTTCCAGAAGTAGCTGACCAAGTCCCGCTCGTTCGGAGAGCTTAGCGCTCCGTCGATTTTATACGGTTCGGTCTTGAACGCCGCCACCCCGCCAATGGTCACAGGCGCCGTCTTGACCTCGAATTGCTTGCCGTCTATCCGAAAAAATCCGACAAAGCCTTTCGCCTGAATATCCTCCGTCATGCGATTGTCCTTGATTTGCATCACAGTGATACCTCCGGCCTTTTCTTCGGCGTTATCCGCTTTCCGGTATACGGTGTATAACAGCCTCGTCTTCTGGTCGGCCGCGTCCGTCGGATAACTGAAGTTGACTTTTTGCGTATTCATGGCGTACTGAACTTTATAGGAACCGGGCAGCTCCAACGGAAACTTCGGCGCAAACCCTATCGCCTTCGGAACCTGCCGTAAATCCCCGGTATCATAAATCATGACATTCAGCATATCATCACTGACATATTGGGTATAAATCCCGGGATCGGGGAATGCCATCGAAGCGATCATCCGGACGACCGTCTGTTCGCCGGCAGCCCGAAGATCTCTGATTACATAAACAATATCCTGTTCCTGCCATAAATAAACGATATGCCTCGCCTTCCGGAGCTCCGAGGTTATCTTGGTGACCTTCTGTCCCGCGATGTCCACAAGCTCCTTGCGAATCGTCGGCTCGCTTTCCGCACGTTTTTTTTCATTTTGCTCAGCCTCGGCGACCGCAGCCTCCAGTCCGCCTTCCTTAGCGCTGGCGGTGAAGAAAAAGCTCCCTTCTATTTGTCCGTTATTACGGTCATTAAACAACAAAGTCATTTGCCTCGCATTCGCTTCACCCTGCTGCAGCTGGAACGAAGCCTCGCTGAACGAATATCCGGCAGGCAGCTCCGTCGGTACCTTGAATTTGAGCCCGGCTACCTTGACGGCTTTTTCCAAGTTGTTATAGTTTCGGAAAGCAGAATTGTACAGGACACGGTCCGTTGCTGTATCGGACGGCATTATGGACGTAACGCCAGCTTCAAGCCGGGCTTCGGGCACGCTTGAGCCGGCCGGCCTCGCCGCATCGGTCAGCGTCGCCATACTTAACAGCGCCACGCAAACGATTGCCGCCGCCGACAGTTTATACGAGCCCTTCTTAAACGTTTGGATCATCTTCATTCTTTGCGAAAACTGGCGAAACGGATCGGACCCGAAAAAATAAATGAGATGCGCATCATTCCTCCTCGCAGGAATCCGCTTGAGAAACTCCAAAATCGTCAGCCCGTAAGGAACCGCTTCGGCTTCGCCAAGCACCTCCAGAACGTAAGCATCGCAGGCCAATTCCCGGTCCGCTTTCATTCTTCCGATACAGAGCCAAACGAGCGGATTCAGCCAGTGCACAGCCAATACGACACCGCCTATCGCGTTCCAGGCGATATCCCGTCGCTTGTAATGAGCCAGCTCATGCGAGAAAATGTGGAACAGCTGCTCGGCGCTCAGCTCCTTGCAAATCGCTTCCGGAACATAGATCCGAGGACGAGTGAGCCCCCAAATGTACGGACTATTCCACGGAGTACCCGTATAGAGTCTTATCGGCGCCGCAACGTTGAATTTGTCCCGGCATGCGTCCAGGATAGCCAATATCCGAGTATCCGCGACCATTCGAAGGGACGCGCGTTTTCTTCGCAAATGCAGCGTATAGCCCGCCAAATAGAGGAGCATGAATCCCGCTCCCCCCAGCCACAATGCCGCGATCGCTTGAAGGGCTGCAGGATGCTCAGGCTTATTAGGCAGTGCCGGCAAATTCAGCTTCGAGCTTTCCGTTTCCCCGTCCGTCCGGACGGCGGGCGCGTCCGCGGAATCGGACTTAGCCGTTCCGTTAACCATGAGCTCCTGCGGTATTAGGCTGTTTACCTGCGGTTCGCCAAAGGTCATCGCGTGCTTCACATCGGCAAGTAAAGCCCCGGCGTTAAAGATGCTTACCTGACTGTCGGGGAAAACGGGAAGAAGCAGACGCAGCAGAACGACCATCCACATCGCATGACGGACTCGAACGCTCAAATATCGGCGAAAAACAGCCTGAATGGCCAAGACAAGAAGCGCAACAGCACTAGCCGCAGCCGTCGAATCGAGATACCAAAGGAATAGCTTGACGACGCCATCCATACGATCACCCTTTACCGAATATTCACACGCTCTTACAACGTTCAAGCATCGGAGTCTTTGCCGTTCTTGGCCTGTTTATCAGTCAAAATCTTCCGGAGCTGCTCGATCTCCACGTCCGACAAATGAGCATCCTCCAAAAACCGGGTAACCATCAACCCGGCAGCGCCTCCAAACACCCGCTTCACGAAAGATTGGCTCTCCGCCCGGACGCATTCCTCTTCCGAAACCAACGGATAATATTTATACCCGCGTCCGGATTTCTCATAGCCGATCGCTCTCTTCTTGAGCAGCCGGTTCAGAAACGTGCGGACGGTCTGGTCGCTCCATTCGATTTGATCGGGCAGCATCAGCACAATTTGCTCCGCGGTAATAGGATGATTTTTCCATATAAGCTTCATGACTTCCCACTCGGACTCCGAAATTTTCGGGATATGCTGCATGACAATACCTGCTTTCCATTTTGAATTACACTTGTAAATGATTGGGTGCGATTTTAATATTACAAGTGTAAATGAAAGTTGTCAATCTCTTACATGTCGGCTCTGCTTCAATTTATTTTACATAACAAAGAGACGCTTCCCTCCCACTTGTCACATGGAATAAGAGGCGTCTTTCTGTGTTTTGGGACTTTCTCGTTAGACGTGCCCTATTGAGACAATCCCTTCGCTTGAACCGAGCGGATTAGTACACCCAAGGATACTGCGGGTTATACACAACGGGATAGCCGGTATAGACCGGGTATGAATAGTAACCGCCGACGTAGCCGTATGGATAGTGATAGTGGTGATGGTATGGATAATGATGACCGTGGAACCCGTGATGGAACCCGTGATGGTAGCCGTGGCCGTGGCCGTGACCGTAGCCTCCGTGAACGGGGCGGTCCTGTTCGTAGTTCGGCTGCCAGCCTTCTGCAGCGGCGATGCTTGCCGCCGGAACTGCTTCTTGAATCGATTGAATCATGGGGATGTTCCCTTCCTTCATACCGGATGTGGCTAATGCCTATATCACAGTATTCGCCCACAGCGAAAGCGGGAACGTTCTCGCCGCTATTTTTACCATTTCTTAATCTCCTGCCGGATGATCGTCCGCCGCTCCTGAATATACCGCTGTATGAATTCAGGCTCGGTTTCGAACAGAGCGAACGGCCACTTGCGCGAACGATCCGCGTACATATGCGGGTAGATGCTGTCATGAAGTCTGCGAATTTCGGGAAGAAGCCGGTTGAGCGTGAACGCCTCCTTCAGGCCTTGCTGCAAAATTTTCTTGTAGCGCAGCCGGACGGCCCGGTCCGACAACAGCTTGGCGGTCAGGTCGTTATACCCCGAGATGCGGACCAGATCGCTTCCGCAGCTTTTGCCGTAGCAATTGCGCCCCCAGGTGCCTTCATAGTCCCAAGGGATAATGCCGTAGCGCTCGCTGCCGGGCTTGCGGAACAACGCGTAATTTTGATCGAAGCCGTCGTAATTTCCCGTAAACACCGCACCGGCCAGCCAGCGCAAATAATTGTCGATATCGAGCCTGCTCTGCAAATAAGCGCTCAGCCGGGCAGCGCGGCGTGTATGCAAATTTGTAATGAACGCCGTAAGCCGCTTTCGTTCCGATACCGGACCGGCCATCAGCCGATAGCCGCTGAAGAGCGACGACTTGCGGCGCATGGAATCCGGATCCTTCAAGCTGAAATTCGCCCGGTCGTTCACCGCGTACAGCAGCGATTTCATCGGAATGCCTCTCTTGCGGAAGAAGCGGCGGTCGACGGCCTCAATCTCCAAATATACCCCTTGATGCTCATTGTTCCACCGGATCAGCACATGCTTCGTTTCCGGACTCGGGACGCCGATCCACCGGAAGAACCGGAAGGACAGGGCGTTCCGGATCATGGAAGGATCGTCGTATTCGGCATTCAAATGATAGGTGATCCCTTTATGCACAATTTCGTAGGATTTCTTCGGGTAATCCCGCGTGTGCCCGCCCCGATAGCGAAGCTGAATCGGTTCCAGCCCCCGTTCCGTTCTCAGGAAGGCTTCTACAAACGTATCGCTCCAAACATCTTTGCGCAGCAACAGCTGCTGACGATCATCGATAACAATATGCCGAACAGGGAGGCTCACCGAACATCGCCCTTCCTTCACAAACTAAGAAGCCTATCCGCTAGTGACAGGCTTCTACGGTGATATAACCTATTCGGCTGTTCGATTACTCGTCGCGGCAGTTGTCCCCTGTACCCTGTCTTCCGCTCTTGTGATGAGGCTTCCCATTCCAGTGGCCATGCTTCATGTAGTCTTTTGTGCGATCGCCGTGGGTACGGCTGCCATGCGTGCGGCTGCCTGCCGTCAGGCTGCCTTTCGTACGGTTGCCATGCGTGCGGTTTCCCGCCGTCAGGCTGCCTTTCGTGCGGTTGCCATGCGTGCGGCTCCCCGCTGTCAGGCTGCCTTTCGTGCGGTTGCCTTTCGTGCGGCTCCCCGCTGTCAGGCTGCCTCTCGTGCGGTTGCCTTGCGTACAATCCCCCTTCGTACGATCGCCCTTCGTACGGTGACCTCTCGAGCCTTCGCCCGCCCCGACAGCCCAGTAATCTGCCATTCCCCTGCTCTTCGGACCTTTTCCTTTAAGCGGCATATTGTTGACCTCCTTTAACGTTGATACTCTACTCTATGATTTCTATCAATCCGTTGATATAGATATCCGTTGATCTTCTAGCTGGCATAGATGACAGTGGAATTTTCATAGTGATAGATTGCTGTCTTGTACATCGTCCCCCGACACCACATATCCATATAGTACAACCTCACAACAAGGATATTGGGGACGGAAGGCACGATACAGAATCGTAGAATTCGCCCGAGGTTGTCCTGATCCCAATCTATCTTATATCGAAAGGGGAAATTCCCAATGGCCATGCATCAGCCACATCCACTGGAGCAGTTCGTAGGCAGCGAAGTGAAGATTAACCGCGGCGGACCCGACTCGATCACCGGCAAACTGCTTTTCGTCAAGCACGACCTGCTGGTCGTAAGAACGAGAGAAGGCATCGTCTATGTCAATGCTGCTCACATTAAGAGCTTTAACGTAGCGGACGGCAGCGGCGGCTCCCGCAGCGGCGGCAGCGGCGGTTCCCAGAGCGGCGGAAGCCGCGGCTCGAGAAGCGGCTCCGGCGGCGTGTCGGGGAACTTCGTTCGGGCGCACAGCTTCCCTGCGGCCGTCATGGCACTCCGTCACCAGTTCGTACAAATCAATCGCGGCGGTCCGGAGAAGGTTGAAGGCTTTATCGCCGACGCTAATCCGACTTATGTAATACTGCTTGTTAAGAAATCGGTTGTACAAATTCCGCTGTTCCATGTGAAAAGCGTCAGCCCGCAAAACAAAAGCAGAGGCAACAAAAGCGGAAAGAGCAATCAAAGCGGCGCTTCCAACAAAAGCGGAAAGAGCAATCAAAGCGGCGCTTCCAACAAAAGCAGATCAGGCGGCGCAAATCGCAGCTGCTCGAATAAAAGCTCGCACAAAAGCCGCTACCACGCCACTCGCACCTAATCGTTGATCTGGTGATCCTTTTCGAGAGGGACTGACCTGCAGCCGTGTCCCCGTTGCGGCTTCGCCGGCCGCCCTCTCTTTTCTTTATGCAGCGCAATTTACTCTTGCAGAGAGGAGGACGGGTATGAACATTGTGCGCTCTTTCCTGAACTCAACCGTCGAGCTGGAGCTTTCGGGCCGCCCGCTGCAAATTCGCGGCAAGCTGGTCGATGTCGCCGGCGATATTATCGTCCTATATGCCGCCAATCAGTTCATTTACGTGCCCTCGCTTCACATTCAGCACCTGAAGCCGTCCGACCCGGTCGATGCCGACGAAGCTAGCGGCGCGATGCCGCCGCCCCCGCTCGACAGCACAACCGAGTCCATCTCCTACCGGAAAATGCTCATGAATGCCAAAGGGATGTTCGTCGAGCTGTACATTACCGGCAATCAATCGATCCACGGCTATTTGACGAGCATCATGAACGATTACTTTGTTTTCTACTCACCGACGTTCCATCACGTGTTCATCTCCATGCGGCACGTCAAATATGTCATACCGTATACGAGTCAAGCGACGCCTTACCTGCTGCCGAAGGATCATTTTCCGGTGAAGCCCTCCAGCCTTACGCTCGCCCGCACGTTTGAGCAGCAGCTGAAGAAGCTGGAGAACCAATTCGTCATTCTCGACCTCGGCGATAATCCGTACAAAATCGGACTCCTTCGGAAAGTCGAAGACGGCGCATTGGAGCTGATCACGGCGAATGGCGCTTCCGTTATTTTGCATTCCGAGCATGTCAAGACCTTACATCTGCCTTAATCCGAGCTTCATAACCATTGCGCAGACCGCCTTCGTGCCGTCTGCTTTTTCATGCCGCCGATTCCCCCTCTTCTGCTCCGGCAGCACAAAAAAGCCTGCCGCCAACCTAGCAGCAGGCCAATCCGGTCAATATAGCCATTGTACCCAATAGGCAAGAAGCAGCAGCGTGAACAGGACGGTAACCGGTATTGTCGCCAGTGTCACTTTGAGGTAATCGGTCCATTCGATGCGGATGCGGTGCTGTCTAAGAATGTGCATCCAGATCAGCGAAGCGAGCGTGCCGATCGGCAGCAGCAGCGCACCGATGTCGCTACCGATCACACTGGCCAAATACGCGATCTTGAGCGTCAGCGGATCGAGCTGCATATTCGTGAGCGTCAGCGTGCCGATCATTAAAGCCGGATGGTTGTTGAACAGGATCGACATCCCCGACAGGAGCGTTCCCATCATCAGGCTGGCACCCGTCAGGTCGCTGGTCACGGCAGGTTCGACTATAGCAATAAGCGCTTCCGTAAGGCCAATATTATGCAAACCATAAATAATGACGTACATAGAGAAGGCGAACAGCAAAATGTGCCACGGCGTTTTCTTGATCATATCGGCCGGCGATACGCCTAAAGAAAGCCAGCGCCAGGCAAGCAGGATCACCGAGCCGAGCACGGCTACAATTTCGATCGGTATGCCGAAATAGGAAGCGGCGAACAAGCTGATTCGAACCGCAAAAACAAACAGCAGCATATTTCGCATCAGACGGTCTCGCCTGCGCGCAGCGGGAGCCTCGAGCTGCGGGTGAAGCAGAGGATGCTGCCCGGGACGGGGGTGGTGATGACGCTTGTCCGGGAGCCGGTGCGGCATCTGCCGGTAAAAGCACAAAAAGAGCAGCAGCACCAGCAGAAGAAGACCGAGCATCGCCGGAACGAACATCATGACCGTATGCATGTACAAATCCATCCCGATTATATCCAGGGCGATCAGATTGACGATGTTGCTGACACCGATCGGTGCGCTGGACGCCGTGGCGACCAGGGCTCCGGACAGCAAGTAAGGAATTTTCTCATGATTTTTCAAGCCTAACCGATCAAGGAGGATGATGAGGATCGGCGTCGTTATCAGAATGCTGCCATCGTTGTTGAAAAACAGCGTCATGAGGAAACAGAGCAGGTTGACGTACCAGAACAGCCGCAGCCCGGAGTTCTTCGCTTTGGCGGCTAGGCCGTCGGCGGCCCACTGGAAGAAGCCGAAGCTCTCGAGAATGATCGCCATGACCACCGTGGCCAAGATTGTAATGGCGGCACTGCTGACCGTTGCGCCAATCCGACCGAGATCGGCCAGGGATACACTTCCGCTGATCAAGACCATGATCGCCCCGAGCGTGGCGGGGACCGCTTCGTTTAAACCTTTGGGCCGCCACATCATGATGACCATCGCCAAGATAAACGAAAGTACCGTTACTGTTGCCGAGACGGTTGGTAGCCCAAGCATGGTGACGATCACTCCTTCTGAGCCGGACTTGTAGCCAGAGTACGTTCGCTGCGAACAACAAAGTCGGGTGCCGGCGTATAGCTGACCGTCACTTCCGCATAATGTTCTTCGGAGTCACGGTTCGTTTGCGGAGGACGGTTCGGCGCTTTCAGAAGCATGTATAACCCGATCCCCGCACAAGCCGAGACGAATGTCATCAAGAACATTGGTATTCCTCCTTCCGTACAGAAGCTCCCCATCGCTAGCACATATCTTTACCTATCATCTATCATTGATAGATATTGATACTTCATAGATATGTACCTTCCCGTACGAATGCTTGAGGGATTCGCCTTTATTTATATGGAAGTGTATAATTATGGATAGCTGTACCGAATCCAGCCAATCAAGGAGGATCGTCATGAAGCTGACGTATCACGGACATTCATGCGTGCACCTGACAGACGGAAATCATTCCCTGATCATCGACCCGTTCCTCAGCGGGAATCCCGTCGCCAAGACGAAAGCGGAGGACATTCGGACGGAGTTCGTCCTGCTTACGCACGGTCATAGCGATCATACCGCCGACGCCGAAGCGATTGCGAATGCGAACGACGCGACGATCGTAAGCATGTTGGAGCTCGCGGATATTTACTCGGTGAAAGGTATCAAAACGATCGGCTTCAATATGGGGGGAACGGCCGACCTCGGATTCGCCAAGGTCAAGCTCGTTCAAGCGTTCCATAGCTCCTCGATGCCGGCCGGCGGCGGACAGCCTGCCGTCTATACGGGAATGCCGTGCGGCTTTATGATCGATTGGAACGGACTTACGATTTATCATGCGGGAGATACGGCTTTGTTCGGGGATATGAAAATGTTCGGCGAGCTGTATGACATCGACTACGCGATTTTGCCGATCGGGGATTTCTATACAATGGGGCCGAAGGACGCGGTGATCGCCGCCCGCTGGCTGCAGGCCAAGCACGTTATCCCGGTGCATCACAGCACGTTCCCGGGGATCGCCCAGGATGCCGCTCTGTACGCCGCACAGCTGGAGGAATTCGGCATTACGGGTCACCCGCTCAAGCCGGGCGATCAGCTGGAATTGAGCGAATAAAATTGCTAATAATGAACCGGCCCCCTCCAGGCGGAGGGGGACCGGTTTATTTCGAGTAAGGGTAATCCACAACGACGACTTGCTCCAGAAGCCCGGATAGCGACGACACGAATTGCTGGTGGACCGGATGCGGACCGTATTCGCGCAGCGACTGCAGACTGTCGAACGTAACGCGCAGGCCGAGCGAAAAGCCGTGGCGGTTACCGGTCTCCTCCGTAACGTTGAGGCCTGCACTGAGATCGACGATGCCGGGGATACGCCCTTTGAACGAGAGGAGCTGCTGCAGCAGTTCCTCTTCTTGCTGTGGAGTGACTGTGCTGGTAAATTTAAATACAACGATATGCTCGTACATGCGCATTGCTCCCTTCAAGCAGTGTGAGAAAATCTAGACATAGTATAACGTTTGATGAGGTTTGGGGGAAATCCATGATTTTCGGATTAAACATGATAAAATAACAGGAGCACAGGAAAGGCGGGAAAAGATGGAGTACGCATTCGTGATCAAGCCAAGCACGTATATCGCCTTCGACGACGAAGAGCAGCTGATGGACAAATGCAAGGATTGGGGGCTGCTCTCCGAGAAGGCCGGCAAATCCAAATCGTATGCCTACAAGGGAAACGGGCTCAATGTACCTTGCCGGGTTATCGGTTATGCAGACGATATGACCGCCGTGATCGAATTTGACAATAACCAGCTTCACTGCATTCATCCTTCTTACCTGAAAGAGATGCAGGCGGCGTCCTTCAGCCAGAGATTGACGGCGTCCGCCGACGAAGGGGACGAGCCTGAATCCGCCGAGGCGCCGAAGCAGGCGGAGAGCGTCACGTCCGGCAATGAGGGCGAGCCGAAGAAGGTCTCCGCTCCGAAAGCGCCGAAAGAGCCGAAGGAGCCTAAGGCCAAGACGGAAAAGACGGAGAAGACGGCGCGCAAGAAGCTGGAGCTGCCGGAAGACAAGGTAAAGATGACAGCGACGGTAAAGGAATTCACGACCGTACCGAACCACTTCGCCGAGCAGGACGACGAAGTCGTCATCTATGAGGACGTTACTCTTGTCGATACGGATACCGCTGTCGGCGCCGCTTGGTCTTCATACAGCGCAACGCTGAAGAAGCTCGAGCTGGCCGAAGGCGACAAGCTGTCGTTCGAAGCGAAGATCGTAGCCAAGAAGCTGACGCGGCATCCGGTCCCTTACAAAATCAACAACCCGTCCAAAATGACCAAGCAGGAATCATGACGCTGAAGCCGACGGTAGCTTGCATTTTGCCGAACAAACCGTTTATGCTCGCGGTATGATTTTACTCCATAGAATCGAGGGACCACTTTGAACTTTCTGACTACAACGATCATCGCGTCTTTTGTCGTTATTGCCCTTGTTATATGGGCGACGATTTGGGTAACCAACAAAGCTTACTCCAGAAAATGGGAGGACCCCGACGACGAGCACGACCCTTTTAAATCTTAGCGCCATATACGCCCCCAATCTCCCCTCTCTCCGGAAGCCGCGGAAACCAGAGAGGGGAACAACTATCACCGAAAAGACGGAAAATTAACCATAATCCCCTGATTTTTGGATACATGTGGAATGCCTGTCCATTTATACTAATTAGGAAGTGTCCGCCTCTACGGATGTGTTTTCCGCTGCCTGTGCGAGACTTTTTTGTAAGCGCATCCACGGACAAATCCAAGTTGAATGGGAGGATTCGTAGTGTCTACACGCCGTTCTCTGATCACGAAGAAAGTACTGCCCCTCACGCTTGCCCTTCCCCTCCTCTGCACCGCACTGCCTGCCGCTCCCGCCGGTGCCGCATCATCCGCAAGCTCGAGCCCGGGCTCCGGCGTACAGCTGGAATATTTGGACCGCGGCCTCGCTGCCGTACCGACCTCGCAGGGCATTTTCCTGAGCTGGCGCTTGCTCGGCTATGAAGCGACCGGATTTTCGGCAAAGGGCTTGACCGGCATCGACTTTCATGTGTATCGTGACGGTAAGAAGATCGCAGCCGTAACCGACAGCACCAACTATTTGGATCAGGCGGGCAGCGGCAGCTCGCAATATGCCGTAGCCGCCGTGATCGACGGCAAAGAGGTTCAGCTCAGCGCGTCCGTCAAGCCTTGGAGCACATCGTTCTACGAGCTGCCGCTCAAGAAGCCGGCCGACGGGGTCACGCCCGCGGGCGAAGCTTATTCGTACTCTGCCAACGATATGAGCGTAGGCGACGTGGACGGCGATGGGCGGTATGAATATTTCGTCAAATGGGAGCCGTCCAACGCAAAGGACGTATCTCAGGTCGGATATACCGGCAGCACGTATATCGACGCTTATTCCTTCGAGGGCAAGCAGCTGTACCGGCTCGACCTCGGCGTCAACATTCGCTCCGGCGCTCATTATACACAGTTTCTCGTCTATGATTTTGACGGGGACGGCCGTTCGGAATTGATGCTGAAGACGGCACCGGGCACGAAGACCATCCGTTACGACGAGCAGGGCCAGCCGGTTTCTGAGCGCTATATTACGATGACGCCGGAGGATGCGGCTGCCGGTTACAGCCATCAGGACGATTATCGAATGAGCCGGACCGATTACTACGAGCATGTCGTTGATATGTTCATGCAGTGGCACCGGCACGAGGAAGTGGTGAGCGGCCGCTGGCCGCAGACGCTGGAGGAATGCTTCGGGCTGCCGAAGACATACAGCTACCCGCTGTCCCGGGTCGATGCGGAAAGCTTGGCGAACTATTTCATGGACGTGTATGCGCCGTCCCGCAGCACCCGCAACAACCTGCAGGCGTTCGAAGGCTTTATCTTGAACGGGCCGGAGTACTTGACCGTGTTCGACGGCGCTTCCGGCAGCGAGCTGCAGACGATTCCGTACAAGCCGGGCCGGCACGACGACGGCCTGATGTGGGGCGATTATGCGATGGCCCGCATCGAGCCCGGCAACCGGGTAGACCGCTTCCTCGCAGCCGTAGCTTATTTGGACGGCCAGAAGCCTTATGCGGTGTTCGCCCGCGGCTACTATACGAGATCGACGTTAGTGTCCTACGCTTGGGACGGTCATAGCTTAAAGGAGCACTGGTACACGGACAGCGGCTGGACGCCGATGACGAACCCGTTCAACGACGGTCCTCACGGCCGCGATGGAACCGACCCGAAGTTCGGCACGCTGACGACGCAAGGCGCCCATTCGCTCTCCTCATCGGATGTCGACGGCGAAGGCAAGCAGGAAATCGTATACGGCTCGGCGACAATCGATCATGACGGCAGCCTGCTGTACAGCTCGATGGATGTAATGCCGCCGGAAAGCGCGGCGCCGGGCACGATCGCCCGTCTGGGCCACGGCGATGCGATGCACGTCTCCAACCTCGATCCGGCTAGACCCGGATTGGAAATTTTCATGGTACACGAAGGCGGAGCTTGGGCGCCTTACGGTTATTCGTTCCGGGACGCTGCGACGGGCAAAGTGATCTACGGCGGGTATACGGGCCGCGACACCGGCCGCGGGATGGCCGGCGACGTCGAGCCGTCCGTGCCCGGGCTTGAAACGTGGGCGGTCGGCTTATGGTCGGCCGGCGGCCAGCAGCTTGGCACGACGGCTCCCGGTACGAACATGAGCATTAAATGGGCGGCCGACATGACGACCCAGATCGTGAACGGCTCCGGAAATGCGACTCCGACGATCGACGACTGGAAGCGGGGCCGCCTGCTGACGGCGGACAATACGCGTACGAACAACTCCACGAAGGGCAATCCGGGGCTTGTTGCGGATGTGCTCGGCGACTGGAGAGAGGAGCTGCTTGTGCGCACGGCCGACAGCTCCGCCATTCGTATTTATATGAGCACTGAGCGGACGGACCGCAAGCTGTATACGCTCATGCACGACGCGCAGTACCGGGCCGAAATCGCCAGACAGAACACGGCTTACAATCAGCCTTCCTACACAAGCTTCTACCTCGCATCGGATATCGATTGGAGCAAGGTTCCGCTTCCGAAGCTGCAGACGCCCGGTGTGACCGGCTTGCTGGAGCGGCTTATGCAGCAGGTTGAAGCTTCCGGCGAGCTCGGCGGCGCTGTGGTTCCGCAGCTGCGAAACGCATTGCAGCAGGCGGAGCACCAGGCCGGGAAAGGCTCGTTCAAGCAGGCGGCGGCTTTCATGGAAAAGTTCGTTTCCCTTCTGGAGAAGCGATCCGGCAAGGACAACGTCTCTCCGGCTGCGGAGATGAACTTGACGTATCTTGCGAAGCTGCTGCAGAAGCAGTGGAGTGGCCAGTAAATCACGCAAGAAGGGCTTGCGAATACACCGATTGCAAGCCGACACTCCGTTGAGGAGTACAAACAAGACAGCGCGTAAAATAAAACGTTTGGGGGAACGGCAGCCGCCGTTCCCCCAAACCGAATCAAGGTAACACGTACACCTTCATGCCGTGCTTGCGAAATACGTCCGCCATCGCCCGCTTGGCCTCCGCTTCGTCCGGACCGTGAATATCCAGCTCATAATCCATGTCGAGCGTCAGCGTCAAGGTGAGCCCCAGAATGCTCTTGACATCGATGTAGCGGTTATGGATTTTGAGCACGATGCTGGCTGCATACGCATTCGCCGTTTTATTTATGTCGACAATCGCATTCGGGTTCAAGCCGCTCATCCGTTCCCGCCCTCCTCTACCTGCTCCCCGGAAGCTCGCTCACAACAGGCTGCTCCGGCTGCCGAAACTCTCTCGGGATGCGCCGCGCCACCCCGGTCCGAATAGCCGCTTGGATGACAGCCTCCCGGATCCGCCGCACAACCTCCTGGTTAAATACGCTCGGGATAATGTACAGCTTGTTCAGCTCCTGCGGCGTAACGACGGAAGCGATTGCAGCGGAAGCCGCCAGCTTCATCTCCTCGTTGATCGTGCGGGCTTGGCAATCGAGAGCGGCGCGGAATATGCCCGGAAAGCAAAGCACATTATTGATTTGGTTCGGAAAATCGGACCGGCCCGTAGCAATAACGCCGGCAATGTCTTCGATTTCGTCCGGATGAATTTCCGGCGTCGGATTCGCCATTACAAACACGACCGGCCGCTGCTTCATCCGTTCCACGTCAGCTCGCTTCAGCACGCCTCCCGCAGACAAGCCGATAAATACGTCCGCCTCTTCAAGCACGTCGTGAAGAGTACCTGTAAGCTCGTTCGGATTCGTCCGCTGCGCGTAGTCGTTCCACATCGGATTCGCATAACGGCGGGTTCGGACCAGCGCCCCTTCACGATCCACACCGATCAGTTCCTTCACACCGGCCGCGAGCAAAATGTTGGAGCAGGCGATTCCCGCCGCCCCGATGCCGCAAACGACAACCTTAACCTCGTCGATCCGTTTGCCGACCACCTTGAGCGCATTGATCAGCCCGGCGTAGAGCACGACGGCAGTGCCGTGCTGATCGTCGTGAAACACCGGAATATCCAGCTCCTCCCTGAGCCGCTGTTCGATCTCGAAGCAGCGCGGCGAGGAGATGTCCTCCAGGTTAATGCCGCCGAACGCCGGTGCCAAATGCCGGACGGCCGCAACGATGTCCTCCGTGCTTTGGGTGCTTAGACAGATCGGAAACGCGTCGACGTCGGCGAACTGCTTGAACAGCATCGCCTTCCCTTCCATGACCGGCATCGCCGCATACGGACCGATGTTGCCGAGACCGAGAACAGCGCTTCCGTCAGACACGACCGCAACGGTATTCCGCTTAATGGTCAGCTTGTAGGCATTGTCCGGCTGCTCGTAAATCGCCATGCACACTCTGGCCACATCCGGCGTATACACGCGGGACAAGTCGTCCCGGTTTTGAATCGGAGCTTTCGGCTTCATCTCGATCTTGCCGCCTAGATGCAGCAGGAACGTCCGGTCCGAAACGTGTACGAGCCGCACACCCGGCAGCTCCTTGATTGTAGAAGTGATGCTCTCCAGCTGAGCTTGCTCCGAGGCCGTCACCGTAATATCCCGAACCGACCAATTCGCTCCGGTTTGAATGACGTCGATGGCGACGACATCCCCGCCATTTTCCGTAATCACGGTAATGAGCTGGCCGAAATGGAGATGCTCCGTCTGCAATTCCAATCGCAAAATGATACTTTTTCCGCCCATCGAAAGTTTCATCGCTGAACTCCCCTTCATGAATAAATGACTTTAGCTGTAAACACGACGAACGTTACCGTCACGCTGCTAAGCAGGGTAGACAGCAGCACCGCCTGCGCGGCGAATTCCGGTTGATTGTTGTATTCCAGGGCGAACGCGGCGCTGTTGCGGGACGTCGGAAAGGAGCTCGCTATGAGCAGCGCTTGCGCAACGGTGCCGTCCAGCCGAAGCAGCGCGATAATCCCCAGAGCCGCGAGCGGCGAAACGAGGAGTCTCCCCAGCAAGCTGAAAACCAAGGACGCGCTAATATGCTTGAATTGCAGGTAGGCCGACTGCGCCCCGAGCGTGACTAGCGCTATCGCCAAAAAGGCGGCGGCGACGTTCTGCAAAGGGGTCCAAAGGAACGCCGGAATGGGAACCGCGAACGCATGCATCAGCATGCCGAACACGAAGGCGTAAATCATCGGATTTTTGACCAGCTCTTGCAGCATCTTCCGTCCCTGGCTCCGCGCCGACACGGCGTTCATCAAGCCGTACGTATTCGTCAGCAGGTTTTGATAGATGGAAACGACAACCTGTACGGACAAGCCGAGCGGATTGCCTTGGAAGACGAGCTGGCTGACCGGAAGGCCGAAGTTGCCGGAATTGCTGAGCACGACGCTGTTGGAGAACGCCGAAGCCAGCCCCTTATCATATCGGCCCCAGCGGGCAACGAGCTTGCCGTACACGATCAGCGCGCAGCTCTGCAGGAGCAAATACCCAATGATTTGCAGCAGCAGGCCGGCATCGAAGCGACTCTCATAAATGTTCGTAAAGCTGACGGCGGGCAGAAGGAAGAACGCATTGAGCTTGGACAACGTGTTCATATCCATATGAAAGCAACGATGCAGCAGCACGCCGGAGCCGATCAGCAGAAAGACGGGAACGATGACATGAAGCAGGATCAGCAGCAAAACGTCCATAGTGAAGCTCCTTCATCTTCGAAACCCCTGTTTCGGGTGCCCGGCCGTAAATGATGTCCGGGCCCTGCTCCAGGAGGTTGCCGTTACGTCTAGCCTTCCTCGTTCACGAGAACCTTCTTGCCTCTCAGCTTCAAGATGAGCGGGATCATGACCCACAGAAGACCGATAATCAGGAACGCAAGCGAGACCGGCTTCTGCAGGAAAATCATGAAGTCGCCGTTCGAAATCGTGAGCGCGCGGCGCATATTGTTTTCCATCATCGGACCGAGAATGAGCCCGAGCACCAGAGGCGCCAGCGGGTAATCGTTCTTCGCCAGGAAGTAGCCGGCCACGCCGCAGCCCATGATCAGCATGAGATCGAACGTTGAATATTGAACCGCATATACGCCGAATACGGAAAAGACGATAATGAGCGGAATCAAATATTTCGTCGGCGTTTCGATCACTTTGGCAAACAGCTTCACAAGCGGCATGTTGAGTACGAGCAGCATCAAGTTGCCGACGAACATGCTTGCGATCACGCCCCATGCCAGCTGCGGGTGATCCTGGAACAGCAAAGGACCCGGCTGCACATTGTACATGATGAAGGCGCCCATCAGGATCGCGGTCGTGCCGGACGACGGAATGCCGAGCGTCAGCAGCGGGATCATCGCGCCGCCGGAAGCGGCGTTATTAGCGGATTCCGGAGAGGCGACACCCTCGATCGCTCCCTTGCCGAACTTCTCGGGATGCTTGCTCAGCTTCTTCTCCATGACATAAGCGAAGAAGGAGGCGAGAATGGCGCCAGCGCCGGGCAGCAGGCCGATAAAGAAGCCGAGCACGGAGCCGCGGGCAATCGGCGCCGCGCTGTCCTTCAGATCCTGCTTCGTCGGCAGGATGCGGTTGATTTTGGCGACCTGGCCGTCGTTGCTTTCCCGCTGCAAGATCGTCTTGAACACTTCCCCGACTGCGAACGTGCCTACCGCAACCGTCAGGAATTCGAGTCCCTGATACAGCTCCGGAATGCCGAACGTGAACCGCTCTACGCCCGAGACGTTGTCGATGCCGATCGTCGCGAGCAGCAGCCCGAAGGCGGTCATTATGAGCGCCTTGACCATCGATTTGCCGGCTAGACCGCTGATAGCGAGAAGCCCGAGCACCATGAGAGAGAAATACTCGGCGGGTCCGAACTTGATCGCAACCGACGACAGCGGACGAGCCATGAAAATGAGACCGATCAAGGCGACGATGCCGGCCACAAACGAGCCGATCGCCGCTATTGACAGCGCCGCTCCCGCTCTGCCTTGCTTCGCCATCTGATAGCCGTCGAGCGTAGTAACGACAGATGACGATTCGCCCGGCGTATTGAGCAGGATGGACGTCGTCGAACCTCCGTACATCGCACCGTAGTAAACGCCCGCCAGCAAAATGATCGAGCTCGTCGCCGCTTCCTCCGGGCCCATGCCGGCTGTCATCGTCGCCGTGATCGGAATCAGCAGGGCGACGCCGCTCATCGGGCCGATCCCCGGCAATACGCCGACTACCGTACCGATCAGCACGCCCAAGAACACGAAGAGGACGTTGTGCCATTGCATCGCCGTGCTTAAACCGTGAAAAACATAATCGATCGTGCTCATGTCAAGCTCCTCCTAACCAAGCTGGAAAACCGGGCAGCGAGCCTTCCAGCACATGCACATACAAAAAATAAACGCCATAGGAGAAGCAGCCGGCAATGAGCAGGGACGCCCACACCTTCCCCTTCTGCATCGTCTGAAACCCGATCATCAGGAACAGGAAAGTCGAAATGACAAATCCGATCTCTTCCAGAAACCATGCGTACAGCACGGCCGAAACCAAAATGATTAGAAACCTCTTGTAGTCCAGCTGCTCCTTACCCTTCTCGGCTTTCTGCTTGCGAAACGTGTCGATCAGCAATCGAACGCTCATGATGGACAAGAATGCGCCGAGCAGCATCGGGAACATGTTCGCGCCGACATTGCTGCCGTAGGCGCTTGTCGATATGCTCTGCGCACCGACGATAAAAGCGATGCCGACGGCGAAAAAAACAATCGCCGCATAGCGGTCAAACGTCGTATTCATCTCTCTTCCTCCTGCCCTAAGGGCAAGGGAGAATATCGGCTATTCTCCCTATACCGTCCGGTTTATTTCTGCATGCCGAGCGCCGTCAGCATGTCTTTCAGCTGATTCTCCTGCTGGCTTAGGAACGCTTTGAAATCGTCAGCCTTCTTGTAGTCCGTTTCCCAGTTGTTGGCTTGCATTTCCTTCTTCCAGACATCGGATTCCACCATCTTCTTAATGGTGGCTTCCCAGTAGCTCTTGGCGCCTGCGCTCATGTTCTTCGGACCGAAGAAGCCGCGCCAGATCAAGAACTCGGCGTCGATGCCCTGCTCTTTCATCGTCGGAACCTCCTTCAAGCTGCCGCCGAGCCGGGACGGTGCGGCAACGGCGAGAATGCGGATTTTGCCGGCCTTCACGTATTGATCCAGCGACGAAGCGTCCGTACCGAGGACGTTCGCATTGCCGCCGAGCAGCGCCGTTACGGCTTCCCCGCCGCCGTCATAGGATACGTACTTCACCTTCTTCGGGTCGATGCCGTATTTGAACGCCGGGAGAATGGATACCAGGTGGTCCATCGAGCCGGGCGCCGAACCGCCGGCAACCGTCAGTTTGGAAGGATCCGCCTTCATGTCGTCGAGCAGCGATTTCAAATCTTTATATTTCGAATCCGCCGCAACCGCAACAGCGCCGTAATCTTTCGTCAGTTGGGCGAGCGGCGTCGTATCGTTGTAGCCGAACGGCGAGTTGCCTTCCTTCTTCAGATGGTTGATCAGAATCGGCGGCGAACTAACGAACAGCTTGTAGTCGTCCTTCACGTCTTTGGTCGCATATTCCGCCAGGAATACGGCCCCGCCTCCGCCCGGCTTATTCTCGACCGTGACCGGCTTGTCGATCGCTTTCGACTCCGCCAGCACTTTGGCGATCGTACGCGCCGTCATGTCCCATCCGCCGCCGGCGCCGGAAGGTGCGACGATGCTGACCGCTCTTTCCGGGTAGCCGGATTTCGCCGCCGGTGCAGCCGGCTCTTTGCCTGCGCCCGCCGGGGCCGCCGTATCCGACGGCTTCGCCGCATTGCTGCCGCAAGCCGCTAAGCCCGCCGCCAGAATGCCGATCGCCGTAACTTTCCAGGAAACTGCCGCAAGACGTTGTATCATTAGAAACCCCTCCAATGTTGTTTTCGCCTACTTGTATACGCTTTCTTTGAAGCGCTTTCAGAATAACATCCCTTCCCTCGTTCCGAATAGTTTAACGAAATTAGTTGCATTAACGCTGTTGTGGACATTTTGTTCATATTGTTCACGACCGTCACCGGCTGAAACCGGGCAAATGGAAAACGCTTTATGATACAATACAAACAAAAAAAACGGGAGCCATCTCAGTCATGAAGCTGCAAACCAAGCTTATTCTCGTTATTTGCTCGCTCCTGCTGCTCCTCATCGTCGGTCTTGGCAGCGCATTTGATTCCATGATGACAAGCGCGCTTGAGGATCAAATCGGTACACGCGCCCTCAAGGTTGCCGAAACCGTGGCCAATATGCCCGAAATTCGCCGTGCTTTTCAAACCTCCGAGCCTTCCTCCATCATCCAGCCGATTGCGGAAGCGATCCGCGGCAAAATCGATGCGGAATACATCGTGGTCGGCAACCGCAGCGGCATCCGTTATTCCCACCCGCTGCCCGATCGAATCGGCAAGGAGATGGTTGGAGGCGACAACGGCCCCGTTCTCGAAGGACGTTCGATTATTTCCAAGGCCTACGGCTCGCTGGGGCTCGCGCTGCGCGGCAAAGCTCCGATATTCGATGAGCAGGGACAAGTGATAGGGATTGTGTCCGTCGGCTTTCTTGCGGAAGATATCGATTTGATCGCGGCCGCGTACCGGTCGCGAATTATGCTGATTTCCTTGACCGTGCTCGCCGTCGGCCTGATCGGGTCGGTCTTCATCGCCCGCAACGTGCGAAGCGCCATTCTTGGGCTTGAACCTAAAGAAATCGGGGAACTATATACAGAGAAGCAGGCCATTCTGGAGTCGATTCGCGAAGGTGTTATAGCCGTAAACAAAGATGGCATGATTACGCTGGCGAACCGTTACGCAACGCAGCTGCTGGACCTGCCCGTAAGCGCTGCCATCAAGGGAAAGCATATTGAGGACGTTCTCCCTAACAGCCGCTTGTACGAGGTCGTCCGTACGGGCGAAGCCCAATTCGACCACGAAATGCTGATCGGCGATCACGAAGTGATCGTCAACCGGGTGCCGATCATAAGCCGCAAACGCGAAGTGACCGGAGCGGTGTCGAGCTTTCGCAGCAAATCCGAGCTGTACCGCCTGGCCGAGGAGCTGTCGCAGGTGCGGCAGTTCGCCGATGCGCTGAGGGCGCAGACGCACGAATTTTCGAACAAACTGCATGTCATCGCCGGACTCATTCAGCTGGAATCTTACCAGGAAGCCGTCGAGCTCATTTCCAAGGAATCGGATGTTCACCAGAACCGGGTTCAGTTCCTGATGCGCGAAATTCCCGATCCGGTGATCGGGGGGCTGCTGATCGGCAAGTTCAATCATGCGCAAGAATTGAAATTAACCTTCGAAATCGATCCCGAAAGCTCGTTTGCGGACATCCCGGAGCACATCGACCGGAGCTTGCTGGTCACCATCATCGGCAACTTGATCGACAATGCGATGGAGGCGGTTCTTGCCGGCGGGGAAAACACGGAACTGTATGTCAAATTGTTTTTGACGGACCTGGGCGAGGACTTGATTATCGAATGCGAGGACCGGGGAATCGGCATCCCGGAGGAGATCGGCGGCTCTATTTTTACAAAGGGCTATTCGACCAAAGGGGAGCAGCGCGGAATCGGGCTGGCCTTAGTGCAGCATGCCGTCGATCGGCTGTCCGGATATATTACGTTTCATCGCAATCCGTCGGGCGGCACCGTATTTACCGTTGCGATTCCGAAGCATCCTCATTCCCGCTGACAAGGAGGCCGTACCATGAACCCGGAGCCGCAGCATCCGATCATTGATGTTCTGATCGTCGAAGATGAAGTCAAGATTGCCGAAATCCACCGGAGGTTTGTGGAGAAGCTGGACGCGTTTCGCGTTGTCGGTATCGCCACGGACGGAGATCAGGCCAAAGAGCAGCTCGACATTCTCAGACCCCAGCTCGTGATGCTGGATGTATATGTCCCTGGCACCAGCGGCTTGGAGCTGCTCACGTACATCCGGCAAACGTACCGGAATACCGATGTCATTATGATTACGGCGGCCAAAGAAGTCGAGACGGTTCGGGAAGCCGTTCGCGGCGGAGCTTTCGATTACATTATGAAGCCCGTCTTACTGGAAAGGCTGAAAGAAACGCTGCACCGTTACCTGGATTTTCATCAGCAGCTGATCCGCCTGGACGAATCCGGAACGATCAATCAGAGCGATGTCGACCGCTTATGGGCGGGACCGGGCAAGAAAGAGTCTCTTTCGAATACCTCCGACCTCCCCAAAGGCATCGACAAATTAACGCTGGTGAAAATCGTGCAAGCGATATCCGCCGCGGCAACCGGCAAGACGGCGGAGCAAATCGCCAAGGAGATCGGCGTCAGCCGTTCGACAGGCCGCCGCTATTTGGAGTATCTCGTCAGCTCGGGCGAAGTATACGCCGACCTGTCTTACGGCATCGTCGGCCGCCCCGAGCGGGTGTACCGGAAGAAATCGCCGGATTGAATGGTACGGTTCGCCATCTCGGGGGTCCATACCGATTTCACTGCGCTGCACTCCTTTTAAGGAATATAAAATTTTGAGCACCACTCCGCCGAACTGTCCCTAATCCACTGCTCCGCTTCGCTCGCCGGCATCGGCCGGCTGAAGAAATAGCCTTGTCCCTCGCTGCATTTGCGGGCTGCCAGGAAGAGGAATTGCTCTCTCGATTCCACTCCTTCTGCCACCACATTCAAATGCAGCCTTCGCGCGAGAGCGATAATCGTCTTAATGATCGCGATATCTTTAGGGGAATCCGGAACATCCTGAAGGAACGAGCGGTCGATCTTCAACGTATCGATAGGGAAATATTTCAAATAGCTTAACGACGAGAATCCGGTTCCGAAATCATCGATCGAAATATGAACGCCCGCCTCTTTGAGCTCTCTCAGCTTCATAATCGTCTTCGCGGCGTTATTCATGACAATGCTTTCCGTCAGCTCGAGCTCAAGCCATTGCGGTTCAAGCGAAGCTTCCTGCAGCGCCCGCTGCACGACTTTCACGAATTCGTCCCGGTGAAACTGGACGGCGGAGATGTTGACGGAAATCCGGAACGGATCCATGCCGTCATCCTGCCAGCGTTTATTTTGCCGGCATGCGGTCTCAAGAATCCATTCCCCAAGCGGAACGATCAAGCCGATCTCTTCGGCGAGCGGAATAAACTCCGCCGGGGACACCAGCCCCGATTCGGGATGCTGCCACCGGACGAGGGCTTCCATGGCCGCAATCGTTCCGCCCGTTAAACCGATTCGCGGCTGATAGTATATTGTAAACTCCCCCCGCTCCAACGCTCTGCGCAAATTCACTTCCAGGCGCAATCGCTCTGTCGACATCGCATGAAGGCTGCTGTCGTAGATTCGGAACGTGTTTCTCCCCTCTCCCTTCGCTTTGTACATCGCCATATCCGCGCTTTTGATCAAACCGTCGCGGCTGTTCCCGTCGAACGGATATAAGCTGATTCCGATACTGACGGAGACGACCAGTTCATGCCCATTGACGACAATCGGCTCGGCGAAGCGACCGATGATGCTCTCGGCAGCGACCCTGACCTCACCTATGCTTTTGATCCCGGGAATGAACAGCATAAATTCATCTCCGCCCATCCTCGAAACCAAATCGTCATGCCGCAAACACCGTGTTAACCGATCGGCCACCGTCTTCAGCAATACATCCCCTGCTTCATGACCCAGCGTATCGTTAATATGCTTAAACCGGTCCAAATCCAGAAACATGACGGCGAGCATGTGGTTGTTCTTTTCTGCAGCCGCGAGAGCATGCTCTAACCGTTCATTGAACAAAACGCGGTTAGGCAGCCCGGTCAGCGCATCGAAAAACGCGAGCTGCTCGATCTGTTTCTCGTGACGCGCACGTTCGGCAATCATCGAGTCAAACGCTTCGATCATCTTATTGAATGCGATCGACACATGTCCAAGCTCGTCCTTTGAATCGATGTCGACCCGCGTCGTCAAGTCGCCCCCGACAATGCGCACGGCAGCTTTCTTTAACGCCAGGACGGTCTGCAGCACGGAAATATGAAACGTGACGAACAGGTACAACAGGAGCAGGATGATCAGACAGGAAAATAAGGCGATATATTGCTTCTTTGCCTGCAAGTGATGGATGCGCTGCTGAAGCAGGCGGTCCAAGACGGGTGATTCCGCATCGTACAACCGAAATCCGGAATCGATCACCTTGGTCGCCCTTTCGAAAAATTCGGAAGGACTGATCGTAATGTTCGCTGCATGGATGATTTGTTCGTTAAGCTCATCCAAGAAGGCATTCGTTTCCGCTGCGGTTTCCCGAATATGAGTGTGGAGGTCATCCTGGAGCCCGGTATTTTCGAAAACAACAGGCATATCGGCCAGGTCCTTCATAAAGGTGCGGATCATGCCGGACAAGATCAGCAATTGCGTTCTTTCCTCTTCGGTAATCGCTCTCCTCGCCGCCACCCCGACTCCAATTCCTCTTGTCTGTCCTACGGTCTCCATGACGGAAGGAAGCTTGCCGATGATGACGTCCATCAAATAATAGCTGTCGTGGTCCGGATCGATTCTCAAGCCGGAGGCATCCTTAATCGTCCCGATCAGTGCCAGTAAATTGGATACGATTGAGGTATGCAGCTGATAGCTTTCTTGTATCAACTCGCTGTGCAGGCCGAAGCTTTCTTGCGGCTGTAAGCGCTGCAGGTTTTGCTTGAGCTGAACCCACTTCCGCTTGATGGAGCTCCAATGAACCGTCGTGTGAAATTGACGGTCCAACTCCCGGTCAACCTTGTCGATGGTAATGATCGAATGCTCGATTTCGTTCTGCTGCCTAACGATCATCTCCTGGAACGAAGCGTCTCCGGACAAGAAAGCGTTGACGATTCCCCTGTGCTGCTGAAGAGCTTCCAGCAGATTGCGGATATGGTTCGCATATTCAATGCCCATTCTTTCATTTTTGGCGAAGCGGATCTCCTTATCGATACCGGAAAATAGCAAATATTCCGTTTGCACGATCGGCAGTAAAAAGAGGGTGCCGATTAACACAAACTTTTGCCAATATTTCAGACGATTCATGATTCGGACTGCCGAAATGTGAAATCCACCCATTCAACCGACTCCCCGCCAACACCGGATCGAACTTCTAAATATTCGATGCATCGCCACAACGAAAAGCCTTGCCGAATACTTGCAAAAACAAGCGAGCATCGTCACCTGTATTGCAAATCTTCGGCAAGGCTTCATTGCCTTGTTCAAGACCGACGTCGTTGTCGGCCTTCTCCCTAATTATTTGATTTTGATATTATCCGACAAACTTCCTTTGTGTTCTTGCGCTTATGTAGTTCTTTAGAATCAGTCTTCAGATGAAGTATAAATGTAGTATTCAGCAAACACAAGACAAAAAATGTAAGTTCATCGTTTCGTTATCCGCGGTCCATCCACTCCGTTGCCAAGTCCATCGCTCGCTTAAAGTTGGTTCTCCCTTTTGTAATTAACGCCTGCTTGGCGGACTCATATTCTCCCTCCAGCATCCATGCAGCGTTCCGGTCTTTAATTTCGGCAAAATGAAGCCAGGCTTTACTTAGCTGATCCAATTGGTGCCGGTCCTCGTTAGTTGCCGCTTTAGCTCGAATATCCTGGAAACATGTCTCCAACCGCGCCTCGTAGTATTGCTTCTTCCGGTGCCACTCGCGGATTTGTTCGATGTCACGCGACTCGATCATGGAAACCATAACGGCACGGATCGCCATCGCGCATTCCACCCATCGCTCCAGCTCCTCCTGCATAGGGTGACTCTCTTGGCGCGAAGGCAGCCGGAATTGGGAGACGGACGACCGAAGCGAAAGACTTCTGCGGGCCGATTCCTGAATATTATCGTTGATCACAAGCAGGTTTTGCTGCTGAAGCTCCGCAAGCGCCAATACTTCTTCGCTTCCGGCGGCGATTTGCTGCAGCATCGCAGATGTTCGATTGACGGAATCCGTAGTCGAGAGCGTACTGCTCGCAATCCCTTCCAGTCTTTCGTCCACTTCGTTCATTTCGCCTATGATATGGACAAGAAACGATTCTACCTTGCCATACTTGTCTGCTGCGGTTTTCAAAGTCGATTCCGTTGTCCCCAGCGCGGCATGCATATGGATGATAGAATCCCCCAAGACGTCGGAGCAACGGGTTACCGTCCGTATCGATTCCCGGATGCCGGTCGTCTCCTGCTTCGTTTGGGCGGCCAATCTCGTAATCTCTTGGGCGACAACTGCGAATCCTCTTCCATGTTCCCCTGCCCGCGCCGCTTCAATATTGGCATTCAGTGCAAGCAATTGCGTCTGACTGCTGATTTCTTCAATCAGCAAGGTCATGTCGGCGATTTTCTTTATCGCTTCACCAAGACGATTCATCCGCTCGTGAACTTGCCCGCTTTCGCCGGAGATGACCCGCATCTGCTCCATGGCGGCGGATATCTCTTTCTTGCCGCTGGAAACCTCCTCCGATAAGCTGGCCGAAGAAGCTACAAGCTCCCCGTTCTTCTTCTTGACTTCCTGCAAATAGCGATAGCTGCTGTTCATTTCTTCCGAAATGTCCGCAACATGCTCCGCCGCCCCCTGCATGCTGACGGCAACTTCGCGGATCGTCCCGGTGACACCTTCAATTTGCTCTGAAATCATGGCGGATTTCGCGCTTGTATCCTCCATCTTGATATGTAGCTCACGGGAAGAGCGGTCGACCACACGAATCAGCGAAACCAAGCTTCGGACGGTTCTCTTTATTACCGACCTTATCCGTGATCGCTCTTGAATCGGCACTCCGGTGCTTTGCATGCAGAAGTCACCTTCCGCCATCTTTGCCAGATCGCCTTCAAGCCGCTTGTATTCGGAAGTACGCATGAGCCTGATCATGAGCTGTCCATCCTTTCGATAATGTGAAATTGCAAAACACAAATAAGCCGCACATCAGCCAGTGGAGATGAGATGACTGCGCGGCACTTTGGCGATTCGATGAGTTCATTATAGGGCGGAAGTTAAATGCATGTCAATATATATAACATAATGTCGATAAATTTCTATCTAGATAATGATCTTATGGATATTTCGCGTCACTTAAATTAACATCATCGGATTCACTAAAAAAACTAATCGAAGAATAAACGAATTTTCATGATGAACTCCGCGTTTAGCCGTTTCTCCCCTGTGCGATTCTCGAAAACCACTTAAGGTGAAATGATAAGAATCAGTGATGACTTCCTTGGAAGACTGTTTGTATACATAGTAAATCATCCGGGTTAGATCTGCCAATGCGAGCCCGCGTTCCTCCCGGATGGCGTAAGTGTTCGATCCGAGGTCGCAATTCATGCGTACGCCGTCGTAATAGATGCGTTCAACCGGAGTATGGCCGTGTACAACGGGTTTATTTTGCGCTAGTGAGAGGAGACTTTCTTTGGGGATGCTGTAGAAAACATATTCAGACACCCAGAGGATGTCCCTGCACTAACCCATTCGATATGTTCTTCCGTGTATGTCCGTCATGAAATAGTTCAAAATACCGCCACCCCTATCCCCGAAAACTGGAAAACCGCCCTTCTCATTCAAGTCACGTCGGTTTCCAATACGCTACATTACAGGCATTTCAATACTTCGCAATAACGACCTTACCCAACTTCTTTTCCCCGTAAATAGCTAGATGATCACTACACATGATCATAAACTCATCATCGTCCAAGGCTCAATGCATGACGAAGCCCCCTAACCTCTCTCGAGGAAGGGAGCTTTTCCAAGTCATACGTTAATTTCGGGACAGCAAGTATTCGGCATCCCGGATCAGGTAATCCGTGCAGGGAGCGGCAATATGCTTGCCACGCTGCGCCTGAGCTTGTGGCGCTATGCGACAATATCCTTCCAGATCGAACGAGCCATTTGCGCGAACAATAACGATTGCGACCAGCGGTCAGAGAGCTCTTCCCGGCGGCTGCCAAACTCATCGGCGGTAATCGCATACGGCGGGGGCCCCAATTCGCAAATGAACGGAAACGGTCCGACTTGGCCGGCCGTCTCCAGCCAATTCGTCATGCCGCTTCTCCACCAGCGTTCGAAGTGCCGCATCATCGGATGCTCACCGCTGCTTCCTACATCGACCTGGATTTGCTCCCCGTTCGACACTCGGGCATGAATGCTTGAAGTGCGCGTCAGCAGCTTCTGGAGAAGCGCTTCCGCTTCCTCCGACACGGTATGCATCTCGCCGGCTACAACATAATGGGAAAAATCAATGGTTAACCGTAAATCCCCGATATGGTCTACGTAACGTGCCGTCCTGATCAGATCCTGCGTAATCGTACCGCGGTGCGTTTCGATATACACGGGGATCCCCGCATTCCGCGCCAAATGATGGATGTCGGACAGGAGCGCTTCCGCCGCCTGCCCTGTCAGAAACGGCGTCAGCACTTGCGCGTTAATGAAATCGATGCGTTCGAACTGTTTGGCTTGGTCCAGGAATCGAGCCATATCTTCTGCGCTTTTGGGATAAGCGTTTACGCTGAAGGACAGTCCGTATCGTTCCAGCAGCTTTCGCCAAGCATCCGCTTCCTCCGGGGCTGGCACGAAACCGTTGATCCCGTCAAACCCAGCCTCTGCGATACGGTGAAAGCGTTCCTCCAAGCTACGGCTCTCTGCATCTCCGTCGAGCCCTGTCATCGTCCACCATGACATTTGCACCTCAAGGCTCGGACCATTGCTGCGGGTAGGCATATCGCTCATCATTCCTCCCTATGATCATTGCATGACGTTCGTGATGATACCCAAAGTATAAGGGACCCTAAGGGAGAATAAAACGCACAAATCTGCTGAATCAACATATAATCCTGCTATCTTGTCTACGATAACAGTTCATCCCGCTTCCGTTTTGAAATTTGCCGTGCCGTGTAAGAAAGCAGCTGCGCCGCTTTCTCCAATCTGATTTTATGCAGCGTATTGATGATCGTATCCCCTACTTCCTCCTTAAACAGATGCGATAATCGCGAGGTGGACAGGCAGCTTCGTTTGGCCAAATCGGGAAGTGATATTTTCTCAGCGAACGAATGCTGCATATAAAGCGGAATATCGGCGATCCGCGGGTCCATCGCGGCTGCCCCGCCGGATAACGTGGCAAGCCGCAAATGTAAGAGCGCTTCTTCAAGCGCCACCATCGACAATCGCTGGTGAATCGGAGTCGTTCCTTGGCTGCTATGCTTGTGCATTTTTTTGATCGCTTCTTCAACGTCGGAGCGGAAAGGGTGATTCTTCATCGGAATATGCACAAGCCGTTTGTAGCGTTCCGGCAGCCTAAGCCAGGTGCTCCATTCCGGATCCGGGAGAAAATGCGCCCGACATAATGTTGATTTTCCACATAATGACCCGAAATCAAGATTCCATATGCCTGCATTTCTTTGATAGCATAATCCGTCGGATGTTTAGCCACTTTCACTTCCCGTCGATGAACGGAACCTATTCCTGCTCAACCATTCGCTTGCCTCTGTCTCCAGACTAATCACTTAAACACATTTTTCATAAAATCCAGCGCCCTCGGAAGCTCCTGCTCCGGATGATTCAAGCTGCACTCTGCCGAAATTAAGCCCGAGTAGCCTGCATTCTTGAGCGATTCCGCAAATTGCGGATACGGGTATTGCCCCGTGCCCGGACTCAACCGTCCTGTATCAGCCAGATGAATATGTGCCAGCCAGTCCTTATGCTCCACTAGTGTATCAAGCGGTTCGTTCTCCTCGTCCATATGATAAAAATCCGCCAACACCCGAATGGAACGGCGGTTGAGTTCCCTTGCGAAGGCTGCTGCATCCGAAACACGATGAATGAGATTCGTTTCTTTCTGATTGAGCGGCTCGATCGCTACCGTCACACCGGTACCATCAAATTCGTCGCCCATCCAGCCCAGCAGCTGCACAAATTGTTCTTCCGCGCGATCCCGTCCCCAGCCATCCGGCACGTTCCGGGCACTACCGCTGCCCACAACCACAATACGTGCGCCGATCCGGTTCAGAGCGGAGGCCGCCTTACTTACATATCTGCGAACCCGCTCCGTATCCACTTCGGGACCGACAACTCGTAAGCCGCCCGGGAAAAATACGTTAAACGCAAGAACCGGCAGCGGACTATCCATATATTTCGGCAATATCTGAGTAAATTCCGATTCGTCCTCCAGTTTCAACGAAGTGACCGTGCATTCGATGTAGTCAAAGCCTAGCCTGCGAAGCATCTCCGCATCCTCAATACCTCTGCACCATCCGAATGAGTACATCTTACCGATCCCCTTCCTTGATATAAGAGCTCTCGGGAGCTGAGATCCTTCACAGATCTCCCCAAGATCGATACATGCTGCGAACCACGCGGAACGACTGCTTAGGCTTGCGGTATTCGCTCACAAGCCCTTTGTTATTAAAGCTGCGTGCACGGTCGCGGAAATACTTGCCGTCGCTCTTCAGGTCGCCGCGAATATCGGCAAACTGCCAAATGTACGTGCCGCCGATTTTCGGGTCGTTTCTGAATATCCCGAGAGCCTCGCTGACGATGTGCGCTTGGTAATCCTCGCTGAATAGACGGGGCTCCCAGCCGACGTCTCCGTAAATGCCGGCGCCGCCGAATTCGGTCATCAGCACGGGCCTGTCTCCTGCACCTAAGGCTTCGGCCCGCTGATGGAACTTTTCCAGCATGTCCTTAAAGCCTTCCACATTTCCCTCGTACCATCCGTAATATTTATTGATGCCGATCACATCGAACAGAGGAAGCACGATATCCTCAAGCGGGTGCATGGTTGCATACGTAATCAGGCGGGACGAGTCAAGCTGCCTCGCAAGATCGACGAGCCGCTTCGTCAAGTCGTACGCTTCCTGCGTGCGGGTATCGATCTCATTGTGAACCGACCAGAAGATGACCGACGGATGATGGCGATGGGTGGCGATCATTTCTTCGATCATGGTCAGCGCACGCTCTTGAAAGAGCGGTTCTGCGACGGTCTCGTTCGGCAGGAACGCCCCCCACATCGGAATCTCGCTCCAGAATACGAGCCCCTGCTCATCCAGCAAATCAAGCCAGTAAGGGCTTTGCGGATAGTGCGCCCCACGAACTGAATTGCAACCCAGCTCCTTGATGATGTCGAGGTCTTTCTGCATCAGCTTCGGCGGGAAGGCAAAGCCCCATTCCGGATGCTCTTCGTGCCGATTGACACCTTTCAGGTATACTGGAGCGCCGTTAATCAAGATCCGATGATGGTCCGTTTCGATGCGCCGGAAGCCGATGCGGTCGATTTGATCGTCGCCGTCAATGGCGGCGCGAATCGTATAAAGCTCAGGCCGGCCCACATTCCACAGCCTCACCTGCGGCCAGCCTTGAATGACCGTATGAATGAGTGATTGACCGGCATCGACGGTAATCTGCTCTGTGTGTACGACATGATCGTCTGCGGATATGACAAGGGTTGTCGTGTGAGCGGTTTGTGCAAGCGACTTGAGATGAACCTGTAACTTCACGTCCGCATCGAAGCCCTTCAAGTCATAGTCGATCTTCAAGCTCTCTATATACAGATCCGGCAAAATCTGCAGCTCGACAGGGCGAATGATGCCGCCGTAATGGTGCCAATCCACATGCTCCGTGGGGATCGTAAGCCGATCCAGCTTGCTGTCCGTACGGACGATAAGCTGGTGCTCTCCTTCCGGCAAAGCCGGGATCACAAATTCGAAAGGAGTATACCCTCCATAATGATAGCCGAGATGCTGGCCGTCCAAATAAACATCAGCGTGGCCTAATACGGCGTGGAAAATAAGTTTAACGTTTTGCTGCTGTACGGTCTGGAACGTTGTTCGATACCAAGCGACGCCTTCATATTCAAATAGATTCAGCTCGTTGTTCCAGCAGCCGGGGACGTACAGGTTGCGATCCGCTTGTGGAAATCGATCATACCATTTCTCCTGAAGGCCAACGTTCCCGCTGTCGACGGCAAACTCCCAGGAACCGTTCAACAGCTCGGTTCGGCGTGCGTAGTGCTCTCGAAATGTGCGTATCATAGGAAATCCTCCTTAAGTTACCATCACTGCGGTTTGTTGACATGACGGATAGGTATAGAAGAAATAGTAACACGTTGAAAACGGTTTCGGAATGGAAAAAAACGCGAAGAGCTTGTAAAAAATGCTCCTTTTCGGAGCCCTCTCAACGATGCTTCATCCTTTTAACGCCCCGACCATGACCCCTTTGACAAAGTATTTCTGCAAGAACGGGTACACGCACAAGATCGGCAAGGTAGAGACTACGATTGTAGCGTATTTGATCGTTTCCCCGATTTGGAACATTTCTCCCGCGGACGCTCCGCTCGTCATCCCGTCAGTCGAATTCGCAATGAGAATTTCTCTGAGAATCAACTGAAGCGGGAACAGCTCCCGATCTTTAATGAAAATGGAGGAATAGAACCATCCGTTCCATTTCTCAACGGCATAATACAGCGTCATCACGGCAATGATCGGCATCGACAGCGGGATAATAATGCGGAACAAAATCACAAAGTGATTCGCACCGTCGATCTTGGCGGATTCCTCCAGGCTATCCGGAATAGCCTTGAACGATGTCCGCATGATAATCAAATTGAAGGTGTTAATGGCAAACGGAATAATCGGCGCCCAAAGCGAATCGAGCAAGCCGGCCTCTTTGACAACCAAGTAGAACGGAATGAGACCGCCGTTAAAAAACATCGTGAGTACAATAAACAGCATGAAAGCTTTATTCCACAAGACGTCCTTGCGCGACAATACGTATGCACCCATCGCCGTAAGCAGCAGATTGACGATAACGCCGAACACGACAATGAATATCGTATTCCGGTAGCCGTTCAGAATCGCTTTGTTGGCAAATACGCTTTTATAAGCTTCAAAATTAATTCCTTGAGGCTTCCAAATCATGCCTCTGTGCGAAATCACGTATGTCGGATCGCTTATGGACGCAAAGATTACATGCAGCATAGGATACACGGTTACTACAATTAACGCCGATAAGATAATATAAATACCGGCTTCAAACATTCGATCCGAAACGCCTCTTCTCAACATGTGCCTCTCTCCTTTACCAAAGACTGCTTTCACTGAACTTCCGGCTTACCCGGTTTGCTGTGATCAGAAGCAACAAATTGATAACCGAGTTAAACAAACCGACGGCCGTGCTGTAGCTCCACCCGAATTCCAGCAAGCCTTTGCGGTAAACGAAGGAAGAGATGACATCAGCGGTATCGTAAATAGACGGGTTGTAAAGCAGAATGATTTTTTCAAATCCGACGTTCAGCAGGCTGCCGATCCGCAAAATAAGCATGATCATGATTGTCGGCATGATACCGGGGATCGTAATATTCCATATTTGTCTCCACCTGCCGGCCCCGTCCATTCTGGCCGCTTCATATTGCTCTTGGTCGATGCTCATGAGTGCGGCTATATAGATAATCGATTCCCAACCGATCTTTTGCCAGATCTCGGATATAATGTATATGGCTCGGAACAATTCCGGCTTTTGCAGCATCGCTTGACCGTCCCCGCCGAAGAAGGTCCACATCAGATTCACCACGCCGTCGCTGCTGGTAAAATCTTTGATCATCCCGCAGATGACGACAAGCGAAATAAAGTAAGGCATGTACGAAACGGACTGGACGATCCGTTTAAAGCGGCCGTTTCGTATTTCGTTGATCAAGATCGCTAAAATGATAGGGGCCGGAAATTCAAAGCAAATGGAATAGAAACTAATCACTAATGTATTTTTCAGGATCCGCCAAAAATAATAGCTTTCGAAGAACGACTGAAAGTTGGCCAATCCTACCCATTCGCTCCCTAGAATTCCCTTGATCGGCGTATATTCTTTGAAAGCAATGATTGCACCGTACATGGGCGCGTAGTGGAAGACGAAATAATAGATCAATACGGGAAGCATCATCACATATAAATATTTGTTTAATGCGAAATCTTTAGCAATTTTCTGCATGCTCTCACTCCTTACATACCCGCAACACTGGCAGGGGGATTATAGAATCCCCCTCCCGTGTGCCAATATTATCGTTTGTTGTAGCGGTCCAAGGCGGCTTTCTTGATTTCAATCGCTCTATCCAGTTTCAGAGACTTTAATTTCTCCATGTATTTATCGAAGCTTTCGACCGGTTCCGCACCCATAATGATCTTCAAGGTCATTTCATCGATCAGCGTATCGACATCCGTCATGATTTTGGCAAGCTCCGAGCTTTCCTCAGGCGTTGCCGTAACCGGCGGAAGGACGTACTTATCGTTCTCCGTCTGCCATACCTTGAGGGCATCCTTTTGTTCCTGAAGTGCGTAATATTGCTCCATGACGCGCTTGTCTTGAACGAAAGGACCGTTGTAATTCCCCCGCGTATTGAGCGACAGAGCTTGAGCAGGAGCCAATTTGTCCGGATTCTTCATAATCAGGTCTGTGAATTTCGGATATCCGTTCTCCATCTTGTAGCTTACGCCTTCCGTACCGAAGTTGAAGAACATGTTCCCTTCCTCACTGTACCCGTAATCGAGCAGCTTTACAGCCAGTTCCGCATGTTTGGAAGTCGCCGATATCGCAACCATCCCCGCAGAGCCGCCGCTATTGCCTATGAAAGCAAAATCTTTCTGCCCGAACTTCGGAGTGTCGCCTTTCTTCAATACCGGATACGGCGCCGGCGCCAATACGGCCTTCGGATCTTTCGCGGTCAGAAGCGGCGCCCACTTGCCGATTCCGCCTCCCGCGTTGCCTATGGTGGCACCGGTTGCCCCCGATGTAATATTCGCATCGATGGCCTTGGTATCGACAGTCGCAATGTTTTTATCGATCAGTCCTTCGCTGTACCATTTGCGGAACGTAGCCAGAAATTCCTTATATTCCGGCTGCGCCGGTCCGAACTTGATTTGTCCGTTGTCCAAATAGAACGTGCGATTGATGCCGAAAGCACCGATGAAAGCGCCGCCATACAAGTTTTCAAGCGTTCTTGGTGCGCTTATGAAAGAGAGCGGTGCCGCTGCCCCCTTCTTCTCTTTAAACGCTTTGAGAACGGTATACCATTCATCGATGGTCGTAGGCGTTTGCAGCCCAAGTTCATCGAGCCAGTCTTTTCTCAACATCGGACCCTGATATACCTTTAATTCATCGGCTCCGCGTACGAACGGGAACGAGTAATAGCTGCCGTTGTCCGTTTTCGCCATCTTGTCGACATCCGGATGCTCTTTCAAATATTTTTTGTAGTTCGGGGCGTACTTGTCGATCAGATCGTTCAGCTTCAAAATATACCCGTCTTTGATCGCTTTTTCCGGTCCGCCCGGAAAATCCAGCCAGTTGTATTCGATCATGTCCGGCAAATTTCCGGAAGCGAGCATGATGTTGAGTCCTTCTTTGGATTGGTTGACGACGGGAGAAGTGATGTTCAGCTTCACTCCGGTTTTTTTCTGCCATTCCTGGAAGAACGGAACTTCCGCAAGCGAAGATTTGACGCCAACCAGATTGGGGACAATCTCCGCCCAGTAGGAAAGCGTTTTATCCGTTTTGATCGGATAGGTGGTCACCCCCGAGCTTTGCTCTTGGCCGGTTGCCGGGCTGGACTCATTGACAGCCCTTTCGTTGTTACCGGAACAAGCGGCCAAGCTGCTTGACGCCATCAAGATCGCAGCGAGCGCAGCTGCCTTCTTTTTTCTTTTCATATCTAACGAACCTCCCCTGTGATATTGAGAACCGCTGGTCTCGCTCTTCATGATAGGGCCTGATCCCCCGCTCGGTATATCGATACTTTCGCCAACCTCGCTGACAAAAATCGTTTCGAGGCTGGCAATATCGCCAAATCCACTTGCAAAATTGACAAAACGAGCTTGTTTCAAGTACAAATCGCGGTTGAAATGTCTGTCATTGCTCCCATAGGCCCCCCCTTCGCACCCCTTTGAGCTAATATCCCTTTGGCTCAGAGCATTTTCACCCCAGTGCAATCTCGCCCTTTGACTCAGTGCAATCTCGCCCTTTGACTCAGTGCAATCGCGCCCTTTGACTCAGTGCATTGCCGCCCATTGGCTCAATACATCCTCGCCACAATTTGTTTAATAATTACATTTTAATATTTACACACGAACATTTGTTTGATAAACTGAATTTATAAACAAACGTAGTTGGAGGATTCGGATGATGCCGAAACAGAGAATGACCCTCGAACAGCTTCAAATGCGTTTTGGAACCGAGGAAAAATGTATAAAACACCTGATTCATCTCAAATGGCCTGACGGATTCCGCTGCCCTCGTTGCGGATATGCCTCCGCATATCTCACTCAAACCCGAAGACTGCCGCTCTTTGAATGCCGTTCATGCCGTCACCAAACTTCCCCCATTGTCGGAACGATCATGGAAGGAAGCCGCACTCCTCTGTCCAAATGGTTCATCGCTCTTTACCTTGTCTCCCACAATGCCCAAGGAATCAGCGCTGTCGCGTTAAGGCGCAAGATCAGCGTTACCTATAAGACCGCCTGGCTCATTCTTCATAAAATTCGTCATGCTATCGGCAAACTGGATGCTTCCCTCCCCCTGACCGGCATTGTTCGAGTGAATGCGGAACAATACGGGCGCCCCTATAACCCTACAATTTTCCGCCATCGACAGGAGCACCCTGTTTGGATCGCCGCGTCCTTGATATACGCAATCGAGCCCCGATATATGAAAATCAAACTCATCAATAACTCCCATCTCAGAGGAAGAAACATACTTAAACAAGCCGTTGCTGCATTCCGCGAGAATCATATTTCTTCTAATGCTGCCCAAGTCACCTTCATCCCACGCAGGTATGACCCACAGTGCCCCAAAGTTCTCCATTATCGCTGGAAAGAGCTTCGTCGCAATCTCTGGCTCACTCATCGAGGCATCGGACGACGTTATTTGCAGGCATACTTGGACGAATTCTGTTTTCGTTACAATTTAACGGAGCTGACGGAGCATTTCTTCGATTACATGACGCAAGCCTGCATCAACTCCCGTGTCATTACACTAGCTGACTTATCCGGTGCTTTGTTAGAATCGGCCGCTTAAATCTGAGAAGCTATTTGTCTTTGTGCGGCCATCGGACTACCATTTATAAGTTTCGGTTATGAATTGCAGTGGACACGTAACAAAAGCTTATCGTTTCTGGTTCTGAGCTGAAGGGATAATAGCTCAAAGGTGACTGAACCATGAATATACGAAAGGAACGCCTTATCCGTCGCGGCAGAAAAAACGAGCATTCGCGTTCCGGTCTCAAAGTTTCTAGCGGATGCATATCCAAGACAAGCTGCGATTTGCAGCTTTATTGATCTTCCATTTCCTTAAATTTTCCGGGAGTAATGCCCTCGTATTTCTTGAACGTTCGTATGAACGAAGTGACCTCGGAAAAGCCCGTAAGTTCCGCAGCTTCGTGAACGCTGAGCTTCTGCTCGCGCATCGCGGATTTCGCTTTGCCAATCCGATACTTGTTGATATAATCCAGCAAGCCTTCCCCGGTCTGGTCCTTAAACAATTTGGACAAATAAAACGGCTTCATATCCATCTGTTCGCCAATCAGCGATATATTCAAATTCACATCTTGATAATGGGACTCGATAAAGACAATAACCTGTTCGACCAGATATTGAACCGCTTGCTGCCTTGAATGTTGAATGTTGGTTAATCGTTTGGCGGACGTATAGCTGCATACCTTCAATAAGATGTCCGTCAAATGATGTCGCATGTCTTGAATCGTTTCGCTGGCCATCAATCTTTCGATCGCTTTCGGATTTTGCGCAAGGAAGGTTTCCTGAACGTCGCCGATTTCATTAATCGTCTTGATCAGCGAACCGGTTAAATCGAACATCAGACACCTGGCTAACTGGACCGGCTGGATTTGCTTGCCGAGGTTCTGATCCATAATATGGTCAACCGTTGACTTGGCCTTCTCAAAGTCGCCGACTTTCACATAATTAATTAACTGCTGCTCAACGGAAAGCGGATAATAATAGCCTTTGTGCGTTCCCGCATCGAAATCCTTGCTGATCTGGTCATAGGTCAGAATTTCTTTGCGGCCGATGACCAATTTGTATTCCATCGCGTCAAGAGCTTCGTTATAGGCTTGATTGATACCGGGTATCGTGCTGTGAATCGAGCTGATGGACACGGTAAGATTGATTTTAAATGCCCGGTGCAAAAAGCTTTGCACTTCTTTGGCGATATCCTTCAAATCGTCCTTCCATGAATCCTCGCTTCCCGAGGCCAAATTGATCAGACACGCTGCAGCGTCATCCACTTCCGCGACGAATCCCGCATGCCGCCGGCTGGCCAGATCTTCCACTACGTTGGCAATGATAAAGTGAAGCAGACGTTGTTTTTCCTGAAGACTCATTCCTTTATAGCTTTCATAGAAAAGGTCGGTTTCCTCCGCTAAAAAAAGCATGACCGCAAATTCGTCCGAAATGAATTTCATGCTGTAGGCAGTCAGCGAATCGTCAAGCGGAATTTGCGGGTCGGTCTTGCCCTTGAGCAAGCGCATAATGAGATGCGACCTGAGGACGGACCGGTGCCGATTGAAGTTACTTGTGATTTCGTCCATTTTCATGAACGTATGTCCCAGCGTCTCTTCGATATAATGAAATTCGTTCCCGCCCTTGTTGCCCCCCGAATGTCCGGCCTTCTCATCCAATGTCCTCAGCAGCCGGCGGATCGGGCCATAATTTCTTCGCAGGAAAATGAAGGTGAGCAGTCCCCCTCCTAACAGGCTAACGACAAAGCTGGCATAGGTGAAATTGCGGACCTTCTCCGCCTTCTCCCAAAACAAGCGGCTCGGGATCATGGAAATATACTTGCACTCGGATTGAGGAGAATGCAGATAGAATACCTCATACCGCTGGCCTCCAACATTCAAGTAAAAAAAGCCGCTGTTCCCCGTCAGCTTATCGTAGGGAAAATCCGATGGAAGCTTAGGCGTTGAAGCGTCGTTGGAAACCAGGATTTCGTTATTCCTGTTTAAGATCAGTACCTGTCCTTTATTGAACAGCTCCACATTGCCGAGTGCCCTGAGTATTCTTGCTTGATCCGTGATCACCACGTTCATGCCCAGCGGTTGTTCCGGCTGATCGGAACGGTAGCTTTCCAGGTAAGCGACCGCCTTTCTCTTCTCGCCGTCCTGGCCGATATGGAGAATGGGAACAAAGCCTGGCGTTTGGCCGCGTGTCATCAGCTCCCGCCATCTTTCATAGGTGAAATCGGCATCTTGATGCTCCCGCACGTACGCTTGCTCGGCATCGCTAATAACACCGGGAAGCAGCACAGTCTGAGCGGAATTAATGTAGATATAAAAGTTGTCAATGAATGAATACGTGCTTCGGTACATTTTTAAATCCTGAGTGATTTGATACAGATCATAGCGGTACTCGTTTTGATAATGTTGATACTTGTTAGAGTACATTAACTCCTGTACTTTGATGTTCCAGGTCATTTCAAAGCTGAGCCGCTGCATATTCGCAAATTGGTTGTCCGCTATTTCCTTTAACTGATTGAGCAAAGAGCTGCTGGCGCTGTGAATTTCGCTCTCCAATGTTTTGGCGGATTCGTAATAGACAACAATGCTGATCAGAATCGGCAATAGCAGAACTGTCAGATAAGAAAAGAACCAGGTCAAAACCACGCTGCGCTTTCGAAATCTTATCCGCTTCAGAAACATACACCCCAATCCATGTCCCTCGATGTACTCTGTATGAATACATGCTCACATTTATGCGAAAACCGCCCCACGGGAGCAAGCTTGCTCCAAGGGCGGTTCATCCTCCTTATTTGTTCGATGAGTCAAAAGCATAGATAGTATGGATAGTATCACGGATCATCATAAATCGGAATGTAAGAAAACAATATCGGCTTGTAATAAACGATCCAGCTGCTTATTAATAAAACTATGTCATTTCGCTTGAGGTAAAACGAAAAAGAAGCCTGCGTCGGGCGTGCTGACCGCGGGCTTCTTTGGGCATACGAATATTCAATGGTGTCGTTCGTCCAAGCTCCGCTGCCTGCTTCGATAAATGCTTGGCGAAACGCCATTGAGCTGCTTGAACATTTTGCTGAAGTGATACTCTTCGTAGTAACCGCACAGCTTCGCAATTTCCTTAATAGGGTAATCCGTGAATTTCAAATAGCGGCATGCCTGCTGGTTACGCAGGTGATTATGATATTCCTTCGGTCCCATACCCGTGTACTTAATGAACAGCTTTCGAAGGTAAGAGGCCGAAATGTTATATTCCCCGGCCAACCGCTCAATTCGCTGGTTTTCCGTATATCCGTTCTCCAAGTGTTTCTTGATTTGCTCGAAAGCGGCGAAAGCGCCTGATTCAGCCAAGCTCCAGTCCGGTTGCTCGATTTGATGGAGCATATGCAGCAGTATATTCAGCTTAGACTGAGAAACGACCGCTCCGGCAGCGTTGTTCGGGAACCAATCCTGATGGATCTCCTGGAACAAGCGCGCCAGAGCATCCACCTGATCTTGACCGTAGCGGCTTAAGAAGGGAAGATTCAGTTTCCCTATTGGCGCTACTCCCTTCCATACCGCATCATATTCGACCTCTGCACAATCGAAGAGCACCATGGTCATGCGGAGCGGAGCGTGCGGCTCCGAGCGCATGGACATCTCGAGACCGGGCTTAAGGTAAGCCAGCATCCCGGCCTGCACCTTGTGTTCGGTATTCGTCAGGAAGGTTCCTTCTCCCTCATGAATCCAGTAAAGGCTGTGTACATTCACCATATTGCGAATATCTTTCCAGCCGGGATACGTTACTTTATTGAGTACAAAATGAATATGCAACACGAGTTGATTTAAATTATAGGTTACTGCTTCCAAACTCGTATCTCTACTCCTTCGATCATTCATGTTACTTCCATATTAACAAAGCATCGCCAAGATCGCTACGAAGATTTTTGATGAAAAAAGATGGGGAGCAGTTCATACACAGGCCGCTCCCTCCCTTGCATCTAAACGTATGCAAACTCCTCCCGTAAACCAACTAGTCCGTGGACGTCATGGTACTCTTCACCCGAACGGGCCCGATGAGTCCGCTCGGTTCCTGCTGTGCAAAGGCCGATAAGAAGTCGTGCTGATCTTTCGCGAGCGTATTCGTAACCTCGACGACAAGCTTGTTTGTCCCCTGCTTGATCAGACCATTGATCTCCAAGCGGTACGGCGGACAGAGGCGTATTCCTGCTTGCTCGCCGTTTAACCATACTTCTGCCGTTTCATAAACTTCGCCCAAATCTAACAGAGCCTGTTGCCCGGATTCGGTCCACCCGAATTCCGTTTCATAACGGAAGGTGCCGGTAAATCTAGGCAGGCCACCAGGCCCGCTCATATTCGTTAAAGCCGTCAGTTTTCCCCATTCCTTGAAATGAGGATAAAGTTCAGCTTCAGCGATGGCTACGGTCCATTCTCCCTTCAGCTCAAGCTCGGAACCTGCCTCGTACTGCGGCGGCACAGCATATCCTTCAAGACCGGCTCCATGAAGCAGTACGATGGATTCATACGAATGAAGCTCAAGCTGCACTGCTGTCGCACCTTCCTCCCCGGTTGCATTCAAACGAGTCAACCGATTCAGGAAGGCATTATAGGCATAAACATCACCCTCGACGGGCATAACGATCTCCGCGCGTATCGTTTGATGCGGGTGTTCGTTAAAGAACATAAACACATCCAAACCGTCATGTACGTAATGATAGTTCCGAAGATACGGTTCGTGCTTGCCGACTGTAATATCATAATGTCCGTCGGCAATAAGTTCTTGCGCAAGTTGGTCTAAAGCCACAACCTTCACATTCGGGTGATCGGCCAGATGGGAAAGTTCGGCGGAAACCTCGCCCCCCTCGCTTGCTCGCATCGGCAGTCCGTCTACAAAACGTATAGCCAGTCCTTGTTCGGCAAGCTGGTTCAAACGACGAAGCATCGCCTCCGGAAGCGCTTCTGCATAAGGGACGATCAAGCACTCGTAATCCTCTTGATTGACATGCAGCTTCCTGTCGATCACGCTTGCCGCTTCCAGAAGAATATCAACGGAAACTACTTCGCAATCGATCTGACGCTGCATCAAGCTCTTCACGGGCTTCTGGAATAGCATCGCTTCCCCCGACCATTCGGCTTCGGCATGATACATAACCGCCGCGGTCGCCACATGTCTTCCGCCTGAAATCAGGTGACTGATCCGATTCATATACCGGTTTAAATGCTTATAGTAGCGGAACTGCGGATTTTTCCCGCTTGCGTACATATGCGGCGGACAATCCGGATCCGGAAAAGCTTTCTGTGTAAAAGAATGCGGGACAAAATAATTGACACCGCGGACCAGCATATGATCTGTAATCCATTTCATCAGCTTAAGGCCTTCCGCCCAGCCATACGCCCCATACACTTCGCACATCGTCCGGCCTTGTTTTTTCGGATCAAGGTGGCCAAGCGACACTCCAAGCTTCGCGAGACCGTAGTGGAAAAATTCGCTGTCCGTATCCCCGCCCGGCTTGCTGAAAGACAATTCATCGAAGCCGGGCACGATTTGCCACAGCACTACATCGAGGCCCGACATGTCTTGTCCCCACATCGAACGGAAGAAGTGGCCTGGGCCGGGACCAAGCCTTGCATGAACGTTGTTGTCTTCGAGTACATGACCGATGTATTCCACCCCGCGCGCTCTGCACCACTCTCCGATTTGATTGCAGAAGTTGTCCGCGTAGAGCTTGCTGACGATATTCATATAGGTATACCGCACACTGTTGGACATTTCCCCATCATGCCAGAGCAGATACAGGTACTTACGGAAGTTCGCGCCCAACGCCTCCTCAAGCAAGGCCGGCATTTCACTGCTCCAGGGGAGCGGCACCCCTTTTTTTCCGGGCTTCGAATGAAAGTCGAAGGTCGTCTTATCATTGTAAAATCCGGGCTCGTCCGAAAAGAATCCGGCAAATGTGTTTCCGAAATCCGCCTTGTATCGTTCGTAAACCGCCTCATAAACGGTATCGAGCAGAATACGAACAGACCCCCGATCCAGCGGGTTCAGATGATCTTCCTGCTGCTGGCTGCCGCCATCCATATTTTCTGAAATTACAAATACCCGCCAATACCCCTCTGGGATATCCCAGTACAGAATACCGTCTTGCACAAGGTCGGTGATGTCGATGCTGTGGCCAAGTAATGTTCCATCGGATGGATTACGGCGGACCGCGACAACGGAGACGAGCTTGTTTTTGCCTTTCGCGTATCGGCTGTGCGAGAAGGTTGGTCGAAGCCCGCTCATCAGCAGCGTATCCAGCAGCAGCGATGTTCCTTGCGCAGGACCGATCGTATCGATATACCGTTCACCCAAAAACTTGCGATGAAGCTCTTCCGGAGCCTCCTTCACTTTGCCTGCCGCATGCCCCGTCGGGAAATGATCGTCATCGAGCAGCCATACCTTCATGCCGCGCTTTCGAGCTTCGTCCATAATGATGTCCATATCCGTCCACCATTTCGGACTGAGAAAATCCGGATGAGGTCTTGCCTCGATGCAGACGGCGCCGATCCCGGCTTCATGAACGCGGGCCATCTCTTCCCGGATCACGTGTTCCTCTTCGCCATGCTGCCAAAGAAAAGGAAGGATATAATTATGCTCTCGACCCTCAAGCACTTCTTTAAGACGATTGTTCATAAATGCCTCCCGTTATTGAAATATCCGCCCGTCTTCGAATCGAAGCAAGGCGGATATTCTTGATCAACCTATTATTTTTTCACTTTCGCATACCATTCTCTCGCGCGCTTCGTTACCTCTTCGCCGCCCGATTTGTTCCACTTGTCTACAAATTCGTCGAACTTGCCGATCGGATACTGGCCGGTGATGATCTTGGTGGCGTATTCGATATACAGCGTGCGATTGTTGATGTCCGGGAAGCCGTCGTAGACGCTGGCCGGCATGCCGTCGCCGGCAATAACCTTGGCATACTTCTGTGCCTCTTGCATGCCTTTGACGGCCTGGTCAGCCTCCCACATCGTGTCCGCCGATGCAGTGCTTTTGATGAGATCGGTTGTAAACTCAAGTGTCGCCAGACTTGAAGACGTATTAAAGATCCCAACATTCTCTTGAGTGCTCTTGTCATCAGGAAGCTTGACGGCTTTGCCGTCCTTCATCGTATAGTGCATGCCTTCGACGCCAAGGTACAAATCCTTAAAATTCTTCTTGTCGTACACATTGTCCAGCAGCTTCAAAGTGGCCATCAGCTTCGCCTGGTCCTTGGTGTTCTTGACAACCCATTGCGGGTCCATTCTTCTTTTCCACGTATAGAAGCCCTTATAGCCCGGAACTTCCGGTATAGGGAGTACAGAGAATTGGCCCTTCACGCTGCTGTTCTTTTGCAAACCATCCAGATACAGAGGGATTTGCTCAACCCAATGGAAGTAGTTCCCGGCCTTGTTCGCCGTAACCTTGCCGTCCCACTTCGCCTTGTCGTTCAGAAGCGATTCCTTATCCATTAAACCATCCTTATACAGTTTGGCGGTAAATTCCAAGGCGGCTTTCATATTCGGCGTTACGGCGGAATAAGTCAGCTTGCCGTCGTACAGATCCCAATCCGGGTAGCCTTCGAACATAGCCACACCGTACATAGCAAATAGATGATCCATCCAGCGCGCCTCTTGACGGCCGCCGGTAGGGAGCTCGTCTTTTTGTCCGTTGCCATTAGGATCCTTGTCCCGGAACGCCTCCAGAACTTTCACATATTCCTCTTGCGTCTTCGGCATCGGCAAGCCCAGCTTGTCAAGCCAATCCTGACGTATCATGCCGCCGTATCTTCCGTAGTCCACTATATTAGGAATATAATAAATTTTCCCCTGACCGGTAGGATCATTTGCTTTGACGATATTCCATACATCCTGAGGAATGTTTTGCCACACATTCGGCGCATATTTCGGCAGCAGGTCGGTCAGGTCGGCGATAGCCCCGTTTTTGGCCAAGTTGTTTTCGATGCCCCCATAGGGAAGAAACAAATCGGGCATTTCGCCGGATGCGATCTTCAGGTTCAGCTGGTTTAAGTAGTTGGTTCCTCCATTCCATTCCACATACGGATGGATCACACCGACGCCCAGCTTCTCTTTGAAGAATTCATACGTTTTGCTGCCTTTCGTGATAGGTTTATAGCCGATATTGGTTCCCCATACTTCAACATCAACGATCCCATCCGATTTCGCATCCACGCTCTTGTTCGGCGCCGCTGCCGAAGGACTTCCGGAAGAGTTCGTGCTGCCCGCACAGCCGGTGACGACCGTAAAGGCAAGGGCGCTGACTGCTGCAAGCACTACTAGCTTTTTCATTGCCATGATAGGTTTCCCCCTTAAAATGAGTATACTATGTTTAGGCTCAATGAGCCGTAAAACCGATAGCCGATTAACCCTTCACGGAACCGATCATGGCTCCTTTGACGAAGTATTTCTGCAAGAACGGATATACGGTGACAATCGGGATCATGGCAAAGATAACCGTCACCGCTCTAAGCGTCCGTTCGTTATAGGCCATGTTCGCGTTGGAAATGGCGCCCGGAATCAATACGTTATCGTCGGTGATGAACTGCCGGATCTTGATCTGCAGCGGGAACAAGCCGGGATCCTGCAGGAACATCAGCGGATGCTGGAACTGGTTCCAGATGACCACGCCGTAGAACAAGGCTAGAGTGGCCAGCACCGCCTTGGACAGCGGGAGTACGAATTGGAACAGCATTCGGAAATACCCGCAGCCCTCCATGAAGGCGGCTTCCTCCAGCTCCTTGGAGAATTGCTTGAAAAAGGTGCGCATAATGATCAGGTTGAACGGATTCAGGATATGCGGCACAATCAGCACCAGCAGGTTATTATAAAGGCCGATTCCGCGAACTGTGAGGAAGTACGGCACGATGGGCGCCTTGAAAATCATCGCCACGACGGCACCAACCATGATGACAGGCCCCCAACGGAATTCCGATTTCGACAGCGGGTAGGCCAGCAAAGCGGTGATGAGCAGTGCCAGCATCGTACCGATCACTGTCGAGCCTAATGTCAGGAAGAACGATTTCCATAACTCAGGACGAAAGACCATGTAATTCCAGGAGGCAAGCGTAAATTCTTTCGGCCATATCGTGACCAGATTCAGATCCACAACCCTTCTGGAGCTGAATGAGGTGGAAAGGACGGACAAAATCGGGATGAGCGCGATGAAGGACAAGAGCAGCAGAATGGCGGTAATAGCAGAACCGAATATTTTTTCTCCTCTGGATTCGTGCATGGTTACCACAGCCCCCCATCCGAAACCTTTTTCGACAATCTGTTAAAGATATACACAAGAATAAATCCGATTACCGACTGGAACAAACCGACCGCCGTCGCGAAGCTGTACTGCGCTTGCTGAATGCCGGTCCGGAATACGTAAGTATCCAGAATATCCCCTACGCTATACGTCATCGGCGTTTGCAGATTGAACACCTGGTCGAAGCCCAAATCAAGAAAATTGCCGATTTCGAGCAGCAGCAGCACCAGCACGGTAGGCAGCAGCAGCGGGAACGTAATGAGTCGAATCTGCTTGAAGCGCGATGCGCCGTCGATCATGGCCGACTCGTAGAGCTGCGGGTCGATGGCGCTAATTGCTGCCATATAGACTACCGTTCCCCATCCCGCATCTTTCCATATGGAGGTAAGCACATAAACCACACGGAAATATGCGCTTTCCTGCATCACAAGGACGGGATCATAATGAAACCATCCGAGCACCACGTTAAACAATCCGCTAAGCGAGAACAAATCGAATACAATACCGGCAACGATGACCCAAGACAGAAAGTGCGGAACATACAGAGCCGTCTGAATCCCTTTCTTCAGCGCCGATTTCCGGATTTCGTTGATCATGAGCGCCAGCAGGACAGGCACCGGGAAAACGATTACAATTCGCAGAAAGCCGAGCACCAGCGTATTGCCGAACACCCGGGCGAAATCGGGATAACGGAATAGGGTTGCGAAATGTTTCAATCCTACCCATGGGCTGTCCATAAATCCTCTGAACACCGAATAATCCTTGAAAGCGATCACAGAACCCGCCAGCGGAATGTACTTAAACACGATAAGAAAAATAATGCCCGGAATGGCCATCACATACAGCGGCCAATACACCTTCATTCGATGAGTCAACCCGATTCCCCCTAGAATCCGTTTTGTTGTATTTGCTTGTATTCGCTTACACATACTATACACGCGAGGAGTCATCGGGCTCAAAGGGTCGTTTTTAAGTATTTTACAAGGTCATTTTTTAGCTTTGAAAAAAAAAGCCCTCTCGCCGTCTCACGGCAAAAAGACTTCTAACGGTCAAACATTTGAATTGCGGCGGTATTCGCTCGGTTTGCAGCCCGTCAGTTTCTCAAACAGACGGGAAAAATGCTGTGTATCCGAGTAACCTACCGTTTGGGAAATCTCATATACCTTGAGATTCGTCTTCTCCAGCAGCTCCTTCGCCTTGTTAATCCGGACCTGCGCCAAAAAATTCAAATACGTATCGCCCGTCTTTTGTTTGAATAACTGGCTTAAGTAGTAGGGATTGATGAAATAACGGGCTGCCAGCTCCGCTAGACTGATCGATTCATTGTAGTGCTCTGCGACATACTTCTTAACCTCTGCAATAATGTCTTTTTTCTTGGAAATATTATGCTCCAAATTGAAAGCAATGATTCCCTGTATGACCTCAACCATCCATTGCTCCAAACGCTCTAGTGTCCGAAACCGCGATATTCCCTCCAGTGAGAGGATATGACGCCCTAGAAAATCGTTCTGCTGCAATTGCTGAAAAGACATTTTACGCACGCTTGACAGCACAATATTCAAACACAGTAATTGGAGCTCTGCCGGACTCGCTATGAATTCCGCCTCCATCCAGCAGAAAATCTCGCCGATGAGACTTATGCATTTCTCTTCGTCCATATTGTTCAGGGCAGCCTCCAGCTTGTCGATTAGCTCCTCCGGAACGTTACGGCGCTCGCCCGTCAAGCTTCTGATCTCGGGATACGAAATGACAGTCCTGGCCCCCTGGATCACCTTATAGCTCAACGCATGACGTGCTTCCTCGAAGGATGAGCTAATTTCAACCGCCTTGTCCTTGACCATTCCGATTCCGGCAGTCATGGACAACTGCAGCTCTCGAAACACCGCTTCCTTCAGTCGGTTGAGGGACCGAGCGATCTCCCCGGACTCGATATCCTCGCCATGAGCAACCACAATAGCTAGCTGAGAACCTGCATAGCGAAACCGGTATACACCCCGAAAACGATTCAATGCACGGTCTACGTGGCGGAACACCGGATTCATCCGATTTTCGGCCAAAGTGCCGCTGCCGCCGTCAAATTCGAGAAGAGCACAGACAAACCGGGTGTGTTCTTCCGGAATGCCGGCCATTCGAAGCCACTCGCCGACATAGACCGAATTGTCTCCACCCGCATCGATAATGTCCCGCAGAGTGCTCTCCAGTATGCGGCTGCGAACTTCTTGTTTCAGTTCATCCACCTCTTGCAGCTTGTCACGATCTTCCCGGATTCCGTTCATCACTTTGCAGACGCAGTCGCGCAGTTCCTCTTCCTCCACCGGCTTGTTCATGTAATATCGGACTCCGAGCTGCATGCCCTTGCGTGCGTAATCGAAATCCGCATATCCGCTCAGCAAAATGAATTCGGCCGGACACCCGGCATCCTTTAGCATCGCGATCATTTCCAGACCATCTGCATGCGGCATCCGGATATCCGTAATGACGATATCAGGCTCGCGGTCTTGTATCAGCCTTGCGCCTTCCAGACCGTTATAGGCTTCACCTACTACTTCACATTCAGGAATATATCGGCCGATCAGTTTTTTCAGACCGGTCACAATGCCCTTCTCGTCATCCACCAAAAATACTTTCATCTCAGGCACCTCCCATAGATCCCCCGGCGCCGCATCAGCACTTGGGAATAAGAATCTCAACCGTTGTTCCTATTCCTTGTTCCGAGTAAATGTTCAGAGCATACCGATCTCCGTAATGCAGCTTGATTCGTTCCGCGATATTTTTCAGACCCAGCCCTCTTCCTACGGTCTCCTCCGTCTGCTCGATCTTGAGCTTATCCGAATCCGCATCCACCAGCTGAGCTTGCAGCTCCTCCAGCTTGTCCCGGGACATGCCGGTGCCGTCATCCGTGATCCGAATCATAATCCCATCGTCCGTCGACCCGACGCCTTCGATCACGATGTTCATATATCGGCTGTAATCCCGAAATCCATGGTTGATGCTGTTCTCCACAATAGGCTGGAAGACAAGCGGAATGATGCCGCACTCCAGCATCTCATCCGGAAGTCGGACTTCCAGCCGGAACCGGTCATCAAACCGGATGTTTTGCAGTTTCAAATAATTCACCGTATATTCCAATTCATGCTTAATCGAATGCTGCCCGCCTTCCTTGCCCAAGGCGAGCCGAAACATCCGCGCGAGAATTTTGATCATACCGGCTACCTCATCGTCTTCCTTCACCAGCGCCTTCATGCGGATCGATTCCAGCGTGTTGTACAGCATGTGGGGGTTGATCTGGTTCTGAAGCGCAAGAAACTTAGCCTGCCGCTGCTTGATCTCCGCAATATAGACGTCTTCGATCAAGGTTCGAATCGTGACGATCATTTTATTGTAGCTGTTGACGAGACTTCCGATCTCATCATGCGCCTGCACCCTCTCGATGGGCATGTACTGTCCGGCTTCGGCCTGCTTCATGCTCCGCCGCAAGCTTTTAATCGGCTTAGTTATTGCATAGTTGAGACCTAACGAAACGAACACCATAATCACGAATCCCATTAGGATTACGATCCCTGTTACGGATTGAATCTTTCGAATTTTAAGTAACAGCTTCTGGCGGGGAATCTCCGTCTTAACAATCAAATGGCCTAAGCTTACGCCTCCTGAAATCACGATTCGATCTTTGTCGCTCACATCCTTGGTATAATCAATTTCCGAATCCAAAACTTGTTTCCAGGATACCCGGCCGCTCGCGGCGTCGGAATGGTACACGGTTTTCCCAAACGAATTGCTAATGATCACACTCATGTCATATTTATCGCGAGCGAGCACAAAATCGGGATTCGGCGCGAGCAGCGTGAACGGATCCAGATCGATGAGAAGCCATCCCGCAAACGCCCCATCGGACGTAAGCAGTACCCTTCCCACCGTAACGATTGCACCGTCCCCCCTATCCTCGTAGTAGGAGCGGTCATGCAATTCAGTGACAAAAAACGTATCGTCCGAGTTCCGGTACCGCTTGTACCAATCTTGCGATAACAGCGCGCTTTCGTTCACCGTGCTGGTCGTATTGGTATATTGGTAAACGGCGTTATCGGGACTAATAAGCATCACTGTACTGATATCGGATTTGAGCAAGGACACCCGCATCAGCATTCTGCGAAACGTTTCACTCTGAAGGATCCTATCGTCCATAGAGATTTTCTGATTATCCCTAAGCCTGGAGATGAAATCCTTGTCTATCAATACCGACTTTGTGATTTTGTCGTATTCTTGCATGAGTTGATTCAAAGAATTCTCGATTTGGGACGTGTACAGAGTGGCAAACTCCTGGGAGGAATCCTCAAGCCCCGCAACGGATTGACTATAAATAATTGTACTTACAACAAGTACCGGTATCATGCAGCCTAATAAATACCCGCCCATCAATTTATTCTGGAGCTTCATGTTTCTAATCGTTGAAACCATTCTTCGTATCCAATTGATGTGCTTCATTTACGCACTTCCCCGGTTATATGGCGTCTCCTTTTATTTTACTTGTACGAATGAAACAACGCGAATACCTATTATTTCCATATTATGAAAAATACATAGACAATCCTGTTTGCGTTGTATTCGCTTACATTCACTATACGATCAGGCTGACAATCGCACAAAGGGGCGTTTTTAAGTTTAAACCATGTCATTTTTAAGCTAAATGGCTGCAACCCGATCCATTCCTCTTTTGGGAAGAAAAAAAGACTGGGCAATCGATCGGTATGAAAACCGAGCAATGCCAGTCTGTTGTTTGGGAAGCATCACATTACCGCGATTCATCCCGATCCGGTTCGGGCAATCCCCCGCTGCCGCGCCGCCTCAAACATCAGCACCGTCGCCGCCATCGCCACATTGAGCGACTCGGCTTTCCCGTGCATCGGGATAATGACAGGGTCGGTCACGAGCGCCGCAACGGCCCCGGACATTCCCTTGCCCTCGTTGCCGAAGACGAGCCAGGTCGGCTGCGTCAGGTCGGCCTCGTAGCACGACCGGTTCGCCTGCAGGCTCGTCCCGACGATACGGGCGCCGACTCTTCGAGCCAGCGGCAGCAGCTCGCCAAGATCCGCCTCGACGATCGGCAGGTGAAATAGCGAGCCCATCGTCGACCGGATCGTCTTCGGGTTATACAGATCGGCGGTGCCGCGGCCGAGAACGACGGCGTCCGCTCCTACCGCATCGGCGCCGCGGATGATCGTGCCGACGTTGCCGGGATCCTGCACGGCGTCGAGGACGATGACGAGCGGGCTGCGACCGCCGCCGTCCCCGTTCCCGGCCCCCGCTCCGCCGACAAGAGACGCCGCCTGTGCCGCCGTGCGCTCAACTACGGCGACGATGCCCTGCGGCGTCTGCGTGTCGGCCAGCTTCGCGAGCACCGCTTCGCTGGCGCCGACCCATTCGATCCCCGCAGAGGCGCCCTGCTCGCGGATCCCTGGCGGTAATCCTTTATCGAGCGAAAACACCACAGTCGTCACCGGTGCATGGTACTTCAGCGCTTCCTCGACGAGATGCGGGCCTTCGATCAAATACCGCTGCTGGCGGTCGCGTCCTTTCCGTTCCAGCAGCTGCGCCCATTCTTTCACCCGCGGGTTCTGTGCCGATAATATTTCCGTAGCCATGGCTTGCTTCACACCTTCCCTACGTCGCAGAAAATCCGAATGCCCCCATTATACCTCATGGCCGCCGCAATAATCCAAATACCGCACCGGCTGGCGATCGATCTCAGGTCAGGGATTTTGCAGCATGAAATCCTCTTCCTCCGGGCATCCTAAGACGGATGCAATCCGACAAGTACATATAAAGCGAGGAGTTGCCGACATGCCTATCACCCTTAACCTGAGACAAGCTATCATTCAACGCATGCAGGACAAGACGCCGGAGGAGCTGCGCGATGTGATCGACGATTCCATCGGCGCCGAAGAGCGTGTGCTGCCGGGTCTAGGCGTTCTGTTTGAATTAATATGGCAGCATACCGGCGATGAAACCAAGCAGGAGCTCGTCCAAACGCTGCAGCAGCATCTGCCTCATTAAAAGCTGCAAAACGGATGATCGCCGCGGCTGCGCCCCGGCATCGTCCCCATCCTGAACGATTCGATGTTCGGCCGGAGCACCTCCAGAACGTCATGGAACGTCTCGAATGCAAAGGCCGGCTCTCCCGATTGCTGCAGCTGCCGCGCCAAATACGCCCGGGCGAAAGTCCAGTCGGCGAATGCCGATCCATACACATCGCTTGAGCCGTCACCGATATAGATGACTTGCCAGCCGGCCTCCTTCATTCGATCCAGTCGTAGTAGCCGATTTCGCGCCGCGCGAAGCGCGCCGAAACGGCCCTCACCGCCGGATGCTCGCTTACCTTCAGCGCCTCCATCAGCTCATCGCCGACGTCCTGCTCCATGAGCGTGCCGTCGAAGTCGGTGACGATGGCCAGGCGTTTTTTTTGCACGAATGTATCCATCCCCTCTCCTCCTTGCTCTCATCATACCAGCAACCGTGACGAATCGCACCCTCCCAATTGCCCGCACCAACTCTCGTATTCTACATACAGTAGGAAGTAGCTTCCTGACACCGCTTCTTCATGGCGTCTATATATTTTCACCTTGAGGGAGGAATGCAAGTCTATGAAAGCACTCCACCAATATCAAGATATCTTCAGTCTCGGTTCTTCATGCCAAGCGGCCTACCAGCTGCGCCGAATGAAGCTGCGCCGGGAAGCCGGTCCGCTCGACTGGTTTATTTCTTCCTCCGTACCCGGCTTGGTCAAGCTGCTTCAGCTACGTTTTCACGGATTTATGGAGCTTTCCAGCATGCAGCTCATCGGTCGGGCGCATCGGCATTATGTCATTAGAGATACGGTGTACACGATCGATTCGTATCACGACTTCCCGTTTACACAGCCCGAGGGCGAGTGGCAGCGAACGCATGACGAATTCAAGCGGAAAATCGACCGCCGTTCCGAACGCCTCATTCAAGCGCTGGAACAAAGTCCTTCCTTGCTGCTGGTGCGGACGCAAATGACGAAGGAGCAGGCCGCTGCGCTTCAGCAGGCGCTCCATTCGCTGATCCGCACTCCGGATTACTTGCTGCTTGCCGTCAATACGCACGAAGATCCTTCCCGGCGGGATACCGTACCCGAAAGCTGGGGGCTTGACCATGTTGCCGCCGTAACGCTTCCGAAGGGAGCGGACTGGCGGGGATCCGATGCGGCGTGGTCGGCTTTGTTCCAAGTCCCGTGAAACAAATGAGTTATTTTTTACGCGACAACGATATTCATCCATACTTAGCGATTTTTTCTGGAATAAGATGAACGGATTGCGCCGATGAGCGCAAATTCCTGATGAACCATCGGGATAAGAGGAGGAAAAGGAATGGCAAGAACGATCGTATTGAGAGGCACGTACAACCATCTTAAAGGCAAAATCCCGGTAACGGCCGTCTCAAGCTTCGGCTTCACTCCCGAAGTGAATTTGCGTGGGATGGATATCGCACAATGCATCTCTTATTTGCTGGAGGAACAGTTCACCATCCAATTTCAAAGCTCGGACACCACCGGCTACACCGTATCGTTAACCGATCAAGCAGCGAATCCGGGAACCGGGCCGATTGTCGACCTGCTGGAGGATCGTGTCGGAGAAACGGTAACCGTCGTAACGGACGCAGGGGCGATCAGCGGCACGCTGCAAATTCTCGGCACCGACGTCATTCAGATTCTGGAGCCGTCCGGCAGCATCGCCGTGGTCCCTATCGTGCAAATCCAGGCCGTCATCTAACGATTGATCAAGGAGGCTTTCATTCATGAATTTTGAAGAGCTTATGGCTGGTTATGTAGGGCGTACGGTCGAGGTGTTCCTGACCAATGAATTTTTCACGGGTCAGCTGGCTTTCGTCGGCAGCGGCTATATCACCGTTAACGTCGCGCAAGGCTACTACACGGCCGTACTTACGAACATCTTGATCGGACAAATTGAATATGTCCGGGTCTTGCCGCAGCCCCAATTGGATTGACCTTTAGTAACGCACCGTACGAACAGGGGGAGCTTGCGGCAGCTCCCCCTGTTCGTAACGCTTCATTCGGACCGCTTCCGTCCGGACTTCTCTTCCAGCCACTGCTTCCACGCCGGGTACGCTTCCCGGTGACGCTGCGTAATGCTGGAGGAGCGCAATCTGCGGTGATAGAGCGGTAGATCGACATAAGCGAGGCGGAATCGATCCGCGAGCTTGGCGATCATCCAGAAATCTTCGTACAGCCTCCCGTTCGACGGGTCTTCTACGGTCCAGCCGCCAAGACGCCGAATCGCCTCCGTGTCATACAGGCGGGGAGCGATTGGAACGGCCTTCTCGAGAAAATGCCGTCTGTCCCATGCAGCCGGTGCCCGCCGCACACCTTTATACCGAAGCGCCAGACCGCTCAGCTCGGCCCATTCATGGCAGTCGCCGTACCACATGGCGATATCGTCCCGTCCTGACGCTGCCGCCGTACGCAAAGCCTCCAAGCAGCCGGGGGCAAGCCAATCGTCCGCATCCAGCTCCAGAAGCCAGCGGCCTCGCGCATCCTGAAGCGCGCGGTTCAAACAGCTGGATTTGCCCTGGTTCGCGTTCATACGTACATAGAACACACGGGAATCCGCCAGCAGTGCGTCGATGCGTTCCCGAGTACCGTCCGTCGAGCCGTCGTCGACAATGATCAGCTCCCACGCCGGGCAAGTTTGCGCCATTACGCTGCGTATCGCCCAAGGGATATAATCGGCTTCGTTATGCGTGCACAGTACGACGCTGATGTCCGGTTGTTCCCCTCCCCACAATGTCGGCGCCCGCTCCAGAATCGGTGCGATCAGCTCCCGCTCCTCGGCCGTGCCGTCCCGGCGCTCCCGCTTGCTCCCCTGCCGAACACCGTCCCCGGACAGCGTCAGACCGTGCCAGCCGAGGCGGGCGCATTGCAGTTGTTTATCGTGCAGCATCCAGCGGGGAAACGGCAGGAACGGCCGGCCCGCAAAGCCGTTCGTCAAGCCGCTCCGCACACATTCACGCTTCCATACGATCGCTTCCTGACCGTCCCCGAGCATGATCCAGCCGGTCCGTTCCCCTCGCTCCAGCGTCCGTATGGCGCGCTCAAGCTCGTCCTGGATAACCCCTGTCAGCGTCGTTCCGGCCTGCACAGTCAGCCAATAAGGTACGTTAAGCGAGTGCATGAGACCGTTGATTCGGTCTGCCGGACACCGCTCGAAGGCCTCATCGATAATGTGCAGTTGAGCTTGTGGCAGCGCAGCGCGAACGCTGGATGCCGTCAGCTCAAGCTCCCAGCTTCTCCCGCTGCCGATCAGAAGTACGTCCACCATTCCCGCTCCTTCAATCTTGTCATTCGCCATAGCTTATGACCGCAGCCCAATCCTGGTGCGTGTTCCGACGATGCGACATACAATGTGCTTGTAGCCGGTCAACAACGAACGGAAGGTGATCAGATGGCAATCCTTGTATATCCCCCGACGATCGATTGGGATTGGATGATGCAGCGGCCGCAGCAATTGATGAAATATTTTGCAAGAGCCGGCCATACCGTATACTACTGCAACCGGACTTTAGAGGATGCCCCCGCCGAGGAAATCGAGCCCGGGCTATTTATTGTGAAGCATCATGAACGCTGGCTGGAGCGCGAATGGAAGCCAGCCAAAGCGCGGCTGCAAGCTCCCGTTATCGTCTGGTGCTCGCTGCCCCAATTGGCTTCGTCGCTTCGTCAATATGATCCGGATCTGATCGTGTATGATTGTGTGGACGAGTTTGCGGAATGGGCGCCGTACGAACGGGAGATGGCCGCTTGCGCCGACGCTGTGGTATGTACTTCGGAGAGGTTAAGGGAACGTCTGGACGGCCGATATCCGGGAAAACGCTTGGCGCTCGTCCGCAACGCCTACGACCTCGATATGGGGCTTCATCTGCCGAATGAAGACGATGCGGCAATGACGCCGGCCGACCTTCCGGCCGGCCCGACGATAGGTTATATCGGAGCTTGGGCTCCGTGGGTCAATCCGAATTTGCTTCTGTACACGGCAAGGCTGCAGCGGCAGGCTCAAATCGTTGTCATTGGGCCGGAGTTCGGTAGACCGTTTGCGCCGTATCGTTCCGGAATCCGGTTTCTGGGCATGAAGCCGCACCGGCAGCTCTCCTCCTACCTCCGGCGATTGTCCGTCGGACTGATCCCGTTCCGTCTGACGGCCGTCACGCTCGCTACGAATCCGGTTAAGGCCTACGAATACCTCGCCGCGGGCATTCCCGTGGTTTCCACAAGCTTGCCGGAGTGCCGCATGATGATGCCGTATGTGGACACAGCGGCGGATGCGGCGGATTTCCACCGCCTTACGTTAGAGCGTCTGCAGGATGCCGGAGACAGAGAAGCGCGCAAGCGGTTCGCGCTTTGCAACACGTGGGCCCACCGCGTACAAGAGATTGAAGCGTTCCTATTCGGTTAACGGCCGCATACCGCCCGAATCTGCTCCCGCAGCGACTGCAGCTTAGCCGTTCCTGTCGTTTCTTTATCGCGGATCAGCGGCAGCACGCGATCGACATCGGCCTTCCCTTGGCTTAGCAGCATCTCCACCCGGTCGGCCAGCACGGAATGCGGCGCTTCGTAATCGGCGAAATAAGCGGACAGTCCGAGCGACCGGAGCAGGCTTCTGACCTTGCCCATTTTGCTGAGCGACAGGACGGGAACGCCGCCGCGCAAGGCGACGAGAGCCGGGTGCAGCTTGAACGATATCAAATAATCGACTGACTGGAGGCAGCGATACGTAATATCAAGATCGGTCGCCGCCTCCGCAACGACGATGTCCGCCGCAGGATGAGCGTCCTTCACCGCATCCCGGATCCGTGCACACACGGCGAGATCCGTATACGGATTGTTCACATGATGAACGACGGGAATCAGCACGAGAGCAAGATTTTGCCGCGAGATTTCGCCCAGCAGCTTCACGAACGAATCGAAGGGAAAATCGTCATAGGCAAACACGCACACGCCGACCGTCTTTTTGGAAGCGGAGAAGCGGAACGGGTATCGGGGCTCCTTGTAGCTGAAAGCGATATCCGGCACCAGCTCGACGGCGGAATGAAACGAATGGCTTCTTGCGGTTTGTACGGACCATTCGTCCCTCAGGTACAATCCGTTCGTTTCCTGCAGCCGCTCGCGATACCGGTTCACCGCTGCCGCGGGCCACGTGTTTTCCGGGTAAAAATCGACGATGCCGACGCCGTACACCCACGTAGGCAATCCTCTCAAAGCCTCCGGAAAGTAATAGTTGTTGTAATGGTACGGCGTAATTAAATCGCCGCCGCCGATAATGACCGCATCCACCTGAGCGATGTCCACGAGCGGAGAGTACGGAAACACGGCATCCTCCGGAAATTGCTGGGCCAGCGTGCGCAGAAACAATTCATCCCCGAAATTGCCGAACCCGTAATATCCGCAAACACACAGATTCACACTATCCCCTCCACTCGTTGTGCGTCTCTTTGGTAATGAACGTCATTCTTGCCTGCCCGATGCCGATCAGCTGGTTGTGATCCGTTCGAAGCTGAAACGAAGGGCGATGGTTTTGACGAAAGTAGGAGGTCACCTCAATCGATATCGTCTCGCTGACGAAGTCGGCAGGCCGAAAGCGCGTAAAGGTCGTCATCGGCGGTTTGTTCTCGTACGTTAACGTCGAACGGCTCCATGGCGTATACCCGACGCCGATCTCAATGACTGCCTCCCGGGAGGACTGCTCGGATGCGTTGACTTCGAATTCGAGATAAGCCTTCTCGAAGTCCGGCAGCGACGCCGAGCTATCCAGCTGGAAGCAACACTGATATTCTCCTCCCGTCAGCGTTCCGATCATCGGCGGATCCTGCGGCAGCGCCATCTTCCGGTAATACGAATTCACGGTGCCGTGGCGCAAGCTCTTGGAAGTCGATGCGTACGTACCGCAAAGCCGGTCCAGCGCCGACACCGCAGACGCGTCCAAGACCGGCGTGAAAAACTCGGGACAATGGGCATGCAGCGCCATATGGATTTGGTCGAATCTTTGCTCCCAGCTGAACGACCTCGCGTACTGGGACAACCGTTCACGTTCCTCCGGCGTCGTGGTGAGCGCTAGCCGGACCGCTTCAATGAAGCTCTCGTGATCGTCCGCAACGCTCACCGTCGGCGCCAGCTTGCGCACCTCCGGCAGTCCGGTCGATACGACCGGCTTGCCGGCCGCCAAATACTCGTACACCTTGATCGGATTCGTGCTTTCCGTAATCCGGTTCAAGCGGAACGGAATCAGGCAAACGTCCAATCCCGCCAGCAGAAGCGGCAGCTCCTGGTAATCCATATAGCCCAGGTTAAACACGTTAGGTCCCAAATCGTCCGCATCGCTTCTCAGCTTCGGTCCGACGATGACGAGCTGCGAATCGGGGAAGGCGGCTGCCGTTTTCCGTACCAATTGTTCATCTACCCATGGCGCCCACGCCCCTACATAACCGATCCGGTAGCCGGCAGTCGGCGGCAGTGCGGACAGCGCCGGCGATCGCCCCGAAGGCTTTGCGGCAAAATGGTTCCAATCGCAGCCGTTGCGAATGAGCACATTCGGCTTATCCGGAACCAGCGCCCGCATTTTTTCCTGTAAATGCTCTGCCGTACACACGATCAAGTCGGCTACATGCGCCCACTTCTTCTCATCGGCTTCCCAATCGGGAAAATCGTCAACGCAGTCGTAAACGGTTCGGTTCGGCCGGAAGCGTGACGCATGACCCAGCATTTTGCTCCATGACGACCACAGCAGCCGTTCGCCCTGCAATTGACCGTATAATGCTTGCATGAAAAATTCGAAATGATGAATGACATACAAGTTCGGAGCCGCCTTTTCAATGACGGGACCTTCCTGATTGCGTTTGTTGAAGTACAGGACCGGAATGCCGTGAGAGGCGAACATGCTCATAACATGCTGGGGTCTTTGCTTCATGTAACCCCAGTCGATGGTTGGCGGATAAATCACGATACCCATGCGGAAACCTCGCCTTCTGAACATTTCGAAACTGGCATAGACACGGATTCATACCATTTATCATAGTGGGACACAGTAGGATTGGTGATAGACGGAATGATTATTTTCGGGCAAATTCCAATAATCCGCCTGCGCAGCCTAGTTTTTCACTCTAGTTATATTCGCCTTAATTTAAAAAGCTAGATAAGCGTCCATGCTAATCGCCCTCGAGGGGAGTAGAATAGCCACTGAAAATCCCTTGGAGGTGCCTCATGAACCGTAAAGCAAACTGCAAAAAAAAGTGCACAATCATTAAAAAGACAACAACCGTCAAAGTCGCCTGCACGCCGAAGCCGGTATGTCCGCGTCCGCTCTGCAAGAAAAAGAAGAAGCTCGTTGTGAAGAAAAAGCGGGCCGCCGTGAAACCGCGCGTCGTGGTCAACCGCCGCATCATCGTAAGACGGCCGACAATTACCGTACCTGTCCCGCAGGTCAATGTAGAGGCACCGGACGTCACCGTAGCGCCAGCCGTCATTCCTGCTCCCGTCGTCAATGTGAGTCAGCCGGACAATGCGTGCGAAACCGAACTGCGCCTCAATTTGCTGCGATATCGAGGAACTACCATCGAGGTTATTGACCCTGCCTTCGGGGGAAGTCCCTTGAATCGAATCGGCGTGCTCGAGTCCGTAGGTGAGGGCACGTTCGCCATCCGTCCGACGACCGACAACCCGACTTCGGAAGTAGTCTATTATTCCATTTGCCAGATCGTCGGCTTCCGTCCTGAAGTAACGGTCCCTTCTCCGGCCCCGATCGGATAACGGAAAGCAGCTTGATTCGGAGCATAATAAAACGAAAGATCCCCTGTCTCCAATGGACAGAGGATCTTTTGTTTACCGCCGGTGCCTATAGTTTCGCATCAGCCGCAAGCGGAGCCGGCTTCGCGCAGGTGCTTGTCATCTCGTAATGCTTCCCTTCGGCGGAAGCGTCATGGAAGCCGTGCATCGCCTCGAGTACATGGAAGGCCAGCTCGCCGCTCGCCCGATGGGTCCGGCCGCTGCGGATCGCGTCCGCCATATCGGCGACCCCCGCCCCCCGGCTGTTGCCGGAATAGCCGTGCGTCAGCGGCAGCTCGCTGAACTCCTTCTCGCCCAGACGCTTGATCAGCACCGGACCGCCGAACGTATTCGGATCGGGAACGCGCAGCGTCCCCTTCGTTCCGTAGATTTCCAGGTTCGGCAGCTGAGTGCCGGCAGTGATATCGAACGAAGTGATTAACGTCGCGATCGGACCGCACGCGAAATCGAGCACCCCGGCGACATGGGTCGGCACCTCGACGTCGATCGTTTGTCCGCGCTTCGGCTCGCTGGTAATCGTCCGCTGCGGCGATGTGATGCGGGCGGAGCCGGTTACGCGCCGGATCGGCCCGAGCATGGCGACCAGCGCCGTAATATAGTACGGTCCCATATCAAACATCGGTCCGCCGCCGACTTTGTAGTAAAATGCCGGGTCCGGATGCCAGTGCTCGTGACCGCGGCTCATCATAAAGCCGGTTGCCGCCACCGGCGTGCCGATTGCCCCTTCCTCAATGAGCTCGATGCAGGTCTGAATCCCGCCGCCCAGGAACGTATCCGGCGCGCAGCCGACGCGCAGCCCTTGGCGTTCGGCCAGCTCCAGCACCGCACGTCCCTGCTCGCGGGTAACCGCCAGCGGCTTCTCCACGTACACGTGCTTGCCCGCTTCAAGCGCCTGCAAGCAGACGTCCGCATGCGCCGCCGGAATCGTCAAGTTAATGACGAGCTCAATGTCCGGATCGGCCAGCAGCTCTTCAACCGAGCAGCCCCGGATGCCGTATTCGGCCGCCTTCGCCTTCGCCCGTTCCACGTCAAGATCGGCGCAGGCGACGACCTCGTAGCTTTGGTAGACGGAGCCGTTCTTCAAATAGATGCCGCTGATGTTGCCTGTGCCGATAATGCCCACTTTTACTTTAGTCATATATGCCGCCCGACCCTTCGCTCGCTAGTATTGACTGTCCGCCATGCCCGAATATGCCGTCTTCGCTTGACCCGCCGCAGCCGCCGTTTTGCCTTCCGCCGCCCACAGGAAGCCGCGCCGCATCATCAGCTTCACCGGCTCCAGCTCGATAATGTTCGCCTGATGGCCGAGCGCATTATAGAACACGCGCCCTGCCCCCCACCGCTTCGTCCAAACGACAGGCATGTCAACCGGACCGTTCGGCGAGTGAGGCCCCTGTACAAGCGGGAAACGCGTCGTTGCCAGCACCTCGTTCGCCGGATCGACGTGCAGGTAGTATTGCTCCGTCTTCACCATGAAATCTTCGATCCCCGCCAGCAATCCGCCGGAGCTGTGCTTGATATGCACAACATACTCAACCCCGTCGTTGCCGGGATGGGCTACCCATTGGCCCCCCGTCATGAACTGCCAATCCACGTTGCTGCGGAACGAATCGCACATGCCGCCGTGACAGCCCGCGATGCCGACGCCGCTCTGTACCGCTGCCGAGACGTTGTTCACAAGCTCGCCGCGGATGTCTCCCATCGTCCACACCGGCACGATCAAGTCCAGCGACTTCAGCTTCTCCGCATCGGCGAACGCCTCCAGCGTATCCGATACTTCGACGCCGAACCCTTCCTCCTCCAGCACCTCGCGGAAGATGTCCGCGACCTCCTTAGGCTGGTGGCCGAGCCAACCGCCCCATACGATTAACGCCTGCTTCCGATTCGCCATCGCTGTTCTCGCTCCTTTATACTTCGCTTGTCTTCACCCAGCGCCGCTCGGCGATGGAACGGTCAACCGCTTCCAATACCTCCTGGCACTTTACACCGTCGCGGAAATCCGGCGCCGGCTGGCGGTTCTCCTCCAGCGCCTTCATCAGCTCGACCGTTTCGTGAATGAACGTATGCTCGTAGCCGATCGTATGGCCCGGCGGCCACCACGCTTCGCTATAAGCATGCGCCGGATCGGTCGCCAGCACGCGGCGGAAGCCCTGCACATCGTCCGCGTCGCTCGTGAAATACACTTGCAGCTCGTTCATCCGTTCGAAATCAAACTTCACGCTCCCCAGCGAACCGTTAATTTCAAACGAGTTCGTGCAGCGGTGGCCTGGCGCAAAGCGGGTCGCTTCGAACGAGCCCAGGGCGCCGTTCGAGAATCGGGCCATGAACAGCGTCGCATCGTCGACCGTAACCGGGCCGCGCGGCGCATCCTTGGCTCCCTTCGCGCTAAGTCCTGTCATCGAGCTCGGCAGCGGGCGCTCTTTGACGAACGTCTCGCTCATGCCGATCACCTCATCGATGTCGCCGACAAGGAAGTGCGCCAGATCGATCAGATGCGCGCCGAGGTCGCCGTGCGAGCCCGAGCCGGCGATCTCCTTCTGCAGCCGCCAGACGAGCGGGAAGTCGGGGTCGACGATCCAATCCTGCAGAAACCAGGCGCGGAAGTGATAAATTTGGCCGAGGCGCCCTTCGGCGACGAGCTTCTTCGCCAGCTGCACCGCCGGAGCGAACCGGTAGTTGAAGCCGACCATATGCTTGACGCCTGCGGCTTCGGCCTCGGCGAGCATCTCGCGCGCATCTTCGAGCGTCAGCGCCAGCGGCTTCTCGCAGAACAAATGCTTGCCCGCCCGCGCCGCAGCGATCGCAATTTCCTTATGAGCGTCGCTCGGTGCGTTAATGTCGATCAAATCGATATCGTCCCGCTGCAGCAGCTCGCGCCAATCGGTCACATAGCCTTCCCAGCCGAACTGCTCCGCCGCCTGCTTCACGCCCGCTTCATCGCGGCCGCAGATCAGCTTCATGACCGGCTTCGGCACCTGCGGGAAAAACATCGGCAAGTCGCGATACGCATGACTGTGCGCCTTCCCCATAAACTTGTAACCGACCATACCGACCCGAACGTCTTGCATCCCCATCGTCCACACTCTCCTCATTATGAAAATGTTACATAAGCCGAGAAGACCCGCGCACCACAAGCTTGGTCAGCAGCACTTCGGCGAACGGTTCCGCTGCGGCGTCGCCGGTCCGCTTGGCCGCATCGAGCAGGTGCAGCGCCGCCTTCCTTCCCATCTCGTAGAACGGCACCGCTACGCTCGTGAGCGGCGGGTCGCTAAGCCGTGCCGCATCGCTGTCGTCATAGCCGACGATCGCGATGTCGCGGCCGGCAAGCCAGCCCCGCTCGCGAAGCCCTTGCTGCAGGCCGAGCGCCATCCGGTCGTTGGCGCAGACGACAGCCTCCAGCGCCCCGCGCCGCTCCCAGACATGGGCCGACGCCGCGTAGCCGCTCTTGCGGCTGTAATTGCCGCCGAACTCCCCGCCCTCCGGAGCCTCCAATCCCGCTTCCGTCAGCGCCTTGATGTAGCCTTGACGCCGGTCGCGCGAATTGGAATATTCGGGCGAACCGTTCATGAAGCCGACGCGCCGATAGCCCTGCTCGATCAAATGCTTCGTTGCCTCGTAGCTGCCCTGCACGTGATCGGCGTCGACATACGAGAAGCCTTCGCCGTCGTAGCGCTGATTCACAAGACAGAACGGCATTCCTTCCGCCTTCAGCGTGCGAAGCGCTTCCAACTGGTGCGGCACGTCACGCGCGCCGAGCACGATGCACGCATCGACCTTGCGCGAATGGTACAGCTGCGCATAATCGGGCGTTTCGTCCGGCGAGCGGAGCAGAACGAGCATATCGCGGCCCTGCTCCCGCAGCGCTTCGCCGATACCGCTTAAGATCTCGGCAAAATAATACGCCGAGAACAGATGCACCTTCGGCATGTGCGGCAGCACGACGCCGATGTTGCCGCTGCGGCCGAGCGCGAAGCTCTGGGCAATCGCGTTCGGGTGATACCCGAGACGCTGGGCCGCCTCCAGCACCTTGCGCTTGGTTTCCTCCTTCAGCGGCCCGACATCGTTGAAGACGCGGGACACGGTCGCCTCCGATACCCCGGCCAGCTCCGCCACTTCCTTGCGAGTTGCCACGTGAAGCCTCCCTCTCTAGATGACTGTAGCCGTTAATGTACACGCGTACATTTTCACATGTGACGGATCTCCTGTCAAGGCTCCGGCTGGAAATTTTCGTCTTGACGAAGCGAGGCGCTTCGGCTTGGGAGCCGAGCGCCTCGCTGGTCCGGCTAGCGGAACCACTCCGTCATGGCGATCATTAGCAGCAGCCCGATAATGAACGTGAACGTCGCCGGGCGTTCATGCCCGTGTCCGTGACTTTCGGGAATAAGCTCTTTATACACGATGAACAGCATGGAGCCCGCCGCAAATGCCAGACCGTATGGAACGAGCCCGGAAAAGAACGAAGTCAAATAATAGCCGAGCAGCGCCGTGACGATTTCCACCGCCCCGGTCGCCGCTGCAATCAGGAATGCCGTCCAGCTGCGAATGTTTTGCGTCACGAGGAAGAGCGCCACAAGCAGTCCTTCCGGAGCGTTCTGCAGGCCGATCGCCACCGCGACGAGCGCACCGAGGTTTTGCTCGCTGGAAGCGTAGCTGACGCCGACCGACAGCCCCTCCGGTAAATTGTGGAGCGTTATGGCAACGATGACGAGCAGCGCATGCCGGTCGATCTGCACGTCCCCCACCGTGTGGGGAACATCTTGGTGCGGGATCGTACTTTCGAGCAATGTCAGCATCAACGTTCCGAGCAATACGCCGACAGTAAGCACGATCAGATTGGATTCTTTCAGGGCCTGCGGAATAAGGCCGTAGGTCGATGCGGCGACCATGATCCCGGCGGCGAATGCAAGCAGCATATCTCTGGCTCTATGACTGAATTTCCGGATAACTAGAATCGGCAAGGCGCCGAGTCCCGTGGACAAAGCGGACAGGATACTGCCGAGAAGCATTGTCGTCAACGTTCTCACCCTCGAAGTATAGGATCTTTTCATAATACGGCTTATAATGGCCTATTATACCAACAAATTCATAGGTGTGAACATGTTGATTTCCGGCGGCTTGTTCCACGGTTATCAAGAAAGGTACAATACGGAGAATATGACACCATTGATATGAAAGAGGGATTTCGTCATGAACCAGGTTACGATCGGCACGGCCGATCAATTTGACAGCTTTCCGGCGGAAATTGTGCTCGATCGCCGTCCTTATTATCTGATGAAGGAGGACGGCGCTTATCGGCTCGTCTCGCGCAGGTGCCCGCACGCCGGTTATACCGTGGATATCGAGGACGGTGAGTTTGTCTGTCCGATGCACGGCTGGACGTTCGAGACGGACACCGGCCGCTGCCATAACGTACCGAGCGCCATGCTGGCTATGTATGAAGTCATTGTGGAGGACGGTACATTGATTGCCATACTGCCGTAAATAAGGCTTGGCGGGCACCTTTCAAGCTCGGAGGGGCTCACCCTGCCAGCGGCACCGGCGTACGCTCGGTCTCCGAGCTCTGCCGCCGCAGTTCGGTCAGCCATGCTGGAAAATCTCTTTTCGCAAAAAACCTTCACATCCACAGAATGAACTGTGACCCGGAGGGTGGACACTTTGAAAAAAGTGCCCACCCTCCGGTTTTTTGCGTTTATAATAGGGTTACTGAAAAGGAGCGAGGTCTAATATGACAGATAGCAATAAGTCCCCACGGAACAGACATCGTTTTACGGCGCATGAAATTAGACAGCTAGAAGCGAATCCAAATGTTCTGCATGTATCTGAGATGGCGATAACGTACTCTCCCGAATTTAAACTCGCAGCATTAGAATCTTATCGGATGGGGAATTCGCCCCAGCAGATTTTCATTGAAGCCGGGTTTCTGTTATCCACTATCGGTAATCGGAAGCCTCAGGAGTGTTTAAAACGGTGGCGTGCAACCTACTCTGAATATGGAGAGAAGGGTCTGCTTGAGGAACGCCGCGGTAAGGCAGCTACAGGTCGGAAATCAACTCAAGACCTATCCGTTCAAGAACAATTAGAACGTGCTGAGGCGCGAATTAAGCTGCTTGAAGCGGAGAACGATTTCTTAAAAAAGCTCGAGGATCTAGAAAGGCGGGTGAGGCCGAACAAGAACTGAGCGCCTCCGCGTACTTTGAGCTAATTAACCAAACCATTCGTCTACACCAGATAACGGGCATGACAAGCTATCTCTGCGGACTTGTTGGGGTGAGTAGAAGCGGATATTATCGCTGGCTGAACGCAGAAGAGAAACGTCAGCACAGGGAATTCTCAGATGAGAAGGATCTCGACCTAATTAAGCATCATTTCAATAAGCTCAAGTGTAAAGCCGGGGCTCTAGTGATAAAGATGCATCTCGAGCAAAATGATCATGTAACTATGAACCACAAAAAGATTCGAAGGATTATGGAGAAGTATGGGCTTAGGGCGAAGGTTCGTCAAGCAAACCCTTATAGAAGGCTGGCTAAGGCTACTCAGGAGCATAAGACTTGCCCGAACCTACTGAAGCGTCATTTTGACCAGGGGGAGCCGGAGAAGGTCCTATTGACCGATATCACCTACATCCCATATGGAAACGGGCAAACGGCCTATTTGTCTTGTGTAAAGGACGGAGCTACCAAACAGATCTTGGCTCACCATACTTCTAAATCTCTAGAGATGCCTATCGTGGAACGGACGCTAGACAAGCTGTTTGATCGTCTAAACGGAATTCATCCTGAGGCGATCCTGCACTCTGACCAAGGGATGCATTACACCCACCCCAGCTTTCAGAAACGGGTCCAAGCTGCAGGCATTAAACAATCGATGTCCCGCAAAGGGAACTGTTGGGATAATGCCCCAATGGAATCCTTCTTTGGTCATATGAAAGATGAGTTAGACGATACTGCGACGCTCACTTTTGAAGAACTTTGCGACCTTCTAGAGGATTATATTCACTTTTATAACTCTTGCCGATATCAATGGGATTTAAAAAAGATGACTCCTGATGAATACAGGAGCCACCTTTTAGCAGCTTAGCAAGAGGACTTATTTCTCTGTCCACAAACCGGGTAACAGTTCAGAACATGGAGGTGAAGGTTCTTTCTGTTCACTATTCACTGATGGCCTGAAGCAGGCGCCGGCGCGGGTCCAGATTCGGGTCCAGGATGTGGGCGGCGTAAGCGTCGGCGCTTTGCCGCACCGCTTCGTCATCGGCATGCGCCGCGCCGTAGAATACGAAGCTTGGCAGGAATGTCATCCCGATCAGACCGGCCATCGCCTGCATCGGCTTCGTCAATTCGCTGACCGTATACTGCTGGAATCCCCCGGCTTGGTAAGCTTGCTTCTGCGAACCGGCGGAGATCGCCAAGATCAGCTCCTTGCCGGCGAGTCCCCTCCCTCTGCCTCCCATCAGCCACTGCGCTTCAAGCACGTCCTCCATCCACAGCTTGAAGAAAGCGGGTGCGCTGTACCAGTAGAACGGATATTGCACAACGATTCGATCGTGGGCGAGCAGCAGTTCCCGCTCCCGCTGCGCGTCAATCGTTCCTTCCGGATAGGCGGCGTATACATCGTGAACCGTAACCCCGTCGACCTGCTTCAGGCGTTCCGCCCAAGTCCGGTTCACGCGAGACTGGCCTAGTCTCGGATGCGCGACAATCACAAGTATGTTCATAATTTGATTCACTCTCCTTGCCATATACTTTATCAAATAAAGTTTATTAAGTAAAGTACATGCAGCCTCCACCCCGCCTCTATGCCTCAGATCGAATGAAAAATAGCCCAATCCGCTTATCAGCCGCTACGCAGCGAAAGACCGGGATTAGGCTATTTCTTACGGCATTATGCACGCCGTTTTGGAGACAGTACTCTGCCAAGTCCGTGCCGGGCCGACAGCGGCTTCAGCTTCACCGGAGGCTTATGCAGCTGCCACAGACGGTACACTCTGCGGAATACGCTTTTATCCTTCAGTTTACGGAAAATATACGGATCCGGCGCCGTATTCACTTCGAGAATCCAAGGCCGGCAGTTTTCGTCTACCGCCACATCGACGCCGATTTCCTTCATCCCGCGGAATTGCTTTTCCAGCGCCCGCCCGGCTCCGACCCCCAGCGTGCGCAGCTCCTGGATGAACTGTTTCAGCTTTGAGCCTGACAAGTAGTGGGCCATCAGCGTTTCAACCGGCTTTAGCGTACCTCCGTTGTGCACGTTCGTGACGACTTTGCGCGGATCCGCCACCCGGCCGATAATGCCAGTCGTCTGCCAGCTGCCGCTCTCCGTCTTCTGGACCATGACCCGGATATCGAAGCGATGCTTCCGATACGTCAACAGATGAATCCCTTGCTGGATCAAGTACGGCCGTTTGGCTGCCGTATGTGCCAGCAGCGACCGGCTAAGCTCCTCCATCGAGTCGAAGCGATGCAGGGTTAGCCCGGATTGGTATTGATACGGCTTCTCCGTATAAGGACGCCATTCGACCCGAATGACGCCGTTGCCGAATGCGCCAATGTTCGGCTTTACGTAGACCATGCGGTGGAGCGGCAGCATTTCGCGAAGCGAAGCCGCTGTGAGCGGTTTCGTTGCCGGCACATAGCCTTTCACTGCCGCATCGTTCAGCAGCGCACGAGTTTTGGTCCATTTGCTGTGCACATAACGTCTATACCGAATCGTTCGCTTTTTTTTCACGATGTCCCTCCTGAAGCTCATCCTCTTGTTCGCCGCCCTCATCTTCACGCTTTGGGTCAAGCGCCCGCGGCGGCATGACAGCGGAATCCCATATACCGGCTACCGTTGCAACCTGCTCGTCGCCGGGCTTCGCCGATTGCCCATCCGGCTCGGACAACGCTTCGTCCCAAACCAGCACATCTTCAGCACCGGCATTCGCTTCATAGGCGGGATCCTCGCCTGCCGCCGATACTTCCCGCGTCCGAAGCAGCGCCTGCGATATCGAGCCTCTGCCGTAAATCATCCCCAGCTTCCGGGCCGTAGCCCCCCAGCCGAACTTCATCACGGCATCGCTCCGCGCTTGCTCCGACATGCGTTTGGCAAGAGACGGCTCCTTCGCCAATCGAACGAGGCAATCGGCAAATTCGCCGGGCTCCCTGAACCGGTCCACGAGGTAGCCGTTCTTGCCGTTCACGACAATTTCTCCGATGCCGCCGATATTCGAGCCGACCACCGGCAATCCGGACGCCATCGCTTCTACATTCACGAGTCCGAACGCTTCGTGCTTCTGGGACGGACAGACGAAGCAGTCCGCGGCACGATAAAGCCGGTGAATCGTCCGGTGCGAGATCAGACCGGTGAACCGCACCGGTACGCCCAACCGGGCCGCCAGCCGCTTGAGCTTCCCGACATACGTCGCTTTGCCCCCTCCGGCTACGATCAGCTTTGCCCCGGGCACCTGCTTGCGCATCTGCTTGACCGCCCTGATCAGGACGGGGACGCCCTTACGCGGAATCACACGCCCGACGAACAGCACCGTATACGCCCCGTTCACCCGATATTCGCGGCGCAGCTTCCGCCGCTCCTCCGGCGTCGGCTTGCGAAACCGCTCCACGTCAACACCCAGCCATACCTTGCGCAGCTTCTTGCGGCTGACCGGGTACCTCCTGCTCAGCTCCCCAAAGAGCGACGTGCTGTTGGCAATGATCAGATCCGGCTTGCCGAGCAGCGCTGCCGCGGCGGACGGCGACAGCCTCGGCGGCGTCACGAACGTTAAGGAATGAAGAAATAAGGCGATTTTTTGATGAGGCAGCGCTTTTTTGATCGCCGCAGCATACTTGGGCCGATTGTCGACCTGGATCATATCGAAGGAGCCTTTCCTCAGTTCGGAAATCACCGCTTTTAAGTAAACCGCAGACGAATTCGCCTTCACCCTGACGTACGTAACCGGGCCGTCTCGCTCCAGCACGGGAAGCCGGGGATGACGGCGGCCTATGACCGTTACCTTATGCTCCTTGGCTAGTTGCCGCGCGATGGCGTGAATGCATATTTCGACGGACCCGCCCTTCAGCGGCGGAACCGGAAGCGCCTCCGGGGCCACAATGGCGATATGCATAGTGAATCCCTACCTTGGTCCACTGACGTAACTTCAACGTGATATTGTATGTACGCCGTACGGCAGCGGCTACCGGCGGCAAGTCCATTTTGCCGCAAATGGGTGCATACCCGATGAGCGCAAACAGCCTTCTCCCCAAGCCGGTAGCTTGGAAAGAAGGCTGTCTTACGCTTTATTACGGAGCCGTAGGCAGGAACTGCGCCGTCGGATTTTTTTCTTGCGCACTGCGCAGCGCATATTCGCTTTCAAACAGCGCCACATAGTTGTCGTTCTTGTCTTTGACAAGCGTTGAGTTGATACGGAACTTGCCCGGGTCGACCTTCTCGTCGACAATCCATCGCGCGAACTGGTAGTTCAGCTTCTGCAGCTGGATGTCGACGCCGTATTCGTTTTTCATCCGGTACTCGAACACCTCGAACTGCAGCTGGCCGACGACGCCGAGAATAATATCCTCGAACCCGATCGTCCGGAAAATTTGAATCGTGCCCTCTTCCGTCAGCTGGTCGAGACCCTTCTGGTACTGCTTGTGCTTCAGCGCGTTCTTGACCGTCACTTTGCAGAACAGCTCCGGCGAGAACGTCGGCAGCTCGTCGAAGCGCAGCTCCTCCTTCTCGGAAAGCGAGTCCCCAATCCGGAAAATGCCAGGGTCGAACAAGCCGATAATGTCGCCCGGGAACGCTTCTTCGACGATATCCCGGTCCTGCGCGAGAAACTGCTGCGGCTGCGACAGCTTGATGTTCTTGCCTTCACGGACGTGGCGCACGGTCATGCCGCGCTCGAACTTGCCCGAGACGATGCGCAGGAACGCAAGCCGGTCGCGGTGCGCCGGGTTCATGTTGGCTTGAATCTTGAAGACGTAGCCCGAGAAGCCCGGCTTCGTCGGCTCGACGACGCCTGCCGTCGAGTTGCGCGGCGTAGGCGCCGGCGCCAGCTGCAGGAAGTTCTCGAGGAACGTCTGCACTCCGAAATTGTTGACGGCGGAGCCGAAGAACACCGGCGTCAGCTCGCCGCGCATCACTTTATCAAAGTCGAACGGATCGCCCGCAACGTCCAGCAGCTCCAAGTCCTGCACGAGCTGGTCGTACAGGAATTCGCCGGCCACTTCCTTCACGATCGGATCGTTATAGTCCTCGACCTTCCGCACCTCAATATTCTTATGGTCGTCGCCCTGGAACAGCTCCAGCTGCGTCTTCTGCCGGTCATATACGCCGCAAAGCGACGAGCCCATGCCGATCGGCCAATTCATCGGATACGAGCGGATGCCGAGCACCTGCTCCAGCTCCTCAAGCAAATCGAACGGGTTCTGGCCTTCGCGGTCCAGCTTATTGATGAAGGTGAAGATCGGAATGCCGCGCATCCGGCATACCTGGAACAGCTTCTTCGTCTGCGCCTCGACGCCCTTCGCAACGTCGATCAGCATCACCGCGCTGTCCGCGGCGGTCAGCGTCCGGTACGTATCCTCGGAGAAGTCTTGGTGGCCCGGCGTATCGAGAATGTTGACCCGATGGCCGTTATAATCGAACTGCATCACCGACGAAGTAACCGAGATACCCCGCTGCTTCTCGATCTCCATCCAGTCGGACGTCGCGTGCTTGCTGGCCTTCCGCGCTTTAACCGTACCGGCGAGCCGGATCGCGCCTCCGAACAGGAGCAGCTTCTCGGTGAGCGTCGTTTTCCCTGCGTCAGGGTGGGAAATAATCGCAAACGTGCGTCGTTTGGCGACTTCTTGCTCTATCGTAGACAATGGTAGCACCTCATTTGGTTAGTAAGCTATGCGCACAAGAATAAACGCTTGCGCCGTCCTCAAGGACGGCGCGTTTGCGGCGTTAAGCTGGCCGTGTAACGTAATGCCGGTTGCTCAACGTCGTGCCTCCAGCTTTAAGCCATCGTAGCGGAATCAGCCAGAGTATAGAACGAAGCTCATACTTTGCGATGCAGGAACAAAAGCCCTTGATCCCAAGGGCAATACCTTCATTGTATCAAAATAAAGCCCGCAGCGGCAAGCCATTTACGCTTTCTTCGCCGGCTTGACGAGCGGTATCGACCAGTTCGCTTCATCGATAAACGTCCGCTCGCTGAATTCGCGTCCGCGCAGCACGACCTTGTCGGCGTACACCTGAATGTACATGCCTTGCGAGCGGTCCTTCGCCTCCTGCTGGAAGCTGCGGTTGGACGGCCGGCCGACGGACGAGTTGTGAAAATAATGAAACGTCTCGCGGACGTAATGATTCGTTCCGTTGCGGAAATCTTGATGGCGGTGACCGCACAGCACAAACACGTTGCTGTACGGCTTCACGATGCTGCGGAACTCGGTGCTGCGGATCAGCTGATGGCTCCCGCCCTTCTGGCCGGCCGGAGCGAGCGGCTGATGCGTCATAATGAACACCGGCTTCCCGTCCTTCGTCACTTCGGCCAGGCGGGATTTCAGCCAATTCAGCTGCTCGTCGGAATACCAGGCGCCTTCCCCGACGTCCGGCTTCTCCTGCACATATGTCTCCTGGGACAGCAGCAGAATCGTATATCCGTTCACATTCATTTCGTTATACGTCTTCTTATAATTCATAAATTTGAGGAACTGCTGGCGCGACAGCTCATCCGTCTTCCCGTTCGGAAAGCTCTCCTTGTCCCAGCCGTCGTGCTTATTGATCCAAACCGTATAGTAATCGTGATTGCCCATGTTAGCGCCGAAAGGAGGCAGCTTGTAGCCGCTTATAATTTTCGTCAGTTCCCTATAATCCCGCTCCGTCCCGGTATCCGTAAGATCACCGGTCATAATGAGCGCCTCGATCGGCTGATCGAACGCTTTCATATCTTCCATCGCCAGCTTGAGCTTTCGCGACGTTTGCGGGTCGTTAAGCGTAATGTGCAGATCGCTGAGAACGAACATGGAGAGCAGAGGTCCGGTGTGGTTTGGCGCAGACTCTCCGGCAGGCTGCGGCGCCGGCTGCCTGCCGATCGGCTCGGGCCTCACGGCAGGCTCGCTCCGGCCGCGAAGAAGCCATGCGTCCAGCCCGCCCCCAGCGGCGGCGACAAAGGCGATAAGCGCTAATAGTCGTCGGAGAAACATACGTCGGTTCAAGGCGGGCCCCTCTTTCACAGTGATAATGAAGTAGCTTCATTATAGCGTTTCAGGTTCGCTTATCCAAGCGGAATCCACTTGCAAAACAAACAAGCTGACGCCTGCGGGCAGGCAAGCGTCAGCTTGTTTGGGTGGCGAACCGATTACTCGACGATCTGAAGTGTCTGCATCATGCGCAGTACGACGGCCGCTCCTTGTGCCCGGTCCGCATGGTAGGACGGTGCAAATTCATTTGCCGCAACACCTTGGATGATGCCCGCTTTAACGGCTGCCGCCGCCGCATCGCTAGCCCAGTCCGGAATTTGGCTGCGATCGCCGAAAGCGGCCAGCCATTGCGGCTTCTCTTCAGATTTGATCTCTTGCGCATAACCGTTTGCTCTCATCGCATTGAATATCATTTGGACCATTTCCTGCCGGGTAATTTCTTCATTCGGCCGGAAGGTACCGTCTGTATATCCGTTAATAAGTCCTGCCATCGCTGCAGCAGCAATCGCTCTGGCATGCACGTTGTCGGCCGCCACATCCGGGAATGCCGAGTCTGCTTCCGCTTGCGGAACAATCCCAAGAGCGCGTGTCAGCAGCGTAGCATACTCCGCACGCGATACATTCCGATCCGGCACGAATAAGTCGCTGCTCTCGCCGGTAACGATCAGTTTGGAGGCCAGTACATCGATGCTCTCTTTAGCATAATGACTTGCCGGTACATCCTTAAACGATTTGTCGTTCTCTACGACCGCATATGCAAGGTTCCCCCGGTTCGGCAGATTGGCCATGCGTTTTCCGCCTTCGTCCGTAAAGGTAACCGGCACCGGAAACATTTCGTTCGTTACAGGATCGATAACGACACCCGCGAGATGCTTCGTCGATATTCCCGCAGCAGTCTCCGGCAGAACGAGGCTGTTCTTCAATGCCGGCTGCACGGACAGCTTCCGGCCGTCTTCCGTCGTCACTTGAACCTCAACGGTTACAGGAGTTGTCAGCAGATGAACGCCGTTTTTCGCAATCGCTTCAACGGCCGCTGCCGATTTTGTAACGATCACAGCAATTTTCGCTTGCCCAGGGGCAATGGACAGCTCCTCCAGCTGCTTCTTCATGCTGTCTGCCGAGACGGAGACGGTCGACAGCCCGGATTGAATGACAAGTGCTGCATCCTTGGCTGCTGCCGAAATTTTACCGAATGCGGCTGCATTGACGATCGTTTGAGCGGTATCCCCTGTCGTTTTGGCCTCCACCACGATTTTGCTGTCATGGCTCAATTGAGTGGAGATCAGTTCATCCATCTTCGCGGAGTCGATAAAATCATTCTCAGGTGTTGGAGCCGCCGGAGCCGGCTCGCTGCCCGGGCTTTGACTGGAAGTCGAGCCGTCGCCCGTCGTCGTGCCTCCGCCGTCCGTGCTGTCGCCCGTCGTCGTGCCTCCGCCGTCCGTGCTATCGCCCGTCGTCGTGCCTCCGCCGTCCGTGCCGTCGCCCGTCGTCGTGCCTCCGCCGTCCG